>JAIXZE010000083.1 GCA_027489875.1 Verrucomicrobiales bacterium
GGTCGACACTGCGGGGTTGCACACGGGGTGGGAGGGTAGCCAAATCGCGCAGGCGTTTTTGGCCAGTCGTGCCTCATGAAGAATTCCTCTTCTCGGCGTGGTGATCAGCCGGTTTCCGAGTCCGGCTCTGCGGTTGAAATCAGGCTTCGGCCTGAACCGTCCCCGACTGTTGCGTGTTTGCCGGGCAAACCCTGGCAACCGCCCTACCAGACGGTGGATGTCCTGCGGGCCCGGCCTCAGCCGTCGCCCTTGGTGCGGCGGGCCTTCGATCCCATCGGACAGGGGTGGGTCAGCGCTCGCCATGTGGTGGAGCCGGAGCTCTGGATGGAGTTGGCGCTGGAAACCTCCGGAGCTGCGGCCAGAACCCTGCCGAGCAAACCGGCCCGCCAAAAGGCCGCCCGTGCCAACGTACCACCCCCGTTGCCGGTTCCTGTGGATCTGGGCCCTGACCTGAAATCCCCGGACTTGGCAGCGACCCTTCCTCCTCCAAAGGTGGCCCCGGTTCCACGCCCGGAAACCGAGGTGACCACGCCCCGGTGGAGCAATCCGGTTTCCGCCCGCGCACAGGCGCGACGGATTGAATTGATCCCCTCGGCACCGCCGCTGCCGAGGATCCTGTTCACGGGCGATGCGCCGCCACCGGATTTTGATCCTGGGATTCTGACGGGAAGCTCATTCGCGCACCCGGCCACAACCCAAGATGCCGGTGAAGCCGGTGAGTCGGCCGAGACGGTTGTTGAAGTGACGCCCTCGCTTGCGGTCTCTGGGTCGCCCTCGGTCGCGCCCGCGGTTCACCTGCCGGACGAATCCGGCCAGGTGTGGTTGTCCGCGCGGGATCCTTTCACGGTTGTCGCGCATTGGGATCGTCAGGAAGTCCCGGCGGAGGCACCTGAAAAGGAGTGGGGCCGCGGTCGGTGGTGGATGCGGTTGCATGCGGAGTCCGCGGACGGTCCGGTAATCACCGAGCGTCCGGCCACCGAGGCGGCGGGGACCGTCCTGTTGCCGGTGATTGAATCCGGCCGGCCGTATGTGGCGGAGCTGGGGTACGACTCGCATCGATCGGGTTGGCACGGGGTGGCGATCTCGCATCCGGTGCCCACACCTCCTGATCGGCCTGCGGTCGTCGAGCGGGAGGAGCGCCCGGTGGTCTGGGGAACGATTGCACCGTGGGACGGCGAACCGGGGGCGGGATGCTCTGTTGGTTACGTGCCTGCGGCGCTTCCGCCGCGGACAGAGGGTGCGCATGGTTTCGCGGCGCGACCGGCGTCCGGAGGTGACTGCGTTTCGAAGGAGGAATGGGTCGAGGAATGTTCCGAAGAGTGGGTGGATCCAGGAACCTCGGAAGGCCCGGTGCGCTGGTCGTGGCGAGCCTGGCTTGGGGATCTGATGGAGTCTTCCGGCGCAGTGGTCGGAGAGCCGGGGCCGGATGAATTGGAACAGCCCACGCGGCGTTCCCGGGTCTTGCGCAAGGGCAGTTCGTTGCTGGAGGCGGGTCTTTGGGACGTAGCGGGGGCCGGTGGTGTGGCCAGCGATGCATTGGCCGCGGCGATGCCGGCGGAGGTGCGGCGGGCCTTCTGGTTCCGCATCAATGCCGAGGTCATCCTTCATGGCAGCACCGAACCCGATGCCCGCGTCACGATCGCCGGAAGGCCAGTGGCATTGCGCCCGGATGGTTCGTTCAGCTTCCGGTTTGCGTTTCCGGACGGGGACTACGGTTTGCCGGTCTCGGCGACTTCCGCGGATGGCGTCGAGAGGCGGCAGGCGTCGGTCCGCTTCCAGCGCGGCACCGTGCTGGAAGGCGACGTTGGTGAGCACCCGATGGTTCCGGCATGGGATGCGGACCTGAACGAGTGGGGCGGGTTGGGCACCTGAACGGGGATAATCCCGGATGTATCGTCCCAAGCTATCGCTGTTGTTGCACGCGCACCTGCCGTTTGTGCGGCATCCGGAGCATGCCGACTTCCTGGAAGAACGTTGGCTCTTCGAAGCGATCATCGAGTGCTATGTGCCGCTGCTGCGGATGCTGGATGGCTGGGAGCGCGACGGTGTGGTGGGGGTGATCAACCTGACGGTCTCGCCGGCGCTGGCGGCGATGCTTTCGGATGCGTTGTTGAAAGAGCGTTTCGAAAAGCATCTGGCCCGGACGGAGACGCTGGTTCGGCAGGAGGAAGATCGGCACCTGTTGCAGCCGGATTGGGCGCGGGTGGCGAAGCATTACGGGGTGCGGTTGGCGGACGTTCGGGAGACGTGGACCCGGGAGCACGGAAACATCCTGGCGGGGTGGGCGCGGCATGCGCAGGCGGGACGGTTGGAGTTGCTGACCTGTGGCGCGACCCATGCGTTGTTGCCGTTGCTGGCCGATACACCCGGCGCGCTGCGCGGTCAGATCCGGATGGCCGTCCACGAACACCGACGTCACTTCGGCGTGGCCCCGCGTGGAATCTGGCTTCCCGAATGCGCGTATTCTCCGGCCATCGAGGCCGAGTTGTTTGCCGCCGGGCTTCGGTGGTTTGTGGTCGAGACGCACGGGCTCCTGATGGCCGAGCCTCCGTCGCCCCACGGAGTGTTCGGACCGGTCGTGACCCCGTCCGGCCTGGCGGCTTTCGCACGGGATCCGGCGAGCGCGCGGCAGGTCTGGAGTCGCAATGGCGGTTATCCCGGCGATCCGCGGTACCGGGAGTTCCATTCCGATCTCGCCGACTCGGCGGAATGGGGCTACCTGGCGCCGTATGCCGCGGGTACCGGTGTGCGCGTGGCCACGGGGTTGAAGTATCACCGGGTCACGGGTGGAGATGGACCGAAGGAAGTGTACGACCCGGTGGAGGCGTCCGCGGCGGCTCGCGAACATGCGCACCACTTTGTCCATGAACGTGCCCGTCATCTGCGGGCGCAGGTCCGAAACATGGCGCGCCCGCCCATGTTGCTCGCGCCTTACGACGCCGAGTTGTTTGGCCACTGGTGGTACGAGGGACCGCAGTTCCTCGATGCGGTGGTCCGACGGATCGACGAAGGCGGCGAAGGCATCCGGTTGGTCAGTCTGGGGGGATATCTGGGTGAGAATCCGGTGAATCCGGTCTGCACGCCGGCAGCGTCCACGTGGGGCGAAAGTGGCTACCTCGCGGTGTGGCTGGATACCTCGAATGCCTGGATGCAGCGACCGCTGCGGTGGATGGCTGGGCGGATGTCCTCATTGGCGAAGCTGGAGCCGACGGCGCGGGGTGTGCGGTTGCGGGCGCTGTCGCAATTGGCGCGTGAATTGATGCTCGCGCAGGCCAGCGATTGGCCGTTCCTGATCCGCATGGGGACGGCGAAGGATTACGCCAAGGCGCGGTTCGAGCAGCATGAAGCCCGATTCCGGAAACTGGAGGGCATGCTGACGGGGCGTGATCCGTGGGACGAACCGGCACTCGTGGCGATGGAACAGCAGGACAACCTGTTTCCGGAGATCGACCCCCAGTGGTGGGTGTGAGGCGGGTTGTCGACGGGGCGGCGATGTCCTCATCGCCCGGAGGAAGACTTTGGAATGGCGACGAGGACGTCGCCTCCCCGTTCCAAGCCGCGCTCTGGGCCAGTTGCCCCCTTTCCAGTTGTTGCTCCCCGTCCGCGGGGCGGTTGGGTAGGTTTCGCGCATGCAAATCCAGGTTGGCATCGTGACGATCTCGGACCGGGCGTCGCAGGGCGTTTATGAAGACCTTGGCGGGCCGGCGCTGAAGACCGCGTCGGCGGGGTATGGATGGGTGGTGGTGGCGGAAGAGTTGGTGCCGGACGAGAAGTCGGCGATCCAGCGGGCCATCCGTCAGTGTGCCAACCGTGGGGCGCAGTTGGTGCTGACCACGGGCGGAACCGGAATCGCGCGCCGGGATGTCACGCCCGAGGCCGTGCGCGAGATTGCCGACAAGGAGTTGCCCGGGTTTGGCGAGGTCATGCGGATGAAGAGCCTCGCACTGACGCCGAACGCCATCCTCTCGCGTAGCCTGGCGGCTTCGGTGGGGTCGGTGCTGGTCGTGTGCCTGCCGGGCAAGCCGGCGGGCGCGGTGGACTGCCTCGGATTTGTGGTCGGGGCCATTCCGCATACGGTGAAGGTGTTGCAGGAAGTTCCGACAAGCTGCTGAAGACGTCGGCCACCCCGGACCGAGGTCGGATCGACGCGGACGGGGCTGGCATCGGTACTATCAATTCACGGGGAAGTCGGGCCAGGGTGTACCCACGGGCCCTGCGGACAAACTGCGTATGAACCACGGTCGAAATTATCCACTGCTCCTGGCGAGCCAGTTCCTGAGTGCCTTCGGGGACAATGCGATCCTTGCGGTGATCGTCGGTCAGTTGACCCGGCTGCAAAAGTCGGGGGCGATCACCGAGGAAGCACTTCGGAGCCGGAGCGCGATGTACACGATGCTGCTGTTCGTGCCGTACATCTTGCTGGCTCCGCTCGCGGGCTTCCTGAATGACCGGTACGCGAAGACCTCATGGTTGATCGGCGGCAACGCGGTGAAGCTGCTGGGGACGGCGGTGTGCGCGGTCAGCCTCTGGGGTGGGGAAGTGTGGCAGATTCCCGGTTACTTGATCGTGGGCATAGGGTCGTGCCTCTACGGGCCGGCGAAGTACGGCATCCTGCCGGAGATCCTGCCCTCCGAGCGATTGGTGAAGGCGAACGGCACGGTGGAACTACTGACGTTGATGGCGATCATCGTTGGTGCCGTGGGCGGCGCAGCGATGGTGGATCGGTTGACCTTGCCGTTGTGCTTTGCCGCGTTGCTCGGGGTGTTTGGCCTTTCGCTGTGCCTGAACCTGGCGATGAGCAAGACGCGGGGAAATCCGGCGATCCAACTGGTGGAAAGCCTCGCGGGATTCGCAGGTCATTTTCTGGACCTTTTCCGCAACTCGCGTCTGGCGCGGGTGCTGGTGGGCACGGGGCTGTTCTGGGTCTGTGGTGCGGCGATGAAGGTGAACTTCCAGGCGTGGGGACTGAATGTCCTCGGGCTCGGGACGAACCTTCAGGTGTCGCTTCTCGGACTGTGGCTGAGCGTCGGCGTGATGGCGGGATCGATGCTGGCCGGACACCTCCACCGGGTCGGTGACCTCACATGGACGCGTCGGTACGGGTTCCTGCTGGTGCTGACCCTGTCGCTCATCGGCACGGTGGAATTCGTTCCCTGGCTGAAGGGCACGACGACGGTTGGGGGGCTGACACTCTTCCCGTGGGTGACGCTGCTCCTGATTGCGGCAGGGTTCGCGGCGGGGTTGTTCCTGATCCCGCTCAACGCTTCGCTGCAGGCGGAATCGGACAGCACGAAACTCGGCAAGACGATCGCCGTGCAGAACCTGATCGACAACATCGGCATGCTGCTGGCGGGCGGATTGGTTGCCGCCTGTGTGAAGTCGCGGGAATGGACCGGCGTTCCGATCAGTGCCGGCCAGGTTTTCTTCGTCCTCGCGGGGATGGTCCTGCTGGTGCTCCTGTGGCTGCGTTTCCCCGTTCGCAAAGAGGCTCAACCATGAAGGCGTTGCTCCATCTGATCCTGAAGTTGTGGTTCCGGTTCCGCGCGTTTGACACGTCGGTGTTGAGTGCGCCCGGGCCGGTGCTGCTGATTCCCAATCACGTGTCGTGGCTGGACTGGGCCTTCCTCGCGGCGCTGCTGGATGACGACTGGAAGTTCGTCACCAGTTCAACGACCGCGCAGACGACGTGGCTTCACCGGAAGATCATGGTGAATCACCGGACGTTTCCGGTGGATCCGTCGTCGCCATACGCGGCCAAGCGGATGGCGGAGTTCCTTCAGGGCGGCGGGCGACTGGTCTTGTTTGCCGAGGGGCGGATCACGCTCACGGGTTCAATGATGAAGCTCTTCGATGGAACGGGCTTCCTGCTGCACAAGACGCGGGCGCGGGTGATCCTGTGTTACCTGCGTGGCGCGGTGCGGGTGCCGTTCGTGCGGCACAAGGGATGGACGCAGTGGTTTCCGACGGTGACGGCGCATTTCAGTCCATTGCTGGATTCGCCGAAGTTGGAGGGGATCTCGAACACGGTTGCGCGCCGGCGTCTGACGGCGTGGTTGCGGGACCGGATGCTGGAACAGCAGTACCGCGTGGAGATGGAGTTTGGTCCGACGCATGTGCTGGCGGCGATTGCGGACACGGCTTCCAAGCTTCCCGGGAAGCCGGTGTTGGAGGACATCAACTTTCAGCCCCTGAATTACCGGCGGTTGATGACCGGCGTGGCCGTGCTGGAGGCGCGATGGCGGGCGTTGCTGGCGAAGACTCCCGAGGGCGGTCGCGTGGGCGTGCTCCTGCCGAACGTGAACGCGGTGCCGGTCACGTTGCTCAGCCTGTGGGCGGCGGGCCGCGTGCCGGCGATCCTCAACTTTTCGACGGGCGTGCCCGTGATGAAGATCTGCCTGGATCTCGCGGGGGTCCGTCAGGTGATCACGTCGCGAGCGTTTCTGGAGAAGGCCAAGCTGGACCTGGCACCACTGGTGGCCGCCGGGATTGAACTGGTGTTCCTCGAAGAGGTGCGTGCAGGCGTGACAGGCGGCCTGAAGCTGTCGCGGTTACTCTCGAACATCGTGTCGTGCGGTGGTGCCTTCCGCGGATTGTCGGCACGGCCCGACCAGGCCGCGGTGATCCTGTTCACGTCGGGTTCGGAAGGGATTCCGAAGGGGGTGGAACTGACGCACCGCAACCTGCTGGCGAACGTGCGCCAGATCACGGCGCATCTGGATGTCACCGACGAGGAGCGCTTCTTCAACGCGATGCCGTTGTTCCACAGCTTCGGGCTCACGACGTGCACGCTGTTTCCGTTGGTTCAGGGCTTCTACGTCTTCCTGTATCCCTCGCCCCTGCATTACCGGGTGATACCCGCGGTCGTCTACGAGAAGGCCTGCACGGTGGTCGTCGGGACCAACACCTTCCTCAATGGGTACGCGCGCAAGGCGCACCCGTACGATTTCAACTCGGTGAAATTTCTCGTCGCTGGTGCCGAGAAATTGCAGGAGGCCACCGCGAACACGTGGGCCCGGCAGTTCGGCGTCCGGATCCTCGAAGGCTACGGGGCAACCGAGTGCAGCCCGGTGCTCTGTGCCAATTCACGGATCGAACCGCGGTTCGGATCGGTGGGACGCTTCCTGCCGGGGATCGAGTATCGGCTGGAACCGGTGGAAGGCATCGACGTGGGCGGACGGTTGCAGGTGCGCGGCGACAACATCATGCGCGGCTACCTCAACGCGGACTCGAACGCGAAGTTCCAGGCGTTGGGCGGATGGTACGACACGGGGGATCTGGCGCGGGTCGATGAGGATGGGTTCGTGTTCCTCATGGGGCGACTGAAGCGGTTTGCCAAGGTCAGCGGTGAGATGGTCTCGCTGACGGCGGTCGAGGATGCGTTCGCCGGGGCGTTTCCCCAGTTTGGCAATCGCTGCGAGATCGCCGTGGTGGCGGTGCCGTGCGAGGACAAGGGGGAGAAATTGGTCGCGGTCACCACGGAGCCGCGCATCACCCTGAATGACCTTCGCGAGATCATCCGGCAGAAGGGACTCACGAACCTGTCGGTACCTCGGGAGATCCGCACCGTACGCGAGATTCCCAAGCTCGGTACCGGGAAGACGAATCATCGGGAGTTGATGGCGCTGCTGGCGGAGCCACAGAGTTCGTAGATGGGGGCGGGGTTTGTGGGGTTTTCGGATCCACAGATTCCACCGAGGGCACAGATTGTCATGGGGTGGTTTCCCTGCTGAACGGGGTGGCGACGTCCTCGTCGCCCTGCGAATGGCTCCATGACGGCGACGAGGACGTCGCCTCCCCGAACCATGTGTAAAGGACGCCGATTCGAGAGGCGCAACCCTCAAGGCGAGCGCCGGGGCTGAGGGGGAGGAGGAACCCGGTACTGGCCGGTGATGCGGAAGTCGGCGAGGCGATCCTCCTCCTGGGTGCCCTTGCCGATGTTGTGGAGGACGAGCCTGCGGCCTGCGTCCGAGGATTTGTCGCTCACGATCATGATGTGGGGAAGGTTCGGCGGGACGATGCAGGTCACGAGGTCGCCGGCCTGGAAGGTCCGGACACCGTCCTTGGCTTCGATCTCCCATCCGCTGCGTTTGAAGTAGGTCTGCAGGTTGGGAACGCGGCGATGGTCGATGTTGGGGTCCGGCTTCTTCAGGCCCCAGTTCTTCGGGTACTGGGCGAAGTTCTGTTTCATGTCCTCATGCACGCGCTGTTGCAGGTCGATTCCAGGACCGGAGCGCAGGGCTCGGATCACAACGTCCGTGCAGACGCCGGATTCGAGGGGGACGTCGCCGTTGGGGTAATCGAGCTTCCGGTAGGCGGGGTCGTAGCGGACGGTCTTGCCGATCTGTGCGCGGGCGGCGGTGACGAGGTTGGTGGACTCCAGGACAGGGCCGGCGCCGAGGCAGAGGGCGGTGAGGAGGAGCACGGAGCCGATCTGGAAGAGGGGTTTCATGGGGACTGCATCACGCTGTGCACCTTTGGAGACGGCGGGTAGCTCCGCTTCATTCTCTCGATTTCGTCGGGGAAGGCTCGGTTCCCGTAGGGGCGTTTGATGGTTCAGGAAGCTCCGAGGCTGCCTTGTGGAGTTCTTCGAGCTGTTGAACGCGAACCTCCGGGCGAAACGAAGAGTTGGTCCTAATTCGAGCCGCGAAGTCCTCCAGCCTTTGCCGCCTTGAGATGAGGGAACTGTTCAAATGCGACTGGGCCGTCTTCGGAAGCAATCGATTGCACTCATCCAGAATGCCGCTTAGGGAGGGAACGTATCGGTTTTCGATCTTGATCTCCTTGTTCGTCCCGCCAGATGCGAAACGGAACATGACGTGGATCCCATCCCACATCCCGGGTTCTTCGTAACGATCCCCCAAGGCTCCAATGGAGGGATTGCGCGCGGCTGCGAGCAATCCGGTTGAGGCAGGAACCACCGCGATGGTCTTGCCGTTGCGGGTGACGCGGAGTTGGTCGTGGACCACCGCATAATGCGTCTCAGTGCAGCCTGGCAACAGCGTCTCAGTGAACGTCAGTTCAGGTCGGGGTCGAAGGATGAAGGCGCATGTGCCTGCCGCAGCGATCAGCAGGATGACGATGACGGGGACCCAGCCTCCGAATCGCTTTGGTCCAGTGAGCGATTGGGTTGGAGTCTGGTTCATCGCGTTGGAGCCAGTTGGGGTTCCTCAATGATTGAACAGGAACTCCGGCGAATTCAGTAGCGACCAGAGCACGTCTTCGACGGCGGTGGCGCGTTTTGCCTCGGTGGCGCGGAAGGGCGCGGTGGCGTCCTGGACTTCGTCGGGGAGGGGCGGACGTCCGTACGTGGCGAGGTAGAGTTCGGCGACGATGGCCTCGGGGGTGAGGTTGGAGTCGGCGAGCTTCCGGGCGCGTCCCTCGGCGCTACTGATCCGCTTCTGCAGGCGCGGCGAATTCATCAGGTGGAGCGATTGCACGACGCTCAGGCGGAGGTCGCGTTCGCAGGGGCAATCGGACGAAGCGTTGGGGCGGCCGAAGGCGTCGAGGAAATGGGAGTCGATCTTGTAGGACCACGTCTGCGTGGCGCGGGAGCCGGGAGGCGTCGCAACGAAGGTGTCGGGCGAACCGGTGATGTCGGAGACGGCGTCGTCGAGGACTTCGGCGGGAAGGCGGCGGCGGTATCCGCGGGAGAAGTGGCGGGTGTCGCCGAGGTTGGTTTCGTTGGGACGCGTGGAGAGTTGGTAGAGCCGGGAGTTGAACAGCGTTCGCAGGAGGTGCTTCAGGTCGTAGCCGTGCGCGACGAAATCAGCGGCCAGCGCGTCGAGGAGTTCAGGGTGGACGCAGGGATTCGAGAGCCGGAAGTCGTCGACGGGTTCGACGAGGCCGCGGCCGAAGCAGAAGGCCCAGACGCGATTGACGAGGGCGCGGGCCAGAAATGGATTGTTGGTGGCGGTCGCCCAGTCGGCGAGGGCGAGGCGCGGGTCCACGTCGCCCGCGGTGAGCAGGGGACCGTCGGGAGCGCGCGGGGGCATGACCTCCCCGGTGACGGGGTGCTTCACGGTGCCGCCCTTGGCGAAATAGAAGGATTCGCGTCCGGCGGAGATCGGCGGCGAAAGACCCGCACCCTTCTGTCGGACAGAGCCGAAGCAGGCGGCGAGTTGGTAGAAGTCTTCCTGGCTCCACTTTTCATTCGGATGATGGTGGCAGCGGGCGCACTCGAGTCGGACGCCGAGCAGGACCTGGGAGAACAGGGTGGTGAGTTCGGGTGGTTCGCGGCGGTCGCGGTAAACGACGGCCGGGCCGTTGCGGTGGTTGGCACCTTCGGCGGTGAGGAGGTCGCGGACGAACGCGTCGTAGGGGCGGTTCAGGCGGAATTGCTCGCGGATCCACTGGTCGAGGACGAAGACCGACTTCACACCCACGCGGTCGGAGTTGGGACGGAGCAGGTCGGCCCAGCGGCCCGCCCAGAAATCGGCGTACGCGGGGTCTTCGAGGAAGCGGTTGATGACGGTGCGCCGCTTGTCCGGCGAGGAATCATTGAGGAAGGCGGTGACCTCGGCGGGCGTCGGGAGCGTGCCGATCGCATCGAGCTTCACGCGACGCAGGAATTCGGCGTCGGTGCAGGTCTCGGAGGGGAGAAGCCCGAGGCGTTGGAACCGGGCGTGGGCGATGGGGTCGATGAAGTTGTTGGTGGGAAGCTGGGCGTAACGTTCCGGCGGCAGCAGGCGCTCGGCAGGGACGAGCACGCGCGTCGCGGCGACCTGTCCCATGTAGCGAGCGACGATGACCGCGGTGCCGGGATGCTTGCCGGCGGTGAACCGGCCGTGTTCGTCGACGGCGGCGAGTTCGCGATCACTGGATTCAAAGGCCGCCAGGCGGGTCACGTCGCGGATCGAACCGTCGGAGTAACGGGCACGGACGAGCAGGCGATGGGAGGAGTCGGACGGGGCGGTCCGTTCGGTGGGGAACACCTCGACCGTGGCCAACGTGGGTTCGTTGGTGAGAGCGTACGGGGCCCCATCCCGGATCCAGCGGAGCAGGGTGGTGTGGGCGGTGGAGCCTTCGTCGATGCGGCGGCCACCTTCGTGCGGGATGCCGAGCAGGGGCTTCTGGAGGAGCAGGGATTGTTCGGGGGCCGCAGGGAAGAGTCGACGACCCCGCACGTCGGCGACGATCTCGGCGTGATCGGATTTCGGGTCGTAGGAGAAGACCGAGAGCTTGAAGCCGTTCTGGCCTTCCGGCTTCGAGTGGCATCCGCCAGAGGCGCAACCGGCGCGGGCGAGTTGCGGGAGGACATCCCGGGTGAACGAAACGGGTTCGAGGGGCCAGGGTTCCTTCGGATTCTTGCCGGCACCTTGAACGACGACGGGCAAGGGGACGGTGAGCTTGCCAAAGGACAGCGTCACCGTGTTCGAACCACTGCCGCGGTGGGCGATGAGTTCGCCGGGAGCGGAAGCCTCGAACGGGGCCTTCGACGGAATGCGGGCCTTCGCGAAATCCGTCAGGTCGTATTCGCGTCCGTCCTGGCTGATTCCGGTGACGCGGTAACCAAGCGTCGGGGCATCGGCGGAGAGGGCGAGGTGCTCGGGGTAAACCGAGAGGCGCGCAAAGCGTTCGGGAGCAAGGGTTTGGGTAGACTTGCCCTTGCTGGGTTCCTTGGACTTGGGCGGCGCGGGCGGAGTCGGTTTGCCGGGAACGGAGGCGAGCCGTTGCGAAGGGCTTTCGGTGGTGGCAGACAGCGGGGCGAGGCGCGCGATTTCGCGGCCGTCGCGGTTCCACACCACGACGAGACCCTGCTGGGTGCCGGCGGCGACGTGTTGGCGGTCGTTGCGGACGGCGAAGCTCTGGAGGTGACCAGGGATCGAGGCAATGCGGCGTTCGTCGCCGGAAGCCGAGCTTTGTTCGCCGGTGTGGGTCTTGAGGTTTTCGTACCGGAGGAGGGCTCCGTCCTCGGTCGCGGCGAAGACCTCGCGGCTGTCGTCCGGCCAGGCCGTGACGTTCACGGCGTGGGCGTGGTTGCCGAGCGTCACCAGTTTTTCGCGGGTGGCGATGTCCCAGACAAAGAGTTGCTTGTCCGCACCGCCGGAAACGACCTGGGTGGCGTTGGTGTTGAACGCCGCAGAAAGCACCTGCGCTGTGTGGCCTTCGAGGGTGGCCACCGGCTTGGCGTCGGGAAGCGACCAGACGCGCACAAGTCGGTCCGCGCCTGCGGTCACCATTCGGGACGCGTCGGCGCTGTACTGGAGGCCCAGGACGGAATCGCCGTGCGCACGCCAGGACCGGATCCAGCGACGCGAGGCCAGGTCGAGCAGGCGGACCTGCGCGGAGAGGCCGGGGGTGGCGTCGCCGGCGGCGAGTTGGCTGGAGTCGGGGGAAAAAGCGAGGGCGGTCAACCGGCCGGAGATGCCGTTGGTGAGGTCGGCGGCGGGCGTGAGGTCGGGGAGGTTCCAGAGTCGCACGCGGCGGAATCCGGCCGTGGCGAGGAATCGGCCGTCCGGACTGATGGCGAGGGCTTCGATGCCTTCGGGATGGGCGAGGACTGGGGGAGGGATCGGCGGCGTGTTGGTGTGCAGGGCCAGCAGGTGAAGCGATGGGCCGCGCGCGATGGCGAGGAAGTTGGTGCCGGGGACAAAGGCGAGGGATTGGACCGGTTGGTGACCGGGCGGAAGGGTTTCGAAGGTGACCTTCGCAATGGGACCGGAGGCTTCGTCGAGGGCGGAGTCATCCCAGGGCATCTGTTCGCGGACCCAGTTTTCGAGGGCGCGGATGTGGGCGGCGGGAAGCTGCTTCTTCGGCGGCATGTGGGGATCGCCATCCTTGCGGAGGAGATCGATCAGCCGAGACTGGGCAGGCTGGCCGGGAGCGGCGACGGTGCCGTTGCCGCCACCCTTGAGGATAGCCTCCCGGGAAGTGAGGACGAGTCCGCCCTTGGCCTTGTCCTCGCGATGGCAGGGGAAGCATTCGGTCGCGAGGATCTGGAGTGGGTGGGGCGTCGCCGGCGCAGCGTGGGCAGCGAAAGGGAGAAGGAGAAGGCAAACGACCAACCATCGCCTCCTGATGTCGTCGGCTACGGCGGCCGGGGACGGGGAGGCGCCCGCTCCGTTGGGGCGGGAGGTTCCGTTTTGGCGGAGCGGGCGCATCGGCGGCCTTGGGTTCAGAGTCCCTTGGTTTCCCAACCCTTGCGGTAGGCGCGGCGGACGTGCTGGTTGGCCTCGGCGACGTTGGTGAACTTGAGCTTCGCGCTGTTCCATTCCAGCAGTTGGTTCGGGAAGCGCGTGGCGACCGAACCCAGCAGGACGCTCTCGGTCAGCGGACCGGAGTAATCGAACCCGGCTGAGGTCTTTCCGGTTCCACCCACGGCGTCGATGAACTCATGCCAGTGATTGGCGGAGCCGACGTCCGGGTACTTGAACCCGTCGTACTTCTGGGCCGGCAGCAGGATGGGGCGTCCGACATGAGGCACGACCATCACGCCTTGGGTGCCGATGATGATGGAACCCTGATCAGGGAGCCCCACCTTGCCGAGAAGGCTGACGACATCCGCGGGTGGGCGCTTCCGTCCGTCGTACCAGGTAACCGGTACCGTGCCGGGAATCGTGAAGGGCGTGGCCGGGTAGATATACTCAATGATGGCATTGGTGGCCCAGGAATGGTTGCTCGGGGCGGCCCCGAGGGACTTCACCGAGATGGGTGCGGTCAGACCCAGGGCGCTGAACACGGGATCGAAGATGTGGCATCCCATGTCGCCAAATGTCCCAGTGCCGAAATCAAGCCGCCGACGCCAGTTGCCGGGATGATACCAGCCCTGCCCGATGAAGGGGCGATCAGCGCAGACGCCGAGCCACAGGTTCCAGTCGAGGCCGGTGGGCAAGGGGTCCTTGCGGTCGGGCATCGCGCCGTTGTCGCCCCATTCCTTGGAACTCCACGTGTGGACTTCACGGACCTTGCCGATGACGCCGTCCTGCACGAGACGGGTGGCGAGGCGGTACTCGGTGGCAGAATGGATCTGGATGCCCATCTGGGTGACGAGCTTCTTCTGCTTCGCCACCTCGGTGAGGCGTCGGCATTCGTACAGGTCGTGGGTCAGCGGCTTCTGTCCATACACGTGGATGCCACGCTGCATGGCGGCCATGCCCTGCGGGGCATGCATGTGGTCCGGCGTGGAGACGTTGACCGAGTCGAGCTTCTCCTTGTCCAGCAGTTGACGGTAGTCCGCGTAGACCTTGGCATCGGGGAACTTCTTCCGGAATTCGCCGGTCCGCGTGGAGTCGACATCCGCGACCGCGACGATGCGCACGGACTTGTGGGAAGCGATCTCGTTGAGGTCGGCCCAGGCCATGCCCCCAGCGCCGAAGCTGGCATGGAGGACCTGGGAAGAGGGGGGACGCGCGATCAGGTCGCGCATGATGAACGGCGTGGCAAAGGCCGCCCCGGCGGTTGCGCGCAGGAAGCGTCTTCGCGACGTCTGCAAGGGAAGGGGATTCATGATGTTGGCCCAGTGTCTGTGGGGACGCGGGAATGCGGAAGCCGAAAAACCCTTCCCGTTGGGAAGAAGGCTCGGAACGGCCGGTCGGGATCGCTCGGAAAGGGGATGGGGCGGGCCGCAGGAGGATTTCGTGGTGAAACCCATGTTCGCCCTTGCCAATGGACGGTCTTTGGTCGAACACAAGGAACGTGTCTGCCGTCAGGGCAGCACAGCTAACATCGCCGGCATGAATCGCGCCGCCTCCAGTTCAGGCCCATTCCGGTGGTGATAACGGGCACCAACCTTGCGATGAATTTTCCGTTGGGACTGCTGGCTTCGGCCGGCTCGCAGAAGCTTTCCCTTTTCCAGATCTGGCAATTGGCGACTGCGGAAGCGCAGATCATCATCATCGTCCTCGCGGTCTTCTCGATCTTTGCGTGGTCGACGATGGCCGCGAAGGCCCTCCAGATGCGGCGGGCCAAGAAGCTGAACCACCACTTCGAGATCGAGTTCCGCCGTCAGAAGGCCGTGCTCGAGATCTTCGAACGGAAGCTGGGCGTGGAAGGGTGCCCGTTGTTCTCGGTTTACGAGGATGGCTGCTCCGAGTTGGACATCCGTACCAAGAATCCTGACGGCACCCGCAAATCCGAGATCAGCATCAAATCCATGGAGCACATCAAGCGCTCCATGGAAGGCGCGGTGGCGCGCGAGGCGTTGAAGCTGGAATCCGGGCTGATCCTTCTGGCGATTGCGGTTTCAGGCGGCCCGTTCCTCGGATTGCTTGGAACCGTCTGGGGTGTGATGGACACCTTCGGCGGCGTCGCGGTGAAACAGAAGGCAGACCTTGCGGCGATGGCACCGGGTGTTTCGGCTGCGTTGATCACGACCGTGGCGGGCCTGCTGGTCGCGATCCCATCGATGTTCGGCTACAACTGGCTGGTCCACACGATGCGGGTGCTGACGGTGGAGTTGGACAATTTCGCGCAAAGCCTGGCTTCGCGCATGGAAACTGAATTTCTTCGGGACGAATGAGCGGGCGAGAGTCAGACGAGGCACCATCGGGTGCGGAGAACGGACGGGCTTCAGCGGCAGAACCGGCGGGACGGTCCGGTGATGCCGCCCGGAAGACGGTGCGCGGTGTCCTCTGCGTGAAGTGCGAGCACCTCAACGCTGTGAATCTGGAGGAATGCGAATTCTGCGGTTCGCACCTCTGGGTCAAATGCCATGAGTGCGACGCCAAGAACCGCCGGGTCAACGTCCGCTGCGACGCCTGCAACCGCCGGCTGCACAAGGGACGTTCTTCCTCGTCCAGTTCCAAGCGGGGAACCGCCGGTTTCAATTGGTGGGTGATCGGGATGGTCCTGGGTGGGATCATCGTCATGATCATCCTGATGTTCGTCCTTTCGGGAGGCTCGGCCAATCTTCCGCGACTTTGGTGAGTGGGTGATGGGGCGCATGGAGACACAATGAGACGCTTTTCGCAAAGGAACCACCTGGTGACGTTGAACGAGATCAACATCACGCCGCTCCTCGATCTGGCGTTCGTGTTGCTCATCATCTTCGTCATCACCACGCCGCTCCTGGAACAGAGCATTCCCCTCAAACTTCCCGTGGGAGGTGCGGCCCGGACGCAGGGCGACCCCAAGGACGCCGTCTCGGTCGAGGTGTCCACCGATGGCGTCTACTACTTCCGGGGACGGAAGGTGGGCACGGTGGAAGCCCTCGAACGGGAATTGCGCGAGGAGTATCGCAGGAACCCGGAGATGATCGTCCGGATCCGCGCCGATCGGGAGGGCAAGTTCCGCTTCCCAGCCGAGATTCTCGATGTCTGCCGACGCAACGGAATCACGCGTTTCGACATCGCTACGGAGGTTCCGCGCCGATGATCACCTTGGAGCAACGCTGTTTCGCGACCTCAGCAGTGGCCCATGCCGCTGTCGTGGGGTTGCTTGCCGCGGCTTCATTGATCGCGTCGCGTCGTGCATTCACTGAGCCTCAGGCCTTGCCCCCCATCGAGTTGATCAGTCTCGAAGGCGTGAAGATCACGGATGGTCAAGGCGCAGGCGGCGGAACCCCGGCACCTCGCCCAACACCACCTACCCCCAGACCAACGGCACCTCCGGTCCCTCCCCCCACAGCGCCGCCGCAGCCCGAGGTGCGCGTGGTCCGAACGCCGACCACACCGACGCGGCCAGTGGATAAGCCGGTCGACAAGCCCATAGACAAGCCGGTCGACAAACCGGCCAAGTCGGATGCCGGGATCAAGGTTTCCTCGATGTTGGTAAAGGCCCAGGACACGGACACGGCCGTGAAGGGTGGGCCCAAGGTGAACACCAGCCGTGCCGTGAAGGTCGCTGCCGCGCCCAAGGGACCCACGGCAGCGGAGATCGCCGCAGAAGAGGCTGCCGCAGAACTTGCGAATCAGCAGGCTCGGGAAAAGGCCAGCAAGGAGGCGGCTGAGCGCTGGAAAAGCGCCGTGGGAGGCATCCGCAGCCAGCTTGCCCAGGGTTTGTCCGGCCAGACAGAGATCTCTGTCCCCGGGCCTGGTGGCGGCGGTGAGGTCTGGATCGGGTACGGTACTTACCTCAAATCATTCTACGAGGCACGATGGCGGCGTCCCAGTTCGCTGCCGGTGCCCGTGGCGTACGTCGGAGTCGCGATCACAGTCGCGCGGGACGGGCGTCTGGTTCGGTTCGAATTGCTGGAGAAATCCGGGATCAAGTCACTCGATGACTCTGTCCTGGAGGTGATCCAACGGTATCGAACCCTGGAACGTCTGCCGGCCGGATCCACCGATCCCGAGCGTACATTCCGAATCAAGTTCAGACTCGAAGGGACCCAATGATCCGTTTCTCAAACCGTCGCCGGGGCTTCATGGCCGCCCTGGCCGCGGTGCTTTTCACATGCCATGGCTGGGCGCAGGAGGCGGCCATTGTCATCGACGACAAGGTTGCAGGGCTGATCCCGATTTCCATCAGCGGGTACACCGGAGAGGTGGACCAGACGTTGAAGTTTGACCTCGAGGTGGCGGGATTCTCCCTGGTTTCGGAGGACAAGGCGCGCTTCATCCTGACGGGCAAGAACGGCACCCAGGTGGAAGGAACCCTTCAGGACACCTCCAAACGTTCCATCCTGGCGCGGGCTTATCCCGGTGGAACGCCGCGGTTGCAGGCGCACACCCTCGCCGACGACGTGGTTCAGGCAGTGACAGGTCGTCCCGGTATCGCCCGCTCCAAAATCGCCTTCAAGCACGAGACCGGTCAGCGGAACGGCAACAACGAGATGGTCTCCGAGATCTTCGTGGCGGATTACGACGGTGCCAACGCGTTCCAACTCACCCAGGATGGGACCATCGCGCGCTCGCCCGCGTGGCAGCCTGGGCATCGCACCCTGTTCTACACGAGCTTCCGTCCCGGACGGCCGTGTATCTATTCCCACGACCTCGCCAGTGGTGCCCGCAGCCCGATCTCCAATTTCAACGGAATGAATGACGGCGCCGCCGTTTCCCCCGATGGAACGAAGATGGCCATGGTTCTGAGCAAGGGCGGGAGTCCCGATATCTGGGTAGGCAATGTGGATGGATCGGGTTTGCGTCAGTTGACCTCCACCCGCGAGGCGGAGTCCTCTCCTTGCTGGTCCCCGGACGGTCGGACGCTGTGCTTCTCGTCCAGCGAAGGCGGGGGCACCCGTCTTCAGTTGGTCGACCTCAACGGCGGCCGCATGCGGCCGCTGTCGATTGGTGGCTTGAGGGGCGCAACCGAACCGGACTGGTCTCCGGACGGAAAGTGGATTGCCTTCACCCGCATGGGAGGCGGCAAGAACTTCGAATTGTACCGAGTGGCGGCAGCGGGTGGCGTTGCCGAAAGGATTGGGGAGGGCGAGGACCCCAGTTGGGCTCCGAATTCGCGCACGCTGGCCGTGATTCGTCGACAAGGCAACGTCCGGAAGCTCTCCCTGCTTGACGCGTTCACGCGGCAGGCAAAGGATGTGAGGACGATTTCGGGGAGTTGCGGCCAGCCCAGTTGGGCCAAATGACTCTCCACCCGCGATGCAGCACACTATGAAGCGACTCCTCCATGTCGGTTTCCTTGGCTTGCTTGCCGCACTGGCACTGGCCAGTTCCGGCTGCAAGTCCCGTCCCAAGAACATCACCGCCATCCCCGGTTCCGAGGGACGCGGCGGCACTTCCACTGACCTGACCCAAGGCAATCCCTTGCCCCCGACGGTCGGTGGCGGCAACACCGGTGGTTCCTCAACAGGTGTTCCAACGCCCGGGCCGCGGTACAACCCAAACACCGGCGGAACCGGCATTGACCTGCCTCCGGTCACCAATCCGGGACCTGGCCCTGACAGCGACGGAAACACCGCGCTTCCTCCTGGAAACATTCGTGATGGAATGCGCGAAGATACCGAAATGTTCCGCGGAAACACGGTCTACTTTGATTACGACAAGTCGGCGGTGAAGAAATCCGAGGTCGCCAAGCTCGCAGCCGTTGCTGAGTACCTCAAGGCCAACCCCAACTCAAAGCTGGAGGTCGCCGGGCACTGCGACGAGCGCGGCACCGAAGGTTACAATTTGGCCTTGGGTGAACGCCGGGCGCTTTCGATCCGTGAGTCCCTCCTCAACATGGGGGTCTCTTCCGCCAATGTCACCACCGTCAGCTTCGGTGAGGCCCGGCCCGCGGATCCCGCCCAGAACGATTCAGCCTATGCCAAGAATCGTCGCGGCGAGTTCATCCTCCTGACGCCCATCGCCGCTCCGGTTCGCTGAACAAACCTGCTTAACCTCTCAAGCGCCCCGGAAGCCGTGAGGTTTCCCGGGCGCTGTTTTTGTGGGTTTTTGCACCTTTACCGGGAACCGGCGGGATTCTAGTCTGTATCCATAACGAAATAGTGGCCGCGGGGATCGGGGTGGGCATCGGGCCTGTCCAAGGCGGTCAGCAAAACGAAAAGGCTCTCTATGACACTTTCCATGGTCGGCATGCTCGGTACGACCGAGATCATCATCATCGCAGTTGTGGTTCTGGTCCTGTTTGGCGCACGCAAGGTTCCCGAACTCATGAAGGGCGTCGGCACCGGCATCAAGGAGTTCAAGAAGGCTTCTCGTGACGTGCAAGACGAACTTCATCGCGCCTCGGAAGAACCCTCCCCGACGCTGCAGCCCCGCAAGCCGAGCGAGACCGTTTCCCAGAACAGCAACAAGAGCTGAGTCTGCTGGAGGAATGTGGATCTTGCGGCCCGGAGGATCTTCCGGGCCCTTTGTGCTGTCCTGAAGACCGCAAATCAGCGGTCTGCCCCAATGGAGTTTACGAGGAATGTCTGACGAGTCCGATCATCTTCCGGTCATGGCTGATGGCGACCCCACCGATGAAGAAGGGGGCGGCCCGGTTAAGTCGTTCCTTGAGCATCTGGAAGATCTTCGCTGGACGCTCATCCGTTGCGCCATCGCGATCTTCCTTGGCGTCATCACTTGCCTCAGTGCAGGCAATTTCATCATCCGGGTCCTCACCATTCCGCTCGAGACGGCCCAGAAGGCCCGGATTTCAAAGGAGCCCAAGGTGATCGTCACCATCGGGACGAACCTTTTGGCCCGTTTGCCTGCCAAGCAGTTCATGCTCGGCAATTCCCCGGTCACCAACGACGTGGTGTATCGGGTGATGCCCGTCCAGATCGGGGACAACTCGGTCATGGCGTTGGTGGCAGATACCAATCCACCTCCATCGGTTCTCTACGACATGCCGATGACCCTCAAGACCTACAGTCCCGGGGGTGGATTCACGATCGCCGTCCAGTTGGCGATCTTCGGCGGCCTCACCATTTCTGCGCCTTTCGTGCTGTTCTTCCTGGGCCAGTTCATCCTTCCGGCGATGCACGTGCATGAGAAGAAGTTCCTCTATCGCGTGGCTGGTGCAGGCTCCTTCCTTTTCTTTGCGGGTATCGCCTTCTGCTATTTTGTGATGCTGCCCATCACCCTCAGCACGACTGCCGCCTTTTCCAATTGGCTCGGTTTCGGGGCTGATGAGTGGAGGGCTGACGAGTTCATCAGTTTCTGTTGCTGGTTCCTTCTGGGCATGGGGCTGAGTTTTCAGTTGCCGCTTGTGCTGCTTTCCATGGTGAAGATCGGCCTTCTCGACGTCGCCGCACTGTCCAAGTATCGGGCTTACTTCTACGTGGGAATCCTGATCGTCGCCGGTTTCGTGACGCCCGACGGCAACCCGCTCACCATGATGCTGATGGCGGCTCCCCTCATGTTCCTGTACGAGATCAGCGTGGTCATCGCCTGGTTCTGGTCACGCCAGGAACGCAAGGATCCGGAAATCACGGAGGTTTGATGCCTGACATCGAGGTGAGGCGATTCGTTGCCGCCTGAGGGATTCGATCCTAGGCTTTGCTCATGGAAAAACTCCGCAGCTATTCACGAGGGATATGGTTTCGTGCCATGCTGGGGTTGCTCTTGGGATGCCTCGTCGGTGGTTGCGCCACCACCTCACGCACCGATTGGCCCGCACGGATCGGGCAGTATTCCTATGATGACTCGGTGAAGGAGTATGGGCCCCCGCTGCGCAAGGAAAGCACCACGGATGGAACCGTCGTTGCGGAATGGTTGATGCACCGGGGGCAGGTCTATTCGACGCCAACCCCTGCCTTTGGCTTGGGCTACTGGGGCCGGTGGGGATGGGCAGGCGGTGGGGCCGTGAGCGTGAACAGCACCCCAGACCAATACCTCCAGCTGCAATTTGGGCCTGACGGCCGGCTGACAACGTGGAAGCGTGTCTACAAATGAATGGATCTTCCGTCGCTGACTCCCAGGTGAATGTGGGCGTTTTTGGATGGCTGAACCGTTTGATGCTCGGGCTCATCGTTTTGGCGCTCATCGCCATGATCGTCCTCAAGTACCTTCCCCTCATCCGGAAGAATGAGTCGATGAGCCGGGATCTCCAGTCGCGGAGGGACGAGGTTCAACGGATGGAGACTCAGGTCAGCCGGAATCAGGCCCGGATCGAAGCTCTCCGCTCCGATCCTCGCACCATCGAGCGGGAGGCTCGCGAGCAACTCGGCTTGGCTCGTCCCGACGAAAACGTGGTGACATTTCAGACCCCCGATGCGAAGCCCCGGTAAGGGCAAAGCATCGGAACGGTTCCCGTGGAGTCAGCGTTTTCCCATCCGAAGTCGGATGAGTTTCTCCAGTTCAACCGCGGCAAACGCCACAAGAGCCACTCCACCAATATGCAGCCATGTCACGGCTGGAATGGGTGCTGTGTGGAAAAGCTTGTTCATCACCGGCACGTAGGTGAGCGCCAGCTGGGCCAGACTCATGGCCAGAATTCCAGCCGGCACCCATCGGTTGGAAAACGGGTTCATGAGCAGTCCCGATTTCAGAAGGGATCTACAGGACCACAGATAGCCGATCTCGACGGCGACAATGACGTTGACCACAGCAGTGCGGGCAACAGCAACGTCCAGGCCGGCGACGGTTGTCTCGTGATGGAAGAGCCAGAAAGCCCCCAATCCGATGATCAGTGACACAAGACCTGTCCGCATCACCAACTCGAAGGTCAGCAAGGGTTGGCGATGATCCCTCGGAGGCCGATCCATGATTCCTGACTCCCGGGGCTCGAAAACCAGCGTCAATCCCAACAGGATGGCCGTCATCATGTTGATCCAAAGCAATTGGACCGGAAGGATTGGAAGCTGGGTGCCGAGCAGGATCGCCGCCAGCAGGACGACGGACTCGCCGACGTTGGTCGGCAGTGTCCAGACGATGAACTTGGTCAGGTTGTCAAAGACACCGCGGCCTTCCTCCACAGCAGCCTCGATGGACGCAAAGTTGTCATCGGTCAGGATCATGGCCGCAGCACTCTTCGCGATTTCAGTCCCTCCGCGTCCCATGGCGACACCGATGTCCGCATGGCGAAGTGCAGGGGCGTCGTTCACGCCATCGCCGGTCATCGCCACCACATGACCTCTGGATTGGAGGGCGCGAACCAGCCGGAGCTTTTGCTCCGGGGCAACCCGAGCGAAAACGGAGGTTTGTTCCGACACCTCCGGGAGTTCTTCATCGGTGACCGCCGCCAGTTCAGCTCCAGTGATGGCCATCAGCGGTTGATTGGCTTTAGGGCCCTGGATTCCGATCTGTGAGGCAATCGCCCGCGCGGTGGCAAGATGGTCGCCAGTGATCATCTTGACCCGGATCCCTGCCGCCTGGCATCGCCGGACTGCCTCGATGGCTTCGGCTCGGGGTGGATCCATCATCCCCTGCAGTCCAAGGAAGGTCAGGCCGTGAGCGACGTGGGAATGCTCAAGCTGGCGGTGATTGGATTCCACATGCCGGCGGAAACACCCGATGACACGCAGTCCTCGGGAGGCCATTCCCTCCACGACACGCAGAATGGCCTGGGAGTCGATCGGTACAGGAGCGCCGTCCGGGCCCAAAGCCTCCGTGCAACGACCGATGAGTCTCTCCACGGCCCCTACCTGATAAATGATCCGTCCTCCCTCACGATCGTGGAGAGTTGCACGGAACATATGCTCCGATTCGAAGGGGATGACATCGATTCTTGGTGCCTCATGAGCAGAAGCCTGTGCAGAGAGTCCTCCCTTGAAGGCAGCAACCAGAAGCGCCGATTCCGTGGGGTCTCCCGAAAGGTTCAATTGGCCTCCGTCCAGTTGAAGCCCTGCATCATTGCAAAGCATTCCTGCTCGCAGGCATTCGACCAGCGCTGGGTGTTCGTTCGGCGCAAAAGGCGAACCGCCAAAGTGAATGATCCCGTTCGCATCCGATCCCGATCCGGTCACCGAATACATCCTCCCACCGGCGACAATCTCCTGAACTGTCATTCGGTTTTCCGTCAACGTCCCTGTCTTGTCAGAACAGATCACCGTGGTGCTTCCCAGAGTCTCGACTGCGGGCAATCGGCGGATCAGCGCGCGACGCCGGGCCATTCGCGATACGCCGATCGCGAGGACGATGGTTACTGCGGCAGGCAATCCTTCCGGAATCGCGCCAACCGCGAGCGCGACCGCGGCGAGAAAGACCTCGGCCGGTGGTTCGCCTCGGACGACTCCAATGCCAAAGGTGATCGTCGCCAGTGCCAGAATCGCCCAGAGAAGTATCTTCGAGAATTGGGCGATCTTGAGCGTCAGCGGTGTAGATAGGTCGGAATCCTGAGCCACCAGCCAGGCGATCCTGCCTGTTTCAGTATGGTCGCCTGTCGCCCAGACGATGCCTTCCCCTCGGCCCGCAAGGACGTGGGTGCCCGCGTAAGCAACATTTCGCCTGTCGGCCAGGACAGTTTCACGGCCCAAGGCATCCGCAGTCTTGAAAACAGGTTGCGACTCCCCCGTGAGGCTGGATTCGTCAATCTGCAAGTGCCTGGCTTCGAACAGTCTCGTATCCGCTGGTACTTGGTCTCCGGCCTCGAGAATCACGATGTCGCCCGGAACCACCTCGTGCGTTGGAATACTGTGTGTGGCTCCATCGCGCCGAACCCTCGTAAAGGCTGGGCTCAACGAGGCGAGCGCGTCGATGGCCTGCGCCGCTTTCGATTCCTGCAGGAATCCGACGATGGCGTTGATCACCACAACTCCTGCGATGACGCCGGAATCAACCCATTCCCCAAGCCAACCCGTGACGATGCTGGCCACCAGGAGGATGTATACGAGAGGTTGATGGAACTGCTGGGCGAACCGGAGGAGAACTCCTTGCGTTCGTTTCGGGGTGATCTTGTTTGGGCCAAATCTGGAGAGTCGCTGCCGCGCCTCGGATGCTGGAAGCCCAGAATGCGGATCCGAGCCGAGGATCCTCAAAGCCTCGGATGCAGGGAGGTGATGCCACTCATGGGATCCACCAACCTGAGCAGGCGAGCGGGAAGTCTCTCCTCTTGGTTTGCTAAGCGGTGTGTCTGCATTTGTTGACATCGCTAGGATCAACCTAGCCACGGAGCAAGAATGCGGAATGGCGTTTGTTGCCCGATGCTGCACCGGTTTGGATCGCCGTCCACGGTGGGATTCTCCGGACATGGACGGACTTGTCTTGGTTCCCTTCCAACTGTGGACGGATCCGGCTTTCGTCCCGTGTTTCCACAGAGCACGCTGAGTTGATGCAAGCGGATGCGGATTTGCTGAAGGAAGTTTCCTTGTTCCAGTTCCTGGACGAGCGCGAGCGTGCGGATTTGGCGGCTCAACTGGAGGTGGTTTCCTTGCGGGAGGGAGAAGTCCTCTTCCAGATCGGAGAGCCAGGGGACGCCCTGTTCGTCATCAGATCCGGCGAGGCTGAGGTGTTTTTCAAGAACGACACCGGAGAACGATTGGTGCTGGAAGTAGTGACCGCCGGTGACTTTGTTGGGGAATTGTCCCTGCTCGACCGCGGAAGCCGCAGCGCCACCGTCGTGGCCACGAAGCCCACGGAAGCACTCAGGCTGGATCGTGAAGGGCTCGAACAATTCCTCATGGTCCGCCCTCAGGCCGCAATGGATCTTCTGGCGGCGATGGGACGTCGGCTGCGCGTCAGCGCAGATCGGTTGCGACACACCGCATCGAGAAATGTCAACGAAGAGGTGGAGGATCATCGATCCATCGTCCAGAAGGCTGCGGACTGGATCGCCGAGTTCGCTGGCAGCATTTCATTCCTCATGATCCATGTCGCCTGGTTTGGATCCTGGCTTCTTGTGAACTCGGTCAAGTTCCCAGGTATTCCGCAGTTCGATCCGTTTCCGTTCGGATTGCTCACCCTGACGGTCAGTTTGGAAGCCATCTTCTTGTCCGTCTTCGTCCTCCTGAGCCAGAACCGTCAGGCGGCCAAGGAGCATGTCCGTTCGGACATCGAATATGAGGTCAATCTCAAGGCCGAACTGGAGATCGCACACCTCCATGAGAAAATGGACCGGTTGACCGCAGATGTCCTCCTCAGGATGGATCGAATCCAACGGTCCATCGATCAGCGGGAGGGATCAGGGCAGGGAGGCCGGAATCGTCAATCAACCGACTTGACCCAGTCGTAGACCGCGAGCGCGCGAAGTTCGCGAATGAACAGTTGGCCTCCAGCGACCGCCAGATGTGCCCATGTGTCATCGGCGACCTTGCGTTCCGCAATCACTTCGAACTTCTCCGGGTTTGCGCGGATCAGGAACAGGATGCCGCGTTCATCCAACGCCAAAATACGTTCCTTGTTTGCTACCATGCTCCAGTACTTCCCGAAGCCTTGGGATGACGTCCACTTCTCTGTTCCGTTAGCGACATCAATGCAAAGCGCCCGTTGTGACCTCAGATGCAGGTAGGCGTGGCCATCCAGAAGAATCGGCGAAGTCATGTAACCCTGCGCCTTGAATGTCCATGCAGGCACCGCTCCAAACCGCCCGTCAGAGTTTGAGATGTCAAACGCCACCGTCTTCCCCCCATACGTGCTGGTGAAGACCCGATTGGAGGATACGATCGTCGGCGTCAGGATGTTCATGCCCCGGAAGGCTTCGACGGCGGTGGTCCACAACTCTTTTCCGTCCTCAGGATCCAACCCTGTCAGATGGGTTCGGGATTGTACGACCAGTTGACGCTTGCCCGCCAGGTTCGCGAGCACCGGGGAGCTGAAGGCGCTTCCGTCCATGCCACCTCCGTCCACCATGGATCGCCACCTTGTTTTTCCGGATTCCTTGTCGAGCCGGACAACCCCCCCTCCCGCCTGCACATACAGGGCATCGCCGTCCACCAGCGGCGAACAAACAAAACCGAAGGTGGGAACCTCGGTCCCTAGTTCCTCTGGGAAATTGCGTCTCCACCGTTCCACGCCGGTTTGCCCATCCAGGCAAACCAGGACATCACGCATTCCACCCACATAGAGACTCTGCCCGTCCCACGCCGGGGTCGATCGGATCCAGTCGCCGTTCGAACGGGCAAAGAATGGGACCTTCATCGATCCTGACCACTCCGCTTTCCAAAGCTCTTTTCCCGTGCTCCGATCCAAAGCCCGAACGATTTCGAACTTCCCATCGCGCGTCTCCGTGGTGAAGACCCGGTCCGGAGTCACGATGGGCCCGGAATAACTGGGCCCCAACTCCAGCCGCCATTTCTGCTGCAAGGTCTTCTCATCAAGACGCTCGGGCCAGTTTGTGCTGACCACCAAACCATCCCGTGTCGGGCCTCTCCATTGCGTCCAAACATTGTCGGCTGGCGCTGCGCTCAGCGTGGTTTGGAGAATTAGCCCAACCAACAGGATGCGGTTCATGGGGGATGCTACGCTGTAAATGCGAACCGGCAAACGTCGGTGCCAAGCGACGACCTTGTGGATTCCCTACACGCGAGTCTACTTAGCCTGATGATTCTTCCCCGAAGCCGGATCAAGCTCGGCTGACTGCAACTGGAACGTGGACGGAGCCTTCCATCGCCGATGAACCCAGAACCAATTCGCTGGGTCCTTCCGGACGCTTTGTTCCAGACGTTGGTTGACTTCCGTCATGATTTCTTCGGCCGAACGAGCTCTCCCGTCCGGGCGGTGGGTGGCAATTGGCTCTGAAAACTCAAGGCGCCAATGGGCGAGTCGTGTGCGGTAGCACGTTCCGACGAAGAGCTTGGCACGAAATCGAAGTGCGTAGATGGCCGGCGCTGCCGTCGTAGAGCAGTGGCGCCCAAAGAAGGGAATCCACAATCCTCGTTTACCTGCATGCTGATCGCTCAGGATTCCAAAAAGGATGTCGCCACGATGTAACGTGCTGCGGAGGGAAGCCGCATCCCTCGTCCTTTCAAAGTAGAGGATTCCAGACTTTCGCCGCAGTTCTTGGAGCAGACCATCAAGTACCTGCGAGCGGAGGGCTCGATACGTGGTGACCAACCGACGATTCTCCGCCCAGGCCTGCATTCGGGCGATGATCTCGAAGTTTCCAAAGTGCCCAACGGCGTAGACGGAGATACCCTTCGAAGGAGGCAGGGTTTCCGGATAATTGATGAATTCCAGGTGGGGTCGAAGTTCGGCATCCGACATCGAAGCCGTCTTGATTGCAGAGGCGTAGCTTTCACCGAGCCTTTTAAAATGTTCTGAACCAATCGATTGTATGCTTGATTCGTTGAGCTCGCTTCCGAAGGCAAGCCGGAGGTTGTCCAAGGCAGCCGCCCGGTGACGTCTGTCCAGCAGCCATGCCAGCCATCCGGCGAACCGACCAACGCGGGCGGCCAACAAAAGCGGGATGGACTGAAGAAACCAAATCAGGAATCGGGCGAACGAACCGAGAATGAAGCCCATGATGTTCTAGGTAAAAGGGTGACTTTGCTTGTCGATGGGCCCGGAGGCGACGGCAAAACGGAGTTGCCTGGGAACCAGACTGAAAAACAGCTTGCTACAAGGGCTTTCGGTGGTTTTCTAGGAGTTGAGAGGTTGCTGAAAGCGAGCAAGTTGGAGGAAAATATCCGATTGACATCGGAGCCTCCCTCCCTAGGCTCGCATAGAACGAAAGCCAACCTCCGAAGGGTTTAGATCATGAAGATTTCCGGATACCTCTCCCGCCTCGCGGCGCTCGGTGCCTGCATCGCTCTGACGAGCGCGCTTGTGACGGCCGCCCCGCAACCTGGTCAAGCCGAAGTGACCCGTGTGCGTGGCACCGCAAGCATCGGCAACAATCCTGCGAAGGTCGGCGATTTCGCTGGACCCGGATCAGTCATCAAGACAGGTGCGAACTCTCAGCTAGACCTCAACTTGGGGCTCAACGGACCTGACATTACCGTGTCCGCAGACACGACCATTTCTGTCGACGAACTCTCCTTTGATGACGCGGGTCCCGAGACGGTTGTTACCACCAAGTTGAATCTGCAGGCTGGCAAGGTCGCAGGTTACGTAAAGAAGACTTCAGCCCAGTCGTCTTACACGGTTGTGACTCCGACGACGACAGCCGCGATCCGGGGGACGACCTATTTGGTCACGGCGGAAGGCGATGTCTACGTTTGGGATGGTTGCGTTGACGTCCAGTTCCAAGACCGCCGTTTTGCTGTTTGCGCGGGTCAGCATTTTGACCCTCGCATTGGTCAGGTTGTTCCAAACCCGCTTCCTCCGGTCATTCCTCCCCGCGTTCAACCTCCCGTGATCCCTGTTGGTCCTGTGATCAATCTGTCACCGGTTCAGGGTTCGGGTGGGACGTCGGGAGGTGAGGGATCTGCAAATACGGGCGCGGGCGGCGTCAAGTAGACCCTTCACTCACTGGAGAGGGGCTTATGCTCGCGACTCCAGACCGATTTAGCGCTTAAGCCTGAGGCAACTAGCCTTGGGCTTTTTTGTTTTCAGGCTTCACCCGAACCCTTGATGAGAATGCTTCCCGCAGGAATTGCTCGATGGGTGACGCATCGCCTGCTGCACGTTTCGCCCTTGGTTGTTGGGTTTTTTCTTGTTGCCTGTGCTGTTGGGACAACCAGCTGCTCATCCATCCTCGACCGCAGGGTAAGGGAAGCCCAAATGCGTGAAAGCGATGCTAAGGGAATGGAGTCTGCCCCGAAGGAACGTAACGCGACCGCACTTCGTCTCAACGAATCGGAAGATCTCCAGCGGTTGGACATACTCCAACGGTTGGAATGGGCGCTCTTTGACTGGAGGGTCCGGCTCGCTCTTGGGAGTGATCCGATGCCCTCACAGGTCGGCTTGGTTCTGGCTGGAGATGAAAGTGTCGAACGATTGTCTGTTGGTGAGCCGCTACCCTACACCGATGAGAAGTATGACCTCTTCTGGCCTCGGTGGCCTGTTTACGGCCGTGTGCTGCGGGAGTTGCGTGCACAAGGTGCCGCCGCCGTGGCTTTTGACGTTCTCTTTCTGGACAGGAGGTACAGTGATGACGCGTTGACTCTGGTTCAGCGCCGGGATGATCAACTTGTTACGAATCGTATCCCCTCCGATCAGGCCTTTGGCGCAGAGTTACGCAAGCAGGGCAGTCCGGTGATTGCTGCAATGCTTCCCGGTTCGCTACCAGCACCCCTCTTTCACTCCGCCGTCCGTGAATTAGGGGACGTGGCCTCACCACGTGATTCAGATTCCGTTGCGCGGAGGATTCGAGTGGCTTCTCGAATGCGATGGGTTAATCCCGCGATTGGAGTCTACGGACACCAAAGGGGCGTAAACTGCGCAGTGAATTCAGACGATGGCACGGTAACGATTTCAGGAGGTCCAGATTTTGGGCCGGACCTGGTTCTTTCACCTGATGCGGAAGGACGGGTGAGCTTGCCACTCCGTCGTGGCCTTACGCAAAAGGTCAAGGTCTGGGAGGAGAAGTTTGTCTGGCATCTTGGCGTCGCGCTTGCCGCTCAAGTGCTGAAGCTGGATTTGGACTCCGCGGAATGGACTACCCAAGGAGTCCGGCTGCGCGGCGATCGAGGTATCCAACGTTACATTCCAGTCGACCCTTTTGGTTACCTCGTTGTGGATTGGCGGTTGCCCTTTGGCGATACCAATCTGTTCAAGAGGATGGATATCGCTGACCTTGTCCGAACGGATCAGGAACGTGAGTTTGAGGGGATTACCCCTCTTCCATTCTGGACAAATTCCGCCGTTGTTGTTGGCTCGACAGCCTCAGGGAACAACCTCACCGATCTCGGAGCAACTCCCATCAAGAAATCGGACTTCCTCGTCACGACCCACATGAACGTAGCGGACATGATCCTTCGTGATCGCTACGTGCAACGTCTCGGCGGGTTGCTGGAGACAATTCTGGTTGCTGTCATGGGGGCGTTTGCGGCGGTTATGACATGGAAGCTTCGGGGGTGGGTATTGCCTCTCTCTATCGTGGGATTCGCTGCGGTGTGGATAGCTATTGGTGTTTGGGCTTATCAGAGTTCCAGATGGTGGATTCCGATTGCCCATCCGGTATTTGCCGGTCTTCTGATTCCCTATCTTGGAATGGTGACAACGAGAGCGTTTGTCGAACAGCGTGAGCAGTTGAGGGTTCGCCGGTTCTTCGAGAAAATGGTTTCGCCAGAGATTGTCGAAGAAGTTCTAAAAACCCGCGAGTTGGCCAGGGTTGGCGCCGGAACAAGGCGCCGACTGACCGTATTCTTCGCAGATGTTCGTGGATTCACGGAGATGACAGACCGATACCAAGCGGCTGCTGAGAAGCACGTTCGGGAACTTGGGTTGGATGACGCCGCAGCCGAATTGTACTACGAGCAACAGGCCAGCGAGGTGCTGGAGACGGTCAACCTTTACCTCGCAACCATTGCTGACGTTATAAAATTTCACCGCGGGACTCTGGATAAGTACATCGGCGATTGTGTGATGGCGTTCTGGGGGGCACCGCTCGCCAATCCCCGTCATGCGGTGGATGCCGTTATGGCAGGCATTGATGCCCAGTGGGCGATTCAATACCTTAATGAGTCCCGCGTCGCTGAATCAAAACTCCGCGAGCAGGAGAATCCAAAAAGGATTTCTGCAGGCATGCCACCTCTCCCTCCTTTGCCGGTGCTTAACCTGGGCAGTGGATTGAATACCGGCGATGTGACCGTTGGGTTTATGGGGTCCGAAGCCCACATTCGCAACTACACTGTCTTTGGTCGCGAAGTGAATTTGGCCAGTCGACTGGAAGGTGCCTCGGGCCATGCTCGGATCCTTGTGGGCGAGGCGACGTACGAAGACCTTAGGAAGTTTGCTCCGGATCTCGCCGCTATGTGCAAGGGGTTGCCCCCAGTCACAGTGAAGGGATTTCGTCAGCCGGTGATGGTTTACGAAATCCCATGGCTGGAATCTAGGCAGGTCGTGTTGAAGTACTCCGCCCTGCATTCAGCCCCTTCGATTTTCAAAGCGGGCAGTCAGAATCCTCAGTCAGAGTCAGCCTGAGGTTGGATGCGCTGATGTGACCACCGGCAACAAGGGTTTTGAATGCAGACGCTCGTGGGCGGCAGCGATGAATCCTCGAAACAGCGGGTGCGGCGCGTTAGGCTTCGAAAGGAATTCAGGGTGATACTGTGACGCAATGAAGAAGGGGTGGTTGGGAATTTCAATAACCTCAACCAAGCGATCGTCAGGTGTGGTTCCAGCAAAAATGAAGCCAGCGTCCGCGAACCGCTTGCGGTAATCGTTGTTGAATTCAAACCGGTGGCGGTGCCTTTCGTGGATGAGGCACGTTCCATAAAGCGCCGCAGTCCGGGAACCGGGTTCGAGCCGGCAAGCCTGAGACCCTAGCCGCATCGTCCCGCCCTTTTGGACAACTGTCTTCTGGCCTTCCTGGATGTCGATGACCGGATGAGGTGTGTTGGGGTTGAACTCGGTTGAATGCGCCCCTTCGAGCCCAAGCACGTTTCTTCCGTATTCGATAACAGCGATCTGCATGCCGAGGCAAAGCCCCAAATAAGGCAGACCATTCTCCCTGGCAAAGCGCGCGGCGCGAATCTTTCCCTCGATTCCCCGGTCACCGAATCCTCCAGGCACCAGTAATCCGCCTAGGCCTTTGAAGATCTTGGCTGGATCTCCTGACTCTACAGACTCCGCCTCGATTTGCTCAATTTGAACTCCGCAATCATTCGCGATCCCGCCATGGATCAGGGCCTCGTAGACGGATTTATAGGCATCTTGAAGTTCGATGTACTTCCCAACTACTCCGATCCTTACCCGATGCTGGGGGGCAATCAGGCGACGGATGATGTCCTGCCATGGCGTCATGTTCGCCGGTGGTACGTCGAGTTGCAGCGTCTTGCAGACGAGATCGTCCAGTCGTTCTCGCTGTAGCATCAGCGGCACTTCGTAAATAGAGTGATCCACATCCTTTTCTTCGATGACGGCCTCGAAGGGTACGTTGCAGAACATTGCCAATTTCTGCCGGAGTTCCTTGTTGATGGGATGCTCGCAGCGACAGACAAGCAGATGAGGCGCAATGCCAATCTCACGAAGCTTTGCGACGCTCTGCTGGGTTGGCTTCGTCTTCAATTCGCCAGCTGCCTTGATGAATGGAATGTAGGTAACGTGAAGAAAGCAGACATTTCCCGGCCCAGCCTCCTGAGCAAACTCCCGGATGGCCTCCAGGAAGGGAAGACCTTCGATGTCACCCACGGTTCCCCCAACTTCAGTGATCAGGACATCGGGCTTTGTCTCGTCAGCAAGGAGCGTAATCCGTCGCTGGATTTCGTCCGTAACGTGGGGGATCACCTGAACCGTTTTGCCTAGATAAACGCCGTTTCGTTCATTATCGAGGACCTGTTGGTATACCTGCCCGCTGGTAGTGTTGTTCCTGCGGGACAACTTGGTGCTGGTGAAGCGTTCGTAGTGGCCCAGATCGAGGTCGGTTTCCGCTCCGTCATCCAGCACGTAGACTTCCCCGTGCTGGAATGGGCTCATTGTCCCGGGATCCAGATTCAAGTACGGGTCAAACTTCTGCAACGTGACCTTCAGGCCGCGGTTTTCGAGCAAGGTTCCGAGAGCCGCTGCCGTGAGTCCCTTGCCGAGGGAACTGACAACGCCGCCCGTGACGAAGATGTACTTCATGGGATTGCACGCTCCCAAGCCCGTCCACTGAGTGCCAACGAAAAAACGGGAGAAACTTCAGGGTTGGACATGGATGCGGCCGTGGCTTTGCTGGCGGAGTCTCAGCAGTCCCTCGACCTTCTCGACATCCCCGGGGACATCCACACCGACGCTGTCGTGGATCACAGTGGCCACGGCAATCCGAATCCCAAGTTCCAACGCCCGCAATTGCTCGAGGCGTTCGGCAAGTTCCAGCGGGGACGGGGCTTCCTGCACAATGCGGAGCAGGGTCTCCCGATGGTACCCGTAGATTCCCAAGTGACGCCGGAATGGGAACGCTTCAACCTGTTTCTCCAAGCTGAGTGTTGCCTGATCGCGAAGGTAAGGAATTGTTCGCCGGGAAAAGTAAAGCGCGTATCCGTCCTTGGTCACAGCCGCCTTCACCACATTGGGGTTCGTGTAATCGTCTGGATTCTTAAGCGTGGTGACTGCGGTGGTCATCTCAGCTTTGGCCAAGAGGCTGGCGACAGCATCGACTACTTCGGGTTCGATCAATGGCTCATCCCCTTGGATGTTGACATAGGCATCCGCAGAACACCGAGAGGCGACTTCAGCAATCCGGTCAGTTCCGGATGGGTGATCTTCTCGCGTCATGATGACACGGGCGAATTTTTCCGCCACGGATGCAATACGGTGATCATCCGTTGCAACAATGACTTCAGCAATGGACTTCGCTTTCTTGCATTGCTCGACCACGTGTTGGACGAGCGGCTTTCCCGCAATGGGATGCAGGGGCTTCCCTGGAAACCTTGAAGAGGCGAAGCGGGCAGGAATGACACCAATGACGCGCATGGAAGGAAGGAGCTAACGAATGCCCTGCATCATGTCTTCCATCAGCGCGAGCGCCACAGCTTCGGTAATCTCGCGAACGTCATGGTTACGCACGATCCGACCGGCAAGTTGGTCCGGCCCGACAATGTCCGCGGAACTCGCTTGCCCCAGGATTTGGGCATCGGACAACCGAATGGCGGTGGCTTGGATTTCAGGGACCTGATAGACTTGATCGCCAGAAATTCCAGGAATCAGCAGGGATCTGGAGGAGATGAGGACTTCAACCACCACATCTGTTGTCCTCATCAAAGCCTCACGATCCTTTGCCGCCTCGATAGTGCCGGAGGTGCCTAGGAACTCCTGAACGGATCGATCTGCGAGCAGTTGTGTGGCAATCCGTTGGTCGGCGATGCGGGCTCCTCCCAGGCGAAGAGGCCTTCCCATCAACCTTTCCACATCCCGAACCGACTGCCGATCCGACAATGGCGCGTTCGTGGATGCGCTGTGCTGGTAGTGGTTCTCCCCGGTGATACGCTCGCTGGTTCCCTTCAAGGGAATGGAGGTCTGATCGACGGAAGAGTTACCAACAATGGTTACGTTCTGTCCGAGCGGACTACTCGGTGAGGGTGAGGTGGAGGTGAGATCGGTCCGAAACGTTTCGACCTTTTCCTTACGGCCCGTCATCCGAAGTCCCGAGGATTCGTTAACCAACTCCCTGTTCACGTAGATCAGCATTCGCGGCGCGGCGAGGCTGGGATACCCATTCTTGAAACGGTCGATGATCGTCCTCGCCTGCTCAGGACTCACAAGCGGTGTGCGACTCGTGATGGGCTGTTGTTGATATGTATGTGCTGTTGTGCCGGCGATCGATGGAGTGTCAGTGGCGCTGACTGTTGTCGGAACCGATACGATCGGCGGGGGAGGATTCCGATGTGGCTTTGATGTCGGTATCGGGCCAGCAAGACATGAGGCGACCGACATCGCGAATCCAACGAGGACGATTTTCATAGTTGGGAGGTATCGATGCCTTACCGCGCCTCGCGGACGCGGACCGTGTAGCCTTTGGCCTTGTCGTTGAAGGACTGGAATCGCACCGTTTCTTGGGCTGTTTCGGTCAATATCAGATCCTGCCAAGGGGTTTCGTCGCCGGTACTGAATCCCTGCGCGTCCTTGAAGACGCATTGCACCTGTACCTGTATCCGGCGTTCCTGCCGGTTCCGGATGTTTGCTGCCACTTCGAGACGTCCATCTTCAAGGATCCGCTCCTGAAGACCTGAACACGTGACGCTCCTTTGCACCCGATTATCCATCGTCACGAACTTTGCCTCGTTCTCGAGAGCAAACTTGGTGGTGTTCTTGGGAGCGTACGCGCCGCCTTCATGGCCGGTCACTATCGTGCGTGTGGTGTCGCCAACGGCCTCGCCGACTGGGCGACAACCCACCGACACGGAAGCGGCGAAAACAGCCAGAATGATTGCTGAGAAGTGTTTGGACATATGGAGGTGACTTGGAATCGTGAAATCGTGACCGCGCTATGGCCGGTCGCTCAGGAAAAGAACGGTATCGCGGGTTCCCGGTTCAACCTGGATGGAGATAGTGCGTGAAAGCGTGACGGCCCCAGACGCATCGACAAAGTCGGCCTTCAACTGGTGGCTGCCCTCGGGGAGCCTGAATGCAGAAAAGCCGATGAGGTTAGGCAGGTTGTCCCAGGCCCGGGTGTCTGCGGATGGGGTCGCCGCCGCGCTGATCATTTTGCTCACAAGGCCCGCTATCAGGAGGCCCGCCCCGACTTCGTCCGCAGCAGTGCGTCTACCTGCCGTACCTGCAAGAATTGCACCAGAAACAATGGCTGCATCGCCGAAACCGTCCGTAGCCCCCTTGAAGACGGCTTTGTTGGCCAGAACGTGGTCCATCTGACGCCCTCCACGTGTCGTTGCCTGAAAGGAGAGGTCATCCGATGGACCAACACGGACGGAGAGCCCAGCTCCTGTCAGCACGACTGCGGTGGATCGTGAAGTTCCAGTTCTGAACCGCAACTGTTCGCCATACTCCCCGCTGGAGTACTTCGTTGGTCCCCTGCCCATTTCGAAGAATACTAGAATGTTTGCCGCGGGATCATAATCCGGCATCGGGCCGAGCCGGGCATTGGACCTGGCTCGCGTCAGGAAATCTGTGGATCCACCGCCGAGCTTCGCAGTAACGAGACCATCCAGATAATCCAGAATCGCAAAGTCGGCCTTGTACTTTCCTGCCTCAGCATCCGAATCCTCGATCTGTGCGCTTCGGAAGCAGGCTCTGGCATTGTCCGGTTCCCCGTCCATCCAGTACAGGATGCCTCGGTAGAAAAAAGCCATGACCCTTTCATAAGGCTCGCCCCGAAAGTTCTTTCTGGATTCGGACTGGAAATACCCTCGAGCCTTGCGAGCCGAAACATCCCCTGCTGTCAGGCCACCCAAAGTGGTGACGGCATCATCAAGGAGAGGCTTTGCTGCGTCGAACTCCGCACGACGCATATGATCCGCAGCCGCGCGATACTTGAGAAGGAGCGCGTCACGGCCGTTACCACCTGACGGACTGCGATTTGCGCACCCAAGAAGACACAGGCTGAACAAGACAGGGACCAGCAATGAGTAAAATTCTCGCATTGGAGTGAAGCGGGAGGCCGGTTCGTGATCGGGTCAGCGATACGCTGCATCGTCCAACCCCTGCTTCTTGATTTCGGCAAGGTCCTCCCAGACGATGGCGCTGGTGCGCGCATCAATGAGTTGAAATGTGTACAGCACGTAATCGCTGACGCCCCTCGCACTCTTCGTAGTTGAACCATCGAGCTTTCCTGTAAGGAAGAAGTCTGCCCCCTGGAATTCGACCACATTGGCATCACTCCCGGAGGTGACCTGACCGGACTGCTTCAGCTGCTGCTCTTTCTCCAAAGCAGCCATCCGTTCCCTGGCGAGGAACATCACCTTGCCGCGGGTCTGAGAATTGAGCCGGGCACGAATGCGGGTAAGAAGCACATCCTTGTTGATGGCGAAGCGGGTGTTGTTCTCGATTGGCAGGAGCACCACCCTCGGTTGTCCTTGTGCCCGTTGGATCTGTGGAACCTCCAGAATGCTCCTAGCCATCTTGTCGGTGACTGTGACGATGTCCTGAGATTCGACACCGGTACCTGCGACAAACCCTTGCTCATCTGCCTTGAGCACTGTCACGCCATTCCCGGAGGGATTCCGGACTCCGGACGAGGCGCAGCCAGCGAGGACAGCAGCCAGGGCAATCGACGTGAGCTGTTGAAGTGAGAAGACGGAGGATCGATACATACTTGGAGTCAAGTTGGTGAGGGAAGTCGATAGGGTCAATGCTGCACCCGCTGGGACAGAAATGTCGAAATGGGGTCCATTGACTGAGATGGAGAGGCTTCGAAGCCGTGATTCTGGTCGGAAAAAGTGCCGAAATACCGAACAAGCACTATTTCGTTGAGAGTCAAGGCGGTGATCCATACCGGCCACGGACTAACTCGCATGATGGAGCTACGACGGTCGTACTGTGATAGTATTCACAGCCGCTGAGGCTGCTTTGTTGCAGCAACTTTGGTCGCATAGCTGGATCGTGACGCCAAATATTCAAAGTCTGAGACTGATGTCGAGGCTTGTCTAATGCCTGACAAATAGTCCTTATTGGGCCGGGTCATGAAAAACGACAAATTGAAACAGTTCGTCTCGCTCCGCGAGCAATTGCTGCGCGACAAGGCGGATCTTGAGGCGCGCTTGAGTGAAATCAACAAGGCACTAGGGGCGGTTACCGGAGCGGCAGCGGCACCAGTTGTTGCTTCTGCGCCAGTAGCCAAGCGAGGTCGCAAGCCGTCGGCTGTGAAGGTTGCGACGGCACCCGCTGCGAAGCCAGCAGGCCGCAAGCGCGCCCAGAATTCGGTATCGTTGCGCGAGGCTGTGCTCAATGCCACCAAGGCAAAGCCACTTTCCCGTCAGGAGATCCTCGCCTCTGTCCAATCTGCAGGCTACGTGTTCACGGCGAAGGATCCATTGAATTCCCTAAGCACGCTGCTTTACACGGACAAGGGAATCAAAAACCACGGCGGCAAGTTCGGTCCCGCCTGACAATCCCTTCCAAGGTGTTCTTATGAAGTCCGCCTTCGGGCGGGCTTCTCTTTTTGCCGGTTGCTCTCGAAACCATGCTCGCGCGACGAATCATACCCTGTCTAGATGTCCACGATGGGCATGTCACTCGTGGTGTGCAATTCGGTCGTGCCGAGGAAGGTGGCCTGAAGACTGTGGGTGACCCTGTTGAGCTTGCGTTGCGATACAATGAGCAGGGTGCGGATGAAATGGTTTTCTTTGACATTACGGCAACGGCCCAAGGCCGATCCTCGATGGTCTCCGTGATCGAGAGGGCTGCTGACAAATGCTTCATGCCCCTCACTGTCGGAGGAGGGATCCGCACCGTGGAGGACATGAGCGTTATGCTGAAGGCTGGGGCTGACAAGGTAAGCATCAATTCTTCGGCGTTGGCCAATCCTGACCTGATTCGAGCGGGAGCTGAAAAGTTTGGAAGTCAGTGCATCGTCGTCTCGATTGACTGCAAACGAAGCCAATCAGGGACTTGGGAAGTCTTTTCTGCTGGCGGGCGAAAGCCGACTGGACTCGGTGCCGTTGAGTGGGCTCAACAGGCGGTTGGGCTCGGGGCTGGTGAGGTGGTTTTGAATTCTATTGATGCTGATGGGACGAAGTCTGGATTTGACGTTGTGATTACCCGTTTGGTGAGTGCTTCGGTCAGCGTCCCTGTTGTTGCGAGTGGGGGAGCAGGGGCGCTGGAGCATTTCGCGGATGTCCTTGAGGTTGGGCAAGCCGATGCAGTGCTGGCCGCGAGTCTCTTTCACTATGGCACCTTCACGGTGGGACAGGTGAAATCTTATCTGGCTTCGCGCGGCATTCCTGTGCGAACCGTCTGAATCCAGCGGCATTGGCTATGTCGAGAAGTTGGTGGCTTCCCATCCTGTTGCTCTTCGTTAGCAACATCTTTATGACGTATGCTTGGTATGGGCATCTGAAACGGAAAGATGTCGCACTTTGGCAGACCATCCTTGTCTGCTGGGGAATCGCATTCTTCGAGTACTGTCTCATGGTACCGGCGAATCGATTGGGCAGCCAGCTTTACGAGCCCTATCAGCTGAAGATCATGCAGGAAGTCATCACGTTGATCGTCTTCATGGGCTTTGCGGTGATTTGTTTTGGCACCAAGCCGCAGTGGAACCATTTTGCAGCCTTCGCGTGCATTATTGCCGCGGTACTTTTTACCGTCCTTCCAGGGCGGAAAACCTGATCGTGATGCATGGGAGTATCGAATGAATTTCTGGGACAATCTTAAATGGACTGAGGACGGCCTGATTCCAGCAATCATCCAGGACGCGCACACAGGGCGCGTGTTGATGATGGCCTGGATGAACCGTGCGTCCCTCGAGAAGACGCTGGAAACCCGCAAGACATGGTTCTGGAGCCGATCCCGCAAGAAGTTCTGGATGAAGGGCGAATCGAGCGGCCACACCCAGAGCGTCCGGGACGTTGCCTTTGATTGTGACGGGGACGTCCTGCTCATTCAGGTCGAGCAAGTGGGAGCTGCCTGTCACGAAGGCTTTCGTTCCTGCTTCTTTCGGTCCTTGGAAGTTGCTGGCGGCACGTTTCATCAGACCGAGGGGCGTTTGGAGACACCTGAGGCGATCTACGGCAGAAAGTAACCCGATATGTTCCAACTGCCGGGAGTTGACGAGTGGGCGTCGCCCGGAAGTTTGATTTGGTGGTGTGACTGTATTGCGATCGCCGTCGGGCGCGGTGCGGACATGGCATCCACTTGGATTGCGACCCCTCGACTGGAATTGGAGGGAAACCCGATTGCCCGATGGCTCGGCTGGCGGCGGGGTGTGTGGCTCAACATCCTGCTGCTCCCTGTCGTTGCATGTTGGCCGATGCTGGCTGTTTCGCTTTCAACGACAAGTTGCTTGGTTGCATCGCGCAATTTGCAACAGGCGTGGCTGATGCGGTCCATGGGCGAGTCCAGGTACCGTTGCTGGATGGCTGGACGCATGATGGATTCGAGACGAGTCGTTGTGCTGGCCTGCTATCTTGGGGAAGCAATGCTGGTTGGAGGGGTGGGAGGGGTCCTTATGCTCGTTGGGCCCATGAATGTGGTGAGCTTTGGCATTGGTCTCGGTCTTGCGGCGTACGGTTTCGTTATTGCGACCTTCACGTCCTGGTCGATCTTGCGTTGTCGCTAATCCGTTTCGGGAGGTTTCTGATCAAGTGAAGATGGCATCCTCGGAATTGCGTCGACGGCCATGATCCGTAGTGTCTACGGCCGAATGTATCAGCCGAGTAGAGAAGAGTTCCTGAAGTTGACGACGCAGGGGAATACGATTCCGGTCACGCGGCGTTTGCTCGCCGATCTTGAAACTCCGCTTTCCGCCTACAGGAAGTTGCGGGGAGAAGGGGAATCCTTCCTGTTTGAGTCGGTAGAAGGAGGAGAGCATTTGGGGAGGTACTCTTTCGTAGGATGCAATCCACGGGCTGTCATTCGCCAGACAGGCAGCCGGGTAGAGGTCCGACAGGAGGGAGTGATCGTTGAGCGGATCCAGATTGGGAACGGATCGAGCGACGGAAACGATCGATCCGCCCGGGATGGTCTCGAGGTGTTGGAGTCGGTGATGAAGCGTTTCACTCCTGTGCCGGTTCCTGGGCTTCCTCGATTCACTGGTGGCGCTGTGGGATTCCTTGCCTACGAAGTGATCCATGATCTGGAACCCGTTGTGCCACGGCCAGCCAAGGATGAACTCGGCACTCCAGTGATGTATTTCTTGGTTGTGGATCAGTTGGTCGTCTTTGATCGAGTTGCCCAGACGATGACGATCGTCGTGAACGCCGTTGTCGAGCCAGGCGTTGAGCCGCAGGATTATTATGACGATGCGATTGGGGAAATTGAACGAATCGTGGAACTGTTGCGACAACCGAGTCTTTATCAGCCTGTTGATCTGCCTGACGAGCCGCGTCCGATGCCATTCCTGTCGAACACCACAGAGGAACGCTTTTTTGGCAATGTTCGTCGTGCCAAGGAGTTCATCAGGGGGGGAGACATCATCCAGGTCGTCGGATCCCAGAGGTTCAGTGCCAAAGTGAGCTCTAGCCCGGTTGATGTTTACCGGGCCGTTCGTTCGATCAATCCATCCCCCTATATGTTCTTGCTGGAGTTGGAGGGGTTCGCACTGGTCGGAGCATCGCCGGAGTTGCACGTCCGCTGCGTTGAGGAACAGGTTGAGATCCGGCCAATTGCGGGAACACGCAAGCGAGGTGCCAATCCGGAAGAGGACGACCGCTTGGAGAAGGAGTTGCTCGAGGATCCCAAGGAGCGGGCAGAGCACGTCATGCTCGTAGATCTGGCGAGAAACGATATCGGCCGGGTTTGCGAGTATGGATCCGTGAAGGTCAGGGAAATGATGGTCGTTGAGCGATACTCCCATGTGATGCACATCGTTTCAGAGGTGACGGGCAAGCTCCGGGCCGGGTGCAACTCATTCGATCTGATGCGGACCACATTTCCAGCAGGAACACTCAGCGGCGCACCGAAGATCCGGGCGATGCAGATCATTTCCGAGTTGGAGGGAACTACCCGTGGTCCGTATGGAGGTTGTGTTGGGTACTTTGCGTTCAATGGAAATTCAGATCACTGCATCACGATCCGAACAGCATTGGTAAAGGACGGGACTGCTTATATCCAAGCGGGAGGTGGGTGGGTGAATGATTCGAGCCCAGAGGCTGAGTTCGAGGAAACAATCAACAAGTCCAAGGCAATGAGGAAGGCTGTTGCCTTTGCGGAGGGCTTCCCGCGCGAATAGGGAAGTTGCTGTTGGCAGATCAATCTCCAGATCCAAGGTCAGGCGGCAGCCGTGCCCTTGCCTGCCTGACCTTCAGCGGTCACACGCCTGCGCTGAATCTTAGCGCGGGAATACCTGCTTCATAAGGTCTGAATTGATACCCATCCGCGCCAGGAGGTCCTTTTGCTGCAGGAGAAAGATGAGGAAAAATGTCGATGCGTCGAAGAACCCATGGGCTAGTACCGCCTCAGGTATTGATCGACGCAGGATCTGGATCAATCCCAAGCCTAGCCCCAGCAAGCTTGTCAGAAGGACTCCGAGCCATCCCTGAGTCAGGTGGGCCAAACCGAAGAGGAGTGAGGAAACAAAGACGGCCAAGCATTCAAGTTTACGTTCAGACATAAACCCACCTCCCAGGGTGCAAATACCGCGAATGACAGCAGCCCTCCAGAGTTCCTCCCTGAGACCCGCAACAATGAAGCTCAGCCAGGTCATGCACACCAATGCGTACACAGGGTTTGCGAGCGCGGTGGGACTGAGCAGGTTTTCAATTTTGGGACGGCTGGCAGCAAATTGGTTCAGGCCATCCTGCGGATTCAAGAAAATCACGACACCTGCGACAAGCGCCGCCGGTACCATGATGGCCAGACGCAGGACTATGGACCAAGCGGCTCCCAAAGCGAAGGTCAGCAACCAGTTCTTGGGTAACCGGAGATATAGATCCTCCTGACGTGGTTTCGTCAGGAGGACCCCAAGGGTGAAAGGTACGCCAAAAACGAGAAGGGCGACCAAGGTGTCGGACATCAATCCCCCTACCGTGGAGGACAGCGCAGGCTCTTCCGGGCTCGGAGAAGTCCCGCGCCAAGCGGCGGCGAGGATGTATCCCAGCATGAGAACCAAAAAGACCGCCCACGCACGCCGACGGGGAGGGAGCTGAACGGGCTGGGGCGATGAGTCCAGCGGTGGTGGGCGATCCATGACTTATCGTTGTGCTCTGGGTGAGGCGTCCGCCGCGGTGCGGCAGGCTTGGGCGACGAGGTCCAGTTGTGAAAGGAACACCTCCCGCGCGTCGGGTTCCAACACGATGAGAACTTCCGACTGCAGCTTCAGAGCGATGGTTCTGCAGGTCTCGAACTGAGCTGCTCCGGATGGCAAGACCCTGATCCGGTACGCACGTCGATCCTTCTCGTGGGGGCGACGTTCGATCCAGCCTGATTCCTCCATCCGTTCCAAAAGCGATGCAACGGTGTTTGGGTCGGAGGACATAAGGAGGGTCAACTCTCGTTGTGTTAAGCCGGTGGCGTCTGATTCCAGCAAGGTGCGAAGCGCGGTAAACTGGTCGGGCGTAACCCCGGTGTGGGCAATCCGACGACGGAATGCCTGATTCAGCCCGTACCATGCCCTGCGCAGGATTGGTGGCAGCCTGCGGCGAGCAGGGGAGTCAACGGAGGCGTCGACAGTGGTAGGGGTATGCATCCCTGATGTTCTTGATTCCATCCGTGGGGATTGGGTTGTTAAGGATCATTGGGCGGTTCTATTTCCTCGTCCGCAGGTTCGTTGGCGTTCACCCATTGGATCGTTTTCCAGATCACGTATCCAAAAGCCCCGAGGACCAGAACTGCCAATCCCAATCCGGAGAAGACTTCACTCCTTCTCCCACTTTGGATGTATCGCATGGGATAGGCGAATGATCCTATCGCGATGACCGCGAGAAACAGGGAAAAGACCTTCAAGCGTGATCTGGACTCGGCAGTGTCTTCGCGCTGCGTTCGCCAAAGGGTTCTCCAGAACTGGAGGCCGAGCATCAGCCCGATCAAGAGCAATGGAATGGCCGCCCAGTGCCATCGCAGGGAAAGTTTCCCGTGGGAGCCTCGTTCAAAAACGGCCAAAGTCGCCAGCATCCCTCCAAGCGCCAACCCGGTCGCAACGGACACGACCGTACGAAAGACGGGATCTTCGGCCGCCTCAGTGGTGACTCGCGTTCGCATTGGCTGAGGCTGGAATCATCAGCAGAGGCGGCAGACGCCAGAGCCCTTGGTTATTCTACCAATTGACCAAGCGCTGAAGCCGGCCTGATGAATCGTCCTTAGGATCTTCTCGGCTTGATCCGGTGACACAACAACGCACATGCCGATCCCCATGTTGAAGACCTGATGAAGCTCAGTGGTTTCGACGCCGCCACGATCCCGGAGGAGTTGGAAGAGCGGGGGGACATCCCACGAACCGATTTGGACGAGCGCGTCGAGTTTTGTGGGTAGCACACGCGGGATGTTATCGATGAACCCGCCGCCAGTGATGTGTGCCAGCGCATGAATTCCCGGCGGGGTCCCGGGCCGGTTGAATTTCCCGAGGATCGATCGGGTAAGCGGACCGTACGACACGTGAACCTTCAGCAACTCATCTGCGAGGGTCCCTTCGAGGCCTTGAACCTTGCTGCTGAGCTTCAGCTTGAGCTGGTCGAAGAGGATCTTGCGAGCCAGCGAATAGCCATTTGTGTGAAGTCCGGAGGAGGCAATCCCGAGGATCAGATCACCGGAACGCACAGACTTCTTGCCGTTGAGCATCCTCGATTTGTCGACGACACCGACAATCGTACCGGAGACGTCGTACTCTCCGGGTTGGTAGAAGCCTGGCATTTGCGCGGTTTCCCCACCGATCAGTGCACACCGATTGGCTGCACACCCACGAGCGAAGCCTGAAACAATGTCGGCGAAGACCTGCGGTTCCAGCTTCCCGGTGCCGAGATAATCGAGAAAGAACAGTGGTTCTGCGCCAATCACGGCGATGTCGTTGACGCAGTGGTTGACCAAGTCCTCGCCGATGGTGTCGTGGCGACCGGCCGCGAATGCGATCTTCAACTTGGTTCCCACCCCATCTACGGAACTCACCAGCACGGGGTTGGGGGTCCGCTTTATGTCCAGCGCGAACAACCCTCCAAATCCACCAACCTTTCCCAACACACCGGGGCGGCGCGTGGAAGCGAGCAATTCTGGCAATGTCGCCTTGACCTTGTTTCCGAGATCGATGTCGACGCCTGCAGCGGCGTAGGCTTTCTGCTTACTCATTCCGGCGTGCAGGTTTGGGGAAGATGGCGGCGGTGTCGAGTCGCGAGGAGGCCCTTTGGGCAACGGATTGGAACTTTCGGGACCGATTCGTTTTGATTCGATGAGCCGCATTTTTTCGACATTCTTCGATTTCAGTTTTCTACAACGATTTAAAATTGCTTTAGGCTCTTCTTCGAAACTACTACCCCGCACCGTCGAATCTTGGCTTTTCCAGAGATTAGACCTTCATGACTTCGTAGTCCCAAATCTCAATTTGTAGAGGCTCGTACCATCCTGGATGGTGATTGGGTTTAGGGGGCAAGCATCAAAAGGCACCGAGGCTCTCGCTGCGCATTCTGCGAGGTGCTTCCGTCCTGCTTTCCAAGGCCCTGGACTTTTCGAGGTCCATCAGCCACCAGCATCTCTGTCCCTGAGCAATTTTCGGTACAAAGCCAAGCCTCGCTGCGCTACCGATTCCCATGTGAATCGGGTCGCTGCCATTCTTGCCGCATTTCTCCCAATTTCTTCTGAATAGGAAGGGCTTTTGAGGAATAATTCTAAGGCCTTCCGCAGCGCCAGAAGGTCGTGGGACGGTACAATGCGCCCAGTCACCCCATCCTCTACCAGCTCAGGTAAACTGGTGGTGTCCGTTACGATGACAGGCTTTCCAGCAGATTGTGCCTCTATTGCCACCAGACCAAGGAGTTCCGACCTGTCTTGTCCTCCTGATGGATTTGGAATGGATGGTTGGAGGACAACGGTTGCGCCTTGGTACTGACGAGCCAGTTCCTCGTCGTCGGCATCCGTCAGGAAACGAACGCGTTTGCCTTGAGATGATTGTTTGAGCAGTTCGAAGTACTGGTTGTCGTAGGGCCTGCCTACGATTCGTAGCTCAAAGCTTTCTGGCATCGCCCGGACGAGCTCATGCACACCTTTGTGGGGCAAAAGACGCCCCACGAACAGAGCATAGCCGTCAAAACGTCCCGTTCCCGGAGGAAAGAGCTGCCTTGCTCCGCCGTGCAGTACGGTTGATGGGAGCTTCCAGTCAGGAAAAAGGGAGCCCGCATAGTCGGAGAGATGGGCGAATCCGCTGGCATTCCGATACGGATTCAATCGTGGATGGACTTTGCTCAGATAAGTTGAGCAACAGCGTCCCCCGCCGCCTATGTCTGTCAGGATCACCAATTGGGATCGAGAAATGCCTGATGCGAGGAAGCCGTCGGCTACGCTGTTTGGGAAGCACATCAAATGGAGGACATCGTACTCGGAGAGTGCCTTCCAAGTGCTTCGGGTGAATGGGGGCAGTATGGGCCGCTCGGAATCTGTCCAAGTCAATACCCTTGTCGGTGGTGCGTCCTTGGGGAGGATTGAAGGACGAAGGCAGAACAGGGCCTGCTCTGCGTGTGTCAGTTTCGCAAGGGCACGGGTGTACTCAGTCGCGTATCGTTCTCCTCCGCCCATCGTCCGCCCTTCAAGGCCAATTGATGCTGGGAGGATGAGAACTCTGGGATTCTTTTCGATTTCGTTAACCCGCTCTATCATGAGGGTTTAAGGAAAAAGTTCCGCTGCTTTTGCGAGATGGGCAGTTCCAGCTTCTCCATGACCGCGAGCATGTCTTCCCAAACCTTCCGTTTTTCCGCCATGGATTCATTCCGGAGCAGATATGCGGGATGGTAGGTGGGCATCACTGGAATGCTGTGAAAATCAAACCATTGGCCCCGCATTCGCGTTACTTGTACGGGGGTGCGCAGGAGTCCTTCGATTGCCGTCGATCCCAAAGCCACCATGACTTTTGGTCGTATGATGGCGATTTGTTCCTGAAGGTAGGGGAGGCAGGTGGCCATCTCAATGGGAGAAGGCTTGCGATTTCCAGATGATTTTCCTGGGGTGTCAGGACGACACTTTAGGACATTTGCGATAAAGACGGTTTCGCGGGATAAACCCATTGCCTGGATAATCCTGGTGAGCAGTTCTCCCGCTTTCCCGACGAACGGCCGTCCAGTTGCATCCTCCTCAGCGCCAGGAGCTTCTCCAATGAAAAGGATTTCTGAATCGAGGCTTCCCGTGCCAAAAACAACATTCTTTCTTGATGAAGCTAAATTCTGGCATTTCGTACACTTCGAAGCAAGTTCTTCCAGTTTTTGGAAAGCAGATTGCTTGGAGCCCGCATGAAGTCCGTAAGAACTCAAGAGAGTTGGTCTCGAGGATGGTATGGCTGGATCTGGGCATCGGACTGCTTGGGGCTCTGCATCCAACGACATCTTGGCACCGGACTTCTCCTTGCTAGCCGAGCCTGAAGTGAACCGCGGCCGAGCCAAGGTGGCGACAGTCGAGCTTGAAACCCGCAATACCTCTGCACCTTCATAATCAAGGTTTTGCAGATGCTTTATCACTGCCTCCAAAAATTGAGTGAGGACCGGGCCGTGCATTGGCAACGCAGATTGCGGAGGCGAAACACCTTTGTCGAAGTTGAACTGTTTGTTTACGCCTCTACGCGATCTCGGTACCTACGGGGAGTAACGCCCACGATCCGTCGGAAGTGATTTGTTAGGTGACTCTGGTCGCAGAAACCACATTGATGGGCAATCTCGGCTAATGTTGCTGGTGAGTGGATGAGGAGGTGGCGAGCTCTCTCGACGCGTTGGTGTATCAGAAACTGGTGCGGTGCAAGGCCCGTAGACTGCCTGAATCTCCGTGCGAAGTGGAACGGGCTTAGTCCTGAGGCCTTTGAGATACTGGCCAGCGGCAGGTCTTCCCCGAGGTGTTCACGGATGAACTCAAGTGCCCTCCGCAACTGGTGAGCGGTGAGGGCGCCGTGAGTAAGCGCTGGCGCTGGGGCAGAGGAGGTGTAGTGGCGGGCGAGATGTGCCGCTAGGGCTTGGCCAAGCATTTCAACGTAGATCCGACCCTTGGGGTGGTCCGCATTGACCTCGTCGCGGATTCGATCGCACAGGGCTTTGATGAACGAATCGGAGATCCCCCGCTGCGGAAGGAATGCCGGATGAGTGCCCGTATCTGGCGACAGTGCGTGGTTGAGGACAAATTGGGGGGTTAGCGAAACCGTGTAAAACCTTCCTGCATCGATTGTTCGAGATGCAAAGACCGAGCCTGCTGGGAAGAAGCTTACCTGACCTGGCAGAATGCGGTGCACGCGGAAGGGACCATCATCAGCAACCTCCAATTCGGTTATCCCCTCAAGATGAATAGCAAAGACATGGTTTACGGGACTCGAAGGCGCGATTTCCAAAGCACCGATGCGATGCTGTTCGACATGCACGACAGACCACTCGCAAGCAGCTGAGTCAAACTCAGGTGCTTGAGGAATCGTTGGACGACGCTGCCCCGAAGCTGCATCGATAAGCATTTCTCGTCCTTTACCCATACGCATAACCCTGGGAACCACAAAGCAAACCATGTACCGAAATCGTTGCTAGTGAACTGACAGAGTGGAATGTGGTTACAATAATCTGAAGCCGACTCGTGAAGTCCTTTGGCCACGGTTTCGTTCTGGAACCGAGAGCCGGAAAGGTATCCCAGCTGCGAGGGTGACCGTGCTGATCAGTAATGTGCACCGCCGCCTTGTAATCCTTTGCTCGCTGTTTTGGGCAAAGTAACTGCAGGGTTTGGCTTGCCGGTCGAGTACGATGCTCTCCGTAACAGTGTGGAGCTTGGATTCCCCCGAATCTGGCGTCGAAAACCCAGCGTTGGCACCCTCTTCTTACTGTTCATCCACGGTTCGGCTCTTTACCCCGCTGACGTGTCTTCAAGCGTTGGTTGGGTCCTAAATGCCACTGTTTCACACACCGTGCTTCACGCAAGTACCTCTTTTGCAAAGATCTCTTGATCCCGTTTCCCACAAATGCTCGCGACACCCCTTTAGCTCGAACCTCGCCTGACGTCTTGCCAGCAAGAATGCTGCCCGAGCGGTCTCCACCTCTTCCTTCTTACCGTCGCCGACTCCACAGGCCTGAGTTGCTACTCTGAAGCCAGTATCGGTCGCGCCCTGCGGCTGGAGGACGTCGCCCCCTTGCCGGCTCGCGCCGAACTCGCTCGGTTGCGCTGAAGTCCGGGACCCCTCCGGCCGGTTGTTGTGCCTCCACGACGACAATTATCCTGAGGTATCCTTGGCGGTGGCCGATTTCTTCTAGAGGCAGGCTGGATGATCCAGATCCCTCTCAGATGCGGATCTGGCTCGCTTCAACCGGCGGACTACCGCAAGGGAATCGAGGGCTCAGCTTGGGAAGAAACGCCGGGGCCACGGACGGGCATCGCATAGTCGATAAACCGGGACGCGTTGGATCCGTGGGCGGATTCCAACCTGAAGGCTGGAGATCCATATCCGGATTGCGGTCGGGGAAAGTTGCGCCTGCAGAAGGAACCTGAGAGAGCCGTGAATCTGACGGCGCAATCACCTGTGGCAGCAAGCATACATGAAAAGGCGCGTTTGCGGTGCGACGCCTGAAACACACTGTTGACGGTACCTGCACCCGAGGATGCCAGGGGAGACAAGTACGAACCGACGGTAGGACTTGTCACTGCAACGTGAATGCGCAACGGCAGATTTTGGACATCTGGAGCAGCATTCTGGAGGAATGCCGCATGGTGGTGGAGACGCTGGGCAAGGTTTACGAGGTGGAGAGCCAGTGCCGGAAGCAGCACATCGGGAATACGTTCATGACGGCGACCGAGAACTGCCGAGCGAACGGGGTGAAACCCTTCAGCACATCCTGCCGATTGCCAAGCACCCGAAGGCGGTACGGGCGGCCCCGGGGAGATGAATGCCTTGAAAGGATGGACAGGCCAACGAGCATGAAAAGCTGTCTGCGTCTATCCCGGCACCCGCAGAACCCTGAGCGGGGGGAACGTCCTGCCCTGCCCACGCAGAAAATCCACAATTTTAGCGCGTGGGGTACGCTTGCCGAAGGGACGTGGTGCGTTGGCGGATTCCAAAACAGCGGGATCGGTCGAAGGACATGGAAGTATGGAGTCCTTCGATCGATCAATTCTTTTCTAAGCCAAACAGCACCGGGGTCCAAGTTCAGCACTCAAGCGGGACCTCCTTTTTTGGTCCGCTTCGCAATGGATTTCATCCGTGGTGGAAAAGACAGCGCATACTCCATGCTGTCGACAAGCGCCTGAAGGGATGCTTCGATGATGTTCCCACTCACGCCGACGGTACCCCACTCATGTGTGCCGTCGGTCGATGTGATCAGTACTCGGGTTTTTGCAGCGGTTCCAGCTACAGCGTCGAGGATACGTACCTTGTAATCGCTCAACCCAACTTTGGACAAAGCGGGGAAGCTCTTCATCAATGCTGATCGGAGGGCTCCGTCCATTGCGTTCACCGGGCCATCCCCTTCAGCTACTGTATGGTGGACAAAATCTCCAACCCGCACCTTGACGGTTGCTTCACAGGTCGAACCTTGTGCATCGCCGCGGGTTGAAACGTGGTAACCCTCTACTCGAAAATGGCCTTCGGATTTGCCGGCAAGACTTCCTCGTATCAGCAGGGCCAACGAAGCTTCAGCAGCTTCAAATTCGAAGCCGCCATGTTCAAGTTCCTTGACCTGTTGCAAAATGGCTCGAACTTCCGGCTTCGACTCATCCAAGGAGAATCCCAACGATTCAGCCTTCATCAGGATGTTGCTACGTCCGGAAAGGTCGCTCACAAGGATATTGCGAGAATTTCCAACGACTTCGGGATTCACGTGCTCGTAGCTGGAGGCCAGTTTTTGAACCGCATTCACGTGTGTGCCTCCCTTGTGCGCAAAGGCCGAGGAACCAACCCAAGGCTGACGCGGGCTATGCCTCAGGTTGGCGATCTCGTCCACGTATTGCGACACATCCTTCAGTTGGCGCAACGCCGATGGCGACATCAGGTCAAACCCCATTTTTATCTGCAGGCAAGGGATGGCGGTTACCAGATTGCAGTTCCCAGTGCGCTCCCCGTATCCGTTGATCGTTCCTTGGACTTGGCGGGCACCCGCACTGACGGATGCCAACGCGTTCGCTACGCCTAGGCCGATATCGTCATGTGTGTGAATGCCAACTCGGCATCTCAGTTTCGTGACGGCATATTCTGTAGCCAACGAAACCTCACTTGGCACACATCCTCCATTTGTGTCGCAAAGTACGATCCAAGATGCCCCAGCTCGCTCTGCAGCCTGCCAAGTTGCCAGAGCATAATCGGCATCCAACTTGTAGCCATCAAAGCAATGCTCGGCATCGTAGATCACCACTTTTCCGTGATCCCGCAAGTACCGTACTGTATCACCGATCATTGCCAAATTCTCATCAGGGGTGCACCTGAGCACTTCTCGCACGTGAAGAAGCGAGGTTTTTCCAAAGATCGTAACCACAGGTGTCTTGGCGTCCAGCAGCAGCCGGACTTGTTCATCGTTCTCGACGGCTATTCCTTTGCGACGCGTCGAGCCGAAGGCAGCAAGTTGCGCATTCTTGAACTTCCGTCGTTGTGCTTTCGCGAAGAATTCGATGTCCTTGGGATTCGAACCAGGCCACCCACCCTCGATGTAATGAACCCCAAAACGATCTAGTCGATCCGCAATCCGCAACTTGTCCGAAACGGAGAAGCTAACGCCCTCCCCCTGTGAACCGTCTCGGAGTGTCGTATCGTAGATTTCGACCTTGGACTTCATGATGATTTCGCGTGGTCCGGGAATGATCTCAAGCAAGGTAATGACAAAGCAAAACCCCGATCCGCTGGGCGGAACGGGGTTTCAGCGACACGTTAAGACGCGTTCAGCGGCACCCCTTGGGTAGCCAAATTGAACACCACACTGTCTTGCTGACATCCGCCATCCGAAACAGTTGCCAAAATCCTGCCAGCCTGACAAGTACCCATTGTATGCGACGGTGAAATGAAAATTCAGATTGCGTCGGGCGAGCCTTGTTGGGTAATGGTCGGATTCAATTATTTGGATTTCATGAAGCATTTTGCATTTGCAAGCGCCGTACTCTTGGGGGCGACTTCCGTCTTCGCGCAGCAGGAAACAGGCTGGAAAACCACAGCAGGGGTCAATGTTTCGATCAACCGGGGCAATTCTGACACGCTGTTGGCGGGTGCCAACATCCTTACGCTGAAAAAGTGGGACAAGAACGAGCTCAGTGCTGGAGCAGATGCTGTCTACGGCAACAATCGGGATCTGAACTCCGGGGATCGAGTTACCACTGCACAGAACTACGGTGCATTTTTGCAATACAACAGGCTTGTAACTGAGCGGTGGTATTTTCTCGGTCGCGGAGACGCACGGCAGGACCGCGTTGCCGACATCAAGTACCGGATTGGTCTTAGCCCTGGCGTCGGCTATTACTTCATTAAGAACGAGAAGACTACGCTTTCGGGCGAGCTTGGTCCCGGGCTTGTCTTTGAACAGTTCGAGAATGGGCCGTCGTCCAAATACTTCACGCTGCGTGCGGGCGAGAAGTTTACGCACAAATTCAACGACAAGGTAAGGCTTGTTCAGGAAGCAGACATCACCCCAAAGGTTGATGAGTTCGAGAACTACGTCTTTAACTTCTCTGCGACACTTGAAGCTGACCTTACCGAAAAACTGGCGGTGCGCCTCACGCTTCAAGACACCTACCGGTCGGAGCCGGCTCCTGGTCGGAAAGAGAACGATCTTCGGATCATGGCCGGTATTGCGTACAAATTCTGACCCTTTGGATTGTCAATGGTCTGAAAGGTCGTGGTGACCGTTCCTTTCCACGCGATACATTCAAAAAGGCATTGACCAATCACTGCGTTTTTCCTAAAAGAAGACGCAAGACTGAGTCAGCGCAAATGCTTCCATCATGAATAAGTCAAAGACCCTTTTGGTTACTGTTGCCCTCGCGGCAATCACTGCCTCGGCCCAGGCCGTGACTTTCAACACTGTCACGACACCGTTTACCGGTGGCAGCGGTGCAATTCCCGCCGGACAGTCGGTAGGTCATCGGTTCGACGTTACCGGTCCTGGTATTTGGGTGAGTTCTCTCGCATTCGTCAGCAGCAGCGGCGCATCCCTTAATGCCGGAACATCTGCTCAGATCGGGATCTACAGCTATTCTGGGCCTCTCTACAGTGGCTCGTTTTCCCCTTCTCCGATCGCAAGCGCAACCATCACCTCGTCCTCCCCTGTCAGTGGCAACTACGCTTGGCAAAGCCTTGGATCTTCCGTGTTCCTTGCCCCCGGCAGTTATGGTCTCTTGGCTACCTCTGTGACTTTGGCTGGCGGAGACTTCATTGGTACTGCGTTCAACGGAGACGGTCTTCCCACGTTCACCTCTGGTCAAAATGTTGTGGCTACACCCGTTTTGGGTGATGCAGTGGGTGGCAGTTTGGCCTCGCCGGCCATCGACCTTCGTCGATTCAAGATTGCAAATTTCGAGTTCACCCCTGTTCCTGAGCCTGAAACCTATGCAATGATTGCAGGGCTTGGATTGGTGGGCTTTGGTCTCTGGCGCAAGCGTCAGTAGTCACTTGCCTTCTCAACGAAGGGCGCAGTTTTACAACTGCGCCCTTTTCCATTTCTACTGCCAGCTTTACGGGAGCGAATCGCTTGATGAATGTTGCATTCGTCAACGAGAATACATTGGGGCACAGTTCCTATGTCCCCCGATTCGTTGAAACTCTAAACGCACATCCCGAGTGGGGGTGCAGGGCAATCCAACTGGATGCGACCCCGCTTCCACCAGAACTTCGTGGAGCCGAGCGGGGCATCAGGGGCCTCTCGCGCCTCGGATTGGATTGGCAACTTACCAGGTGGCGGCGTGCCGCGAGTAAGAACGCAGCTTGTCAGCTCAGAGAATTGAGTCGGACAGATCGGGTCGACGCAATTGTTGTCAATACTCAAAGTGTGGGGCTTGAGATTCCGGCGCTGATGTCAGGAATCCCATGCTGGGTCGCATTGGATGCAACCTTTGAGCAATTGGCTCGCTCGCGCTGGTTCAAGCCGACTGACTGTGCTGGGTGGTTTCACCCCATCACCCTCCGGTGGTTGCGAAAGCGTGAGAGGTTTCTCTTCAGCCAAGCGAAGGGGCTATTGCCGTGGTCGAAATTAGCTTCCGAATCGCTTCAGCTGGAGTACAAGGTTTCTGACTCCAGGATCCATATCCTCCCACCTAGCCTGAGAGATCCGCATCCAACACCCTTGTCAACCAAGGCAAGTGGCAAATCAAATATTCTCTTCATTGGGGGAGATTTCAAGCGCAAGGGGGGCTACCTATTGGTTGATGTCTGGAGGAGGTTCTTTCGGCCCCAAGCCAACCTCCATATCGTGACGCACGATCTGGTGGCTCCAGAGGACGGGTTGCACGTCTACAAAGGGGTCAAAGCTGGTTCGGAGGAGTGGCGAGAGTTGTGGAACAATGCTGACCTCTTTGTTTTCCCGTCCCAAATGGAGACGTTTGGTATTGTCTTGGTGGAGGCAATGGCCTTCGGAGTGCCAATAATCTCAACAAGCACAGGTGCTGCGGAAGAACTGCTTGGAGATGGCTCAGCGGGGGAGGTTCTGCCCTCAGCCGATGCGACTGGACTGGAGAGGTCTATTCGAGAGTTGATTGCTCAACCTCAGCTTCGGGCTCGGATGTCTGCGAATGGACGAAGTCGCTTTCTTAGAGACTTCGATCTCACCAAGAACGCGAAACGATTAGCACACCTCATCCGTGGTGCCAACCCGACTGAGTGATGTTCGCCTTACCATCTCTTTCTGTCTGCGAGGAACATATGACCCTCTCGAGCTGAATTTTGGTACGCGTAGATCAGGGGGAATCCGGTTGGCAGATTTCCGCGTAGCAAAGCATCGAAGTAGAACCTTCCCCAGACAAAGCCGGCAGTCCCAACTTGGCGCAATGATGCTTCCGTAGTGAAGGGGGAGAGATACAAGGCTGCAACGCGACGCTCAAAGTCGTTGATTGCAAAGAAGTCTTCTCCCCCCTTCGAGTCTTTCACGAGTAGTGGAAGCCAAATGCAATCTCGATCTCCATACCAAGCTATACTCCAAGGGACATCGCTCATCATCAGTTCAGTTGGATCGATGTAGCTGGATATTTCCCTTACGATGTCGGGCCGGTAATTTGGCTCCGCGAGAGGATAAGTTCTAGGCGGCAGAACAGCCGATAGAAGCGGTATGCTCAGGATTATCCATGCGCCGCCGACGAACATGCTGCGAAAGATCGGGTGGCCAAACTCGGTGGATTCCAGCAGGGTGAAAAAGAGGCTCGTTCCAAAGATGAAAATCAGTGGGGCTATCAGGATGAGTTGGTTCTCACCATTGATGACGGGGACCAAGGTGCCCCAATGGGTGCGTCCAAGGGCTTCAACAAAGAAAAGAAGCACCAAACTACCAATTGCAAACCAACGAAGACGGCGTAATTCGGCTTTTCTAAACGGTAAAACGACCCCTGCGAAGAAAAAGAACGAAATCCAATTACCTCCAAGAACGGGGACGCCATTTCTTAGGAGGTCTGAGCCGGTGACGGCCAACTTGACACGCATTTCAGTAAGGTCGGGAAAGTTCTTGGGGGGTTGCAGATGGCGCTCAAGCCAAGACTCCGGAAAGGTCAATGTCTCTGATGTTAAGGCCGTATACGCGCTTCCAAGTAAGTGGCCGCTGAGATCGTAGTTCCTTACCAACCAAGGCGTAATAACAGCCAAAAGCGTGAAGCAGCAGGTTGCCGCAACGCTGATTCGCCTGACATGGCAGACCAGAATCCATAGTACGCTTGGAACAACCAACCAGCCGAATGCGTATCGAGTCAAAAAGCCGACGCCAAGAACAACTCCCACAAGCGCTGCGAGTCCCAACGGTCGTGCAATAGGCGGAACGACTCCAGGGGCCACCTGTTGGCCAGTCACATCGAGACGAGTGAGCAGTTCCGCGAGCGCAAGGACAAGGACAAGGAGAAATGGTGTCGGAAGACCATTGCTTGAGAATCTCCAAAAAACCTCGGTGCCGGCGTAAAGTGCAGCCGCAAGCCATCCAACACTGGGCTCAAATAAACGACTTCCCAATCGGTGAATCATCCATACACCTAGACCGAACCAAAAGAGATTGAATCCAGTTATGAGTAATTCGGATTTTGGGCGATGAAGTTGAATCTCGTTTGGCAGACCAGTGCGAAAGGATTCGGGGGCCAACTTGAATAGTCCTGCAAGCATCACAGGATAGAACGGGGGATTGTGCAGATCAGGCTGTGGGCGTTGGAGGAGACCTGCGACACTTTGTCCTTTTTCCGCAGAACGTTCTCGATAAAGACGGAAACTCAACGGCCGGATGAAGTGGGTGGTGTATCCTCGTCCCATGGCGATGTTTCTGCCTAATTGAGCCATGTCCATTGCCTCTGGGTTCGAGAAGTTGCGTGCTTCCGTGAAGAGGTAGAGGATGGTTACACCTGTGAGGCAGAGGCTTGCCAAGATCCAACGGACGGAATTCTTGAATGCATTGCCATCCAACGCGTGAATCCAATCCTGGATACCTGTAGGGGGTCGGTTCATCAGTTTCCTTGCAATTGAAATTCGTGTAACTTGCGGTGAAGTGTCCGACGACTGATGCCAAGCCTTCGGGCGGCTTCGGTACGGTTGCCGTTGCTTTCCTGGAGAGCGTGCATAAGCAACTGGCGTTCTGCTTCCTTCAGGGTGAGCTTTCCAGTGGAGATCACTTCCCGTGTCTCGCGTTCCGAAGCATCAGATGCAATCACCTTCAGAGATGCCGGCAAGTCACGAATACCAATCATGTCGTTTCGGCAAAGAACCACAGCGTGCTCAATGGCGGTGCGCAGTTCGCGAACATTTCCTGGCCAATGGTAACGGAGAAGATGCTCCATCGCGGGTGTGGCAATCCCAAGTATCCTCTTTGAATTCTCTTCGGCAAATTCGCGCAGGAAATTGTTTGCCAACAGTGGTATGTCGGACACTCGCTCACGCAGAGGGGGTATGTGTATCGGGACAACAGCCAGACGAAAATAGAGATCCTCCCGGAATGTTCCTGCCTTTACCATTGCAGTAAGGTCCTTGTTGGTGGCCGCCACCAAACGCACATCGGCAATGAGAGTCCGGCTGGAACCGATTCGTTCAAAAGTTCTTTCTCCAAGGAACCTCAGGAGCTTTACCTGCGTTACCGCGTCAATCTCTCCGATCTCATCAAGGAAAAGTGTCCCCCCCTGAGCCATCTCAACCCGGCCTGAACGACGTTCGTGCGCGCCTGTGAATGCGCCCTTTTCGTGCCCGAAGAGTTCGCTCTCCAGCAGGGTGGCAGGAAGTCCCGCGCAGTGGACTGCCACCCATGGGCCTCGACAGCGAGGGCTGAGTTGATGGACGGTTTTGGCCACGACTTCCTTGCCAGTTCCGCTCTCACCCGTAATCAGGACCGTGGTCCTGGTGGGGGAAACTTGGCGGACGAGTTCAAGCACCTCGCTCATCGCTGGGGAATCCCCGACAATACCTGTTACACCATACTTCTTATCCAGTCGTTCGTGCAGTTGATGGTTCTCGGCCTCGAGGCTTTGCCTCTTCATTGCCCGTTGGATTCGTAGTTCCAATTCTTCAATCTGCATCCGGCCCTTGGCGACGTAGTCGTCAGCCCCACGCTTCATGGCCTCCACAGCGACATCCTCCGATCCATATGCAGTCATCAAGATGCATACCGGAGGCTTGGCCAGGCTCTTGGCGCGCGTGATCAGCTGAAAGCCATCCGAACCAGGCATCCGGAGGTCGGTGAGTAGTACATCAAAAGACTCCTTCTCGAGCAGTTTCAGGGCTGATTCAGCGGACTCGGCCACGTAAACATCGTATTTATCCTCCAAGGCTGCCCGAAGGCCTTCCCTCGTCGGCTTTTCGTCGTCCACGATAAGCAAGCTGGGTGACACGAGCGCAGACTATTCAGAACCAAGAGGAGATAGCCAACTGGAGTTCTCCCAAATCCAAAGGTTGGGAGAGGAAGATCAGCCTTCCAACAATCTGGGACGCGGATCCACTCGTGGAATCCAGAAGCGAAAAGTGGTTCCCCTTCCGACATGACTGGTCAACTCCATTCGCCCCCCATGATCGCGAAGGATTCGCTGCACGATCATCAGACCCAATCCCGATCCCTTCCGTTTGGTTGTGTAAAACGGTTCAAAAATTCGGCTCAGAGTTTCAGGAGGTATCCCGGCCCCATTATCCGCCACGGAGATCCAAACAGCATCGGGTCCCATTCCCGTAGCCAAGGTGAGAATGCCTTCAGGGTTTAACGCGTGCATCGCATTCTTCATGAGGTTGACGAGCACCTGCTTGATCTGGACTGGATCAAAGCGTGCCTCCGGTAAACCCCGCATCAGTTCTTCACGCACCACGACCCGGCGATTGTCCAACTCAGGACGAAGCAGTTCGATTGTGGTTTTGACCACATTATTCAGGTCACCTGCCTCGAACTTCGGGGGTGTTGGCCTCAAGGCTTGGAGGAAGTCTGTGATGATATAATCAAGGCGTCCAATCTCGCCTTTGGCTACTGCCAGATAACGAGTGGTTCTTTCGAAGGCCTCTTCCAAATCCACGGCACTCACTCCCTCGGGAAGGTGGAGTTGGGTGGAACCACGAGGCTCGACCTCGCGAGCGCCAACACCCGTAAGCATGCGCAACCTCTTTAAGCCGCGTTCCACCAATTGAAGATGGATGTGCAACGCATTGAGGGGGTTCCCAATTTCATGGGCTACACTCGCAGCCAGAAGCGTCAGCGCATGCAACCTCTCAACTTCCACGGCCTTGTTTGTCTTTTGGCGTGCCTCTGTTGCGTCGTGAAGAATGAGTGCGACGCCCGTGCTCGCTTTCTCTCCTCCATCCATGGGTGCGGCGTAAAGGCGGAGGTAGCGTGGTCTTGGATAGCTTACCTCAAATTCTTCGCGGTAGATTCCAGACCCTCCCGTACCATCCAGAACGGCGACTTTCGGCCAGTCGAGATCCGGGATATAGCGGATGATAGGCTCACCCTCACAGCCTTCTTCCGGCAGTCCAATCAAGCGCGTCGCCACTGCGTTGAAGTAGACGATTCGCCCGTGTGAATCGACGACGACAACCCCATCCTCAATCGAATTGAAAAGGGTCTCAAGAAAGGCTCGCTCACGGGCCAGCCTTTGAACGACGGACTGCAGACCCTCGCTGTCCAATCGATCCAAACGCCCCAAGACCTTGTCGAGGAAACTTGATCTTGGAGTTGGTTTGCGTTTCAGAGCCATTTTTTCCGTTTGAAGTAAATGAGGGTCCCCGCGGTGCTGACGACTGTCAAAATGAGGGCATACAAATATCCCCATTTCCAATCGATCTCAGGCATGTTCTGGAAATTCATGCCGTACCAAGTACCAACGATCATCAGCGGAGTGGTGATGATGGTTATCATGGTCAATACCTTTACGACTTCTCCCGTTTTGTTGGAGGAAACGTTCAGGTAGATCTGCAGGATTCCGGACAAGGAATCGGAGTAACTCTGGGCTATTTCGCCGATATGATAAAGTCCGTCATAGACATCGCGGTAATATGGAACCAGATGGCCGCGGATCAGTTTGAATTCGCCTCGCGCGAAGCGGGCCAGAACATCGCGTTGAGGACCGATGATTTGCTTGAGGTGGACCACTTCCTTTTTCACAGCAATTATCTTTTCGAGGATCTGGGGGCCGGCATTCTGTAACACCTCGGTCTCGAGTTCGGCAATTTCGAGACTCAATTCCTCCAGAGCCGGTTTGTAGTTTTCGACGAGGGAATCCAGAAGCGCATGGGCTACCCGGTCTGGTGCCCGCGCCAGATGGATTGTGCTTTTCAAGCAGCGTTCTTCCACGAGTTGAACGCTTCTGAGGGGCACTCCGTGAAACGTGACGAGGAAGTTCTTGCCGAGAAAGAAGTTCAACTCACTGGTGGCAAAGCGTCCGTCTTTCCGGCTGTAGTCCACGGCGTGGATCACCATGAAAAGGTAGTGCGCGAATCGGTCATCCTCCTTGGGTTCGTATACCTCGACTTTTGGGGATGGACTGACATGGATGCAGTCATCAACTGACAAGGGGTGGAAGTGAAACACTTCAGCGAGGATCTGGCGCGATTCTTCCGGTGTCGCGTCTTCAAGATCGACCCATAAGAACAAGTTTGTGTCCGCCAACAAGGATGGCATCAGGAATACCTCCACATCCTGGCTGTGCAAGCGTCCCTGTGTGGTGAAGGCAAACGATCGGATCATGAGTATGTGGTTTGATGTAAGGCCAAGGTCCCCGCGATGGGAAGCAAGCCGGCAGATCCATTTTGGGGATCAAGCGGAAGGATCTGGTGACGGAAGATCAGAGAATGGCAGGGGTGGGCAGTGGGGAATGCTTGCCCGGCGGGCCCGTCCGTCAGCCCAGTGTCGAAGTCGTCGGATCTGTTCGTCCATGGTTCTAGCCAGGGGAACTGTTTCGCGAAGAGCGTTCAAGATGTGGTCATTGGATAGCTCGCTGTTCCCGTGGAAGGCGTCGAAAAGAGCGCTGTTTATTGCCTCCTCCAATTCAGCGCCTGAGAATCCCTCTGATTCGCCGGCCAAGGCATGGATGTCGAATAGTTCGGGGTTCCGAGAGCGCCTTGCCAGGTGAACACGGAGGATTTCAGTCCGTTCCACAAAGGAAGGGAGATCAACGAAGAAAATCTCGTCCAGGCGTCCCTTCCGCAGAAGTTCTGGAGGCAGGTGGGAGATATCGTTGGCTGTCGCGACGACAAAGACGGGTGATCTCTTTTCGGCAAGCCAGGTCAGGAAGGTTCCCAAGACCCGTGCGCCTGTCCCGCCGTCCGTGGAACCACCCGCCTGTGAACCCGAGAAAGCCTTATCGATTTCGTCGATCCAAAGTACTGCGGGTGCTATGGACTCAGCTACGTTGATCGCACGGCGAATGTTCTCCTCTGAAGAACCAACCAGTGCTGCGAACATGCGGCCCATGTCGAGGCGGAGAAGTGGCAATTGCCACATCGTAGAAACCGCTTTTGCGCAGAGGCTCTTTCCGCAGCCCTGGACCCCCAGCAGCAGGATTCCACGGGGCACGGGAAGACCAAAGGCGTGCGCCTCCGGGGTGAATGCAGTCGAACGCTTGGCGAGCCAGTCCTTGAGTAGATCGAGTCCGCCGACCTGACTGAAGTGTTCAGGATGTTGATAATACTCCAACAGCCCCGAGCGCCGAACGAGTTGGCTTTTCTCGGCGAACACCGCGTTGACATCCGAAGCGTCCAGACGGCCGTCCTGGACGATGATTTTGGCGAATACGTTTTCGGCCTCGTTGAGTGAGAGCCCGAGTGCGGCCTGCAACAATCGCGCTCGTCCAGTGGAATCCAAATCTATGCAGATGTCTGTACGACTTCCTACAGACTCAATGATCCCGTCGAGAAGTTCGGCCAGTTCCTCGGTGTCTGGGAGGGGCAAGTGGAGGACGGCGACATCTTTTTGAAGCTCGGTTGGGAGGTCCAATTCCGGACTGATGAGGATGATGGATTTGGGGCCGCTCTTGAGATGGATGGAGATTTCTCGAAGGCGTCTGACGACGCTTGGGTTTGAACGTGAAAGGAATGGATGCAGGTCCTTGAAGACGAACAGTGCGGGTTCGACGAGTTCCAAAACCGCATCCAAGGCAACGAGGGGATCCCGCGTTGCTGGGTTCAGGGGCTTTCGCGCCTGAATGGAAGTGCCGCCGGGGACGATTCCGGTTGAGCAGCTCCATTCGTAGAGGCGCTTCTGCCGTCGTTCGGCGGTCTTTGCGACGAGCTGAAGCGCTCGTACTTCCTCGCCCGTCACGACCGCAATGACGGGGTAACGGGCACGAATCAGGAGCTCCAGTTCGGCCGCAAAGGCACCCATGTGCTAGGGGGGGTCAGGCGCCGAACTTGTCGAACATCCGGGCGTTGGCCTGCATGAGGCGGATCAGATACTTTGCCTCAAAAACGCCAAGCGATCCCTGATTGGCCCCTGTTTCCGTGAAGCGATCCAGTTTGTCGGATCCGCTCAGTGCTGAATGGAGTAGGACGGGTTGAGGGTGCCAGGAATGTCCCTTTGCGGCACAGGGGGTGGAGTGATCTCCAGTGATTGCGAGCACATCCGGCTTTCTCGCGAGGAGAATGGGAAGTGCTGCGTCGAACTCCTCGATGGCCTTGACCTTCGCATCGAAGTTCCCGTCCTCGCCAGCCTTGTCGGTGTACTTGAAGTGGATAAAGAAGAAGTCGTAATTCTCGTATTCCCGGACATACCTCTCGAACTGTTCGGCGATGGAGGTGGGGCCCTCGATCTTGATCATGCCGACGAGTTGAGCGAGGCCCTTGTACATGGGGTAGACCGCCAGGGCTGCTGGTTTCAGCTGGTAGCGCTGCTCGAAGGTGGGGATGTCCGGTTGGTGGGCGATGCCACGCATGAGGAACCCATTCGCGGGTTTCTCGTTCTTCAGCAGTGGGAGGGCGGCCTTGTAGAAGTCGGCAACCAGCTTGGCGACCTTCTTTTGTCCGGCGCTTTTGGGATCGACCGGTGACGCGTTCGCGATGGGGAGGCCTTCGCGGTTTGGGTCGGTGTCAGTGAGCGGGCCTTCCAAGCCGGCACCGCGGAAGACGACGACGAAGCGGTGTTCCTTGCCTGGCACGATGATCACCTGAGTCGTGCCGATTTTCTTGATCTTCGAGGCAAGAAGCGTGCAGAGCCGCTCACAGACTTCGGTGGCGATGCGGCCTGCCCGACGGTCGGTTACGAGTCCGGCGGCGTCGAGGGTGCAAAAGTTGGCGCGTGCGGCCACGTCTCCGGCTTTGAGCTCAATTCCCAAGCCGAGTGTTTCGATCACGCCACGGCCCACTTCGAACTCGATGGGATCATATCCGAACAGGGCGAGGTGGCCCGGTCCGGAGCCTGGAGTGATTCCTGGGGCAACCGGGGTCATGCGCCCTTGCGAACAACCGCTTCGAACGAGTGCATCGAGGTTGGGAGTCTTTGCAGCTTCGAGGGGTGTAAGGAAGCCTTGGGAGGCGGTCGCGATGTCCCCGAGTCCATCGAGAACCACGAGTGCTAGTTTCGCGCCCGTCTTGATTGTTAACTTAGAGTAGACTGCATCCAGATTGCTCATACGGCGGACGAACCCTGCCGATGCTGGGGCAGAGGGGCAAGGGCGGAGGCGAAACCCGTACGGATGGAGGTGTCACGTTGCGTTGGGTTGGGCGAGGTGATAATGGGGAGGGATCCCCAGTCGGCTGGTGGCCGGAATCGAGGGGAATCTGTAAAAAGTGCCGAATGAACTCGTTGATTGGCCAGCATCCGTGGGGCGCGCTCCTCGTCACCCTCCTGCTTGGAATGGTGGTGAAATGGCTGTTGGACCTCTTTTTCCTGAGGTCTGAAATGTTTGGGTTGCGGCGACGCCTGACGGACCGCGAGCGGGATTTGACGGATCTTCGGCATGAACATGGCCGATCCCTTCAGGAACTGAAGAACCGGTTGACTGAATTGGATGCGACCGCAAAGGCGAAGATGGTGGTCAGTTCGACGTTGGCAGCCCGGGAAGTGGAGTTGGTCGAACTTCGGGAGCGTGAGCGACACGGAGTGCTTCGAGCCGATGCGGCTGAGGGGAAGCTGGTATTGGCGGTTCAGGAAGCCTCTTCTGCCAAGGCGCGGATGGAAGAACTTGCTCTTCGTTGTGGTCATGCTGAGGAGCGGGGGAAGCAATTGGAGGCCGGGGTCGCACAGCATGAGGCGGACGTAGCTGTTCTGAGCAGTGTTCGGGATGCCCTTGAGGCGGCGGTGCGTGACCGGGATCGGTCCATTTCGGAGCTTGCATCGTCCGTTGAGGAACTTCAGGGCAGAATCCAAGCGCAGATGGACACGAGCGCTGCCGCCCGAGTGGCCACCGAGCAGGCGAATTTGGAATTGGTTGAGGTTCGCCAACGGTTTGAGTCGGAAGAGCGTCTGCGGCAGGCGTTGGAATCGGACCTTCGTGGTGTACGGACCCAGCTTGAGGCGGCCACCCGAGCCAGGGCGGTTGCCGATGCCAACCTGAAGCGGCGGGAGATGGAGTTGGCTGAGAACGAACAGCGCTCCGGCGAAATGCAGCGCGGGATGGAAGAGGCGGCAAGGGAGGCCGCCCGATTGTCCGCCGAGAACTCGCGGCTTCAGGGAGAAGTGGGCCGATTGACATCGGCAGCTGCGGTCAACCGAACGACGGATGCCGCTTCCCGTGCTGCGGAGTTGGAGCGAGTGCGCCTTGCCGACGAAGTGAAGGCGCTGAGGAGTGATTTGGAGGCCCAATCCCGACTTCGTGCCGGATTGGAAGCCGTTGCCAAGGCGCAGGAGGCCGCGGTCAACGAGCTGCGCCTGCAGTTTTCCGCTGCGACTTCCCAAAGACGAGCCTTGGAGGCGGAGTTGGAGGCAGTGTCCGCATCGCATGCGGCGCTCGAAAGTCGTTTGGCGTCAGTTGCAGTCCCGCCGGATGACGGCGATGACCGGTTGAAGGGTGCGCTCGCGGACCTTGAGGAGATGACTGCGGAACGTAATCGATTGTCGGCCGAGTTGGCGGTGCTTCGAAGTGAACAAAGCAAGGGGGATGCATGATGGAGGACGGGCGGCCCCGCTTTTGGATTCCTTGGTACGACCGATGGAACATGGTCTTGCCCATCGTGTTCGTGGCCGCTGTCGCTTGGCTGGCCTTTCAGCCGCGGAGCCGGGTTCCAGAACCTCCTTCACCGCCTGTGCGCCCCTTGAGCCCGGTGACCTTGGAAGCCCCAGCCAGCGGCGCCAGACTCCGCATGGACCGGATGGGCGAAGTGGAGGGGAGGGCGGAGAGGGGGACCACCGTGGTGTTGTTTTACTCCCAAGCCCCTTCGCTTGAGCGTCGCGAGTTGTCCCGGATGCAGGTGGGTTCTGATGGCCGCTACCGGTTTCGGTTGGCGGGTTTTCCTGTTGGCGGGTTCGTTTTCCAGGTAGTGGCGTATTCGCCAGACGGGCGGTCTGGTGGGTCGCCACCCGTCGACGTCTGGGTGGTGGATCCCCGGAGCCCGGGTCGGAGAAGTCCGTAGCTACCGCTTTCGGGCGGGTCCGTAGAAGTAGCCTTTGCCAAGGCGGACGCCGCGCGTCTTACGGTCTGCGAGCGAGCCCAATCGCTGCTCGTCGAACAGGGCGGTGTACTGGTAATCGAAACCTTCGAGTTTGACCCGGTCGACCTTCTTGCTGATGAACCGTTCGATGCCCGCTACGTGAGGTGCATCGCCGGCGGTCATCAGTGTGAAGGCGTCCCCGGATGCCTGAGCCCGGCCGGTACGACCGATGCGGTGGACGTAGTCTTCGGGATGTTCGGGTACCTCGTAATTGATGACATGAGAGACGTCTGCGATGTCGAGACCTCGGGCAGCGACATCCGTCGCAACGAGGACCTCGTAATAGCCGGACTTGAAGCCTTCGAGAGCCTGTTGGCGTTCCTTTTGGCTGCGATCGGAGTGGATGACAGCTGCTTTGTGGTGTGCGCGTTTCAGGACGTTGACGACTTCGTCCGCGCTGCGTTTGGTCCGGCAGAAGAGAATGACGGATTCCCAATGGATTTGCTCGAGGAGAGCGAGGAGCAAGGCCTGCTTTTGGGCTAGCGCCACCGGATAGAGGACGTGTCGGACTGTTTCGGCCGGAGCCCGACGGGCTCCAATCTCCACTTTTACCGGGTCATGAAGAGCCCAGGCGCAGAGGGTTTCCAGAGCCGGTGGGATGGTGGCGGAAAAAAGCAGGGTCTGCCGCTCCTTTGGACACTTGAGGAGGATCCGGCGAACATCCGGTAGAAAGCCCATGTCGAGCATGCGGTCCGCCTCGTCGAGGACGACGAATTTGGTGCGATCCAGGCGCAGGGTGCCCTGTCCGAGGTGATCCAGGAGTCGTCCGGGGGTGGCGACCACGACATCGACGCCGCGGGCGAGGGCTTCACGCTGGGGGCCGTAACCGACCCCGCCGTAGATCAGGCCGACGCGAAGTTGGGTGTAGCGGGCGAACTTCAGGAAGTTGTCGTAGGTTTGCTGGGCGAGCTCCCGGGTTGGTTCGAGGACGAGGCAGCGGGGCCCTGGCCCATTTGGGCCCAGACGACTCAAGATGGGGAGTGAGAATGCGGCGGTCTTGCCGGTCCCCGTTTGTGCTGAACCGATGATGTCGCAGCCATCCAGGATCAATGGAATGGCCTTCTCCTGAATGGGGGTCGGCTCTACGTACCCAAGGGCATCGACGGCATCATTGATTGCCGCACGGAGGCCCAGTTCTGAAAACCGCATAAGGGAAGCTACCACGTGTGGGATGCCGGTACCAAGGTCTTCGTCAAGCTGGAGGGGCGGAATTCCCGTCAGGTTCTGGGTGGGTTGGCGGCGATCCGCTGGAGTTGGGCGACCAACGAGGCGCAGACCGGTTCGGGAGAGTAGCGATCCAGCGCGAGCCGGCGGGCATCCGTTGAAAGCGCTAGCCTCCGGTTTTGGTTGCTGGCCAGTTGCCTGAAGGCGGCCGCGGCGGCTCCGACGTCTGTCATGGACACAGGGACCCCTCCTTGACCGCACTGCCATGTCATGACCGGGTCTGAGTGGTGAACCACGGGGAGTCCGGCCGCCAAGGCTTCCAGGATGGCGATGGAGAAGGGTTCTCCAAGCGATCCCAACGAATAGACGTCCGACGCATGCATCGCGTTGAGCAGGACTGTACGATCGACCTTGCCCAGCCAGCGAACGCGTTCCCCGAGGGCCGTGTTGACTGCTTGATAGGTTTCCGCGGCGCCGTCCTCGTCTGCGCCTGCGTGGATGAGCCATGTGTTTGGGTCGGCAGCAGCCACCTCGGCGGCGAGGTGGTCGAGGCGCTTCCTGCTGGCGGTGCCCACTGGACCGATGGTCAGCACGACGAAAGCGCTTGCTGGAAGGCCAAGCCGTGATCTGGCGGCGAGGCGTTCCTCGGTGGAAGGAGGACGGAAGTGGACGACGTTTGTGAAGTGAGGGACAGCGAAGAACCGATTGGAATCAGGTTCGGGAACCAGAGTGCGAGCCTCGGCGAGGTAGGCGTCGGCGAGCAGGTGGACTCCGTCGAAAGGGCGTGCCCACGAAGGCGAAAGGCGCATCCCGTTCATGAACACAATTCGCGAGCGATGCCAGCGGCGCAATCGGTGCAGGGTGTAGGAGAATCCGGGATCGCCGGAGTAGATAATGTCGGGCCGGAATCGACGGATGCGCCAAAGGACCGATGGAATCTGGCTCAGTTGTTCAAAGTGGTAGCGCCGCCCCCAAGGCAACCGACGCAGCAAGCGGGAATCGCGATTCCACGAGAAGCATCTGCTGACAGGACGGCTTGGATGAGACAGCGGGCCGCCAGGCCAGAGTTCGACGTCCACGTCCTTCGGGAGGTGGTTGGCCAGGTCCAGCATCCAATGTTCGATGCCGCGAACGGTGTAACCCAACCCGGAGGAGACGAGTGCGAGGCGGAGGGGAGCTTTGGCAGGAGCGTGGGTCATGATCGGGCAACTTGGCGAAGTTTGGTGAACTGGGCTCGCCATTGGTCAATGGCTGCGACGGGCAGCCGGATATGGAAGGGGGCTGGTTCACGGATCCATTGCCGGATCGCATCGAAATCCTTCCTTCCGGCGGTTCTCAGGCCAGTGTCACGTCGGATTTCGGCGGCCCGATTGTCGATTTCGATGATGAGGGATCGGCGGCGGTGATTGAGGCAATGGACCCCGCCGTGGAGTCGGGTTCCGATGTAATCGAAGTCGCGGTGATTCCGGGTGAAATGGGTGAAGGCATCGAACGATCGCTCCAGCAGGGTGAGGTTTCCCTTGAGTTGACGGACGTATTGGAGGTCGGTGGCGCCCTGGGGCCAAAAGTAGACGGTGCGGTACTCGGAGTTCAGCAAGGTGATCAGGCGTTGGTCGGCTTCCGGATCCTGATCATAATCCGTCAGGAGGAGCAGGGCATCCTGGGCTTTTCGGATTGGAGTTTGGTCGGGGCCAGCGCCGACCAGCGGCCAGAGGGTGGGGCAGCAGGTGTTGACGGCATTTGTGTAACCGCCGGCAGCGAGTTGGTTCACTGAGTACTGGTCGCGCAGGGAGTGGAGGCCCTTCCCGGACAACAGCAGTCGGAGAAAGATGCGGGTGAACAGATTTGGGGGACGCTGGTAGGTCCACCACCCGACTCCCAGGAGGAGGGTCCGGCGCATCCCCAGCGCGTGTTTGGGTGAGATCACCCATTGCCGGTACCGATTCATCTCCGAGGTGAGAAGGTTGGTTCCCCCGGCGATGCACAAATCAGCGTTCCTGAGTTCACGCCTCAGTTCCGGCGTGGGTGGGGCAAAAGTTGAGATGCGGATGATCTGCCAGCCTTCGAAAAGGCTGTGAATCTCGCGCAGGACGGCCTGTTGGATGATCAGGTTGCCGAGGTTTTCAGCAGGGGTTCCGTCGTGGGTCGATATCCCCGGGTCGAACAGGCAGAGGCGCATTGATTCAGCGGTGTAACCGTTGCCGACCGAGTTGGAGGCCGGAGAGGTGCACACGGCAACGAAAGGCCAAAAACTAGAGTGTGTGTGAGGAAGGTGGCAACCCCGGATTTCGAAGGCCAGGCGCGGCGGGCGCATCTTGACACTGCCTCCTTTTGGAAGGAATTCGGGGTGGCGATGTCCTCATCGCCTTGGGAATGGCTTTGGAACGGCGACGAGGACGTCGCCACCCCGTTCCTCACGGGGCAGTTTCAAGATGCGCCCAGGCGCGGCCAAGGCGGGGCTGTCCGTGACAAAGTCGGGCGGATTCCGGATGCTGGCGCCGTGAATTTTCCGATTACGGAGCTCACGGATGCGTTGCTGGTCAGCTACCGCCGACATGGAGGGATCAACCATGTGGATGGGGCCAATCTTCCGTCGCGGGGTGCGGTGGTCGACATTGCCAAGGATCTTCTCAGGTTGCTGTTTCCTGGGTTCTTCGACGACAAGGTCGTCCATTCCTCCGAGTTGAAGGCGGAGACGGCGTTGTTGATGGACTCGGTCGGCGGTCGGTTGGAAGACGAGGTCTGCAAGAGTCTGAGCTGTTTCCAATGCCCGGATCCGGCGGTGGCGGATCCGCGCCAGGCAGCCTTCACGCTGACGGCGAAGTTCCTGCGACGGTTGCCCGCCGTCCGGGAACTATTGCAGACCGACGTGGATGCGGCGTTCGAGGGAGACCCGGCAGCGCGGAGTCGGGAGGAGATCATTACGGCCTACCCCTTCATCGAGGCGATTGCGGTGCAGCGACTGGCGCACGAATTGCAGGAGGCGGGCGTGCCGTTGCTCCCACGGATGATGACCGAGTGGGCGCACAGCCGGACGGGTATCGATATCCATCCAGGCGCGAGGATCGGGACCCACTTCTTCATCGACCACGGAACCGGCACGGTGATCGGGGAAACCTGCGTGATCGGGAACCGCGTGAAGATCTTCCACGGCGTCACGCTGGGTGCCACGAGTACCTCGGGTGGACAGGCGCTGCGGGGAAAGAAGCGACACCCGACGATCGAGGACAACGTAACGATCTATTCCGGGGCAGTGATCCTTGGCGGCGAGACGGTGATTGGGGCGGGTTCAACGATCGGCGGCAATGTGTTCCTGTTGCAGAGCGTGCCCCCGGATTCGGTGGTGTTGAACGAGGAGATCAAGACGCGGGTGATGCCGAAGAAGAACCGGTTGGCGGCGATGGACTGGCAGATCTGAACGTATTCCGATTCATGAAGTCTTCATTCCAGATCCGGCCCGCGGCGCTGTCCGATGCCGGGATCATTGCGGAGTACAACCGTGCCTTGGCCCGCGAGACCGAAGGGAGGGATCTCGATCCGGAACGGATCGGGCCGGGTGTGGTGGCGGTGCTGGAGGATGCGTCGAAGGGGCGGTATCTCGTGGCGGAACGGGACGGCAAGGTGATCGGACAGTTGATGGTGACGTTTGAATGGAGCGATTGGCGGAACGGAATGTTCTGGTGGATCCAGAGCGTTTACGTGGCTCCGGAGGAGCGGGGGTGTGGCGTGTTCGGTGCTCTGTATCGGGCGGTGGAGTCCGAGGCGCGGGCCAACCCGGGGATTTGCGGTCTCCGGTTGTACATGGAACACCACAACGAGCGTGCGCGGGTGGCGTACGTGAAGTTGGGGATGAAGGCGGCCGGGTACGAGGTGTTCGAGAAGGACTTCACGCGATTGGGGTGAAGTGGGAGGCGACCAACCCGCGACCGATGTGGACTTCGGTGGGGGGAGTTGCCTCTCGAATCACTGGATTGGGTCGAGTCGCCAAAAGCGTGCTTCTGCGGTGCGGATCGAGACGGGCGCTGAGTACTCTCCGCCGGTGCCGGTGACAATGCCGCCGTGGTCGGTCCAAGCCTTGAGGTCGGTGGACCACTGGAGCCGGTAGTTCTGGCCGGGGACTGTCTGGAAATGGAGTTCGATGGCTGGGCTGACGGTGAGTCGGTCGTCGATTTGGCGGAGGCGGGCGACCTCGGCGGAACTGAGGGGGCGGTCGAAGATCAGCATTTCGTCGATGGCGCCCTGGAAGGCGTAGGGGTAGGCAGTCTGGCCGCCGACGAAGTAACCCACATTCATGCCGATCCCGAATTGGTGCTGGGCAGCCAGTGGTCCGGAGACGCGGAGGTAGGGAAGCAGGGCGGACTTCCTGAGGATGCCATCAAGGTAGATCGAACAGGTGCCAACGTTCGAACCGTCGAGGGTTTCGAAGGTGACTGCAACGTGGCTCCATATGCCCACGGAAAGGAGGGCATCCGTGGTGATCGATCCCCAGTTCGGGTTGGCGAACTGGTTCCATAGCTGGACCATGATCGAGCCCTGGTAGATGGAGATGTGGCCTGAGAGGCCGTTGTTGCCTTCAGAATAAAAATTGCCCGGGGCCGACGGGGATAGGTTGTCCGGTCGTACCCACGCGGCCCAGCTCCATGCCCTCCGGTTCTTGAAGTAGTCCGTGGTCTTCGAGCCAACCAGTCCGCTGCCGGTAGTGAGGAGGGCTTCGCTGGCGTTGCCGAAACGGTCGGGGGCAAAATTGGCGGTCTTGGCTTCGAGGCCAGGGGTTGGTCGAGCGCCGTTGTGGACGTAGCCGGCGAAGCGGAAGTCGGCGAGAAGGCCCGAGGGCAGCTGGGCCTGGAGCGTCACGAAAGCGGTCGCTGTCGCGAACAGGGAAGTGATGATCTGGGCAAATCGTCGGCACTGCATGCGGAGAAGAGTTCGTCGGTTTGGGATTCCAGATGCAAGCGGCAAGGTAGGAGGGCACGCGTCGGGGGCGCATCTTGACACTGCCCCCGTTTGGAAAGGATTCGGGGCGGCGATGTCCTCATCGTCCTGCGAAAGGCTTTGGAACGGCGACGAGGACGTCGCCACCCCGTTCCATGCGGGGGCAGTGTCCAGATGCGCCCACGCGTGAGGTGGGAGGGCGGTTCGGCCGGCTTCAGGGCTGGATCCGGCATTGAGTCTCAGTTCCGTTCGATCCCGATTCCGACGCCGAGGGGATCGGCGCATCAGAACCGATGGGAATCTTCGGAGGGCTGGCGGCTGGGCCAGGCCCAGTCGAGTTGGTCGGTCTTGCTCCCGATGGCACCGGCACCGCCGTCGTCCTGACCATCCAGGCCGAAGCTGTAGAGTTCGAAATCTCCGGCTTCGCCGGGTTTGTAGGCGAGGGCTTTTCCGCTCATGGGATCGATGGGCACGGTGGTGAGGTAGACGGGCACCAGGGCGGCGAGTGTTGCGGGAAGCTTTCCGTTGTTGTCGGCGCGGTAGCGTTCGATGGCGCAGACAGTGGTCAC
>JAIXZE010000167.1 GCA_027489875.1 Verrucomicrobiales bacterium
CGTTCAATTCATTCACGACGAGGTCGAGATCGCCGTCGCCGTCGAGGTCACCGGCCGCCATGCCATGGCACACGCCTTCCTCGCCGAATCCCCACGCGCGTCCCACCTCCTCGAAGCGCGCGCCGCCCACGTTGCGGAACAGTTGGCGGGGTAGCGGGTGCGGATCGTATTGGAGGGCCTTGCGGGCGATGGCTTCGCCGCGATAGGGACCACCGGCGTCGATGCGGGCGTTGGCATCGAGATCCTGCGTGTCGAAGATGTTGCCGGCGGTGGTCAGCAGGTCCTCGTAACCGTCGAGGTCCACGTCGAGGAAAGCGCAGGCCCAGGTCCATCCCGAGGCCTGCACGCCGAAGGCGTAAGAGGTCTCGGCAAACGTTCCATCCGGTCGACCAAGGTGCAGGGTATTGCGCCCGCTCTGGGGGCGGTTGAAGGCACGCTCGAAATCACCGGGTGCCAGGACGACTGCAGCGCTCCGACGGATCCGTTCGGAATGGGTACGGTCCATCATGTCGGCGGCGAACAGGTCATCCTGGCCGTCGCGGTTGATGTCCGCGAAATCGACGCACATGGAGAACGTCGGCGTGCAGCGCAGGGCGGTGGCCGCGATGGCCCGGAAGCGGCCCTTGCCGTCATTCACCCAGAGACGATCGACGCTATGAAAGTCGTTGCAGACATAGAGGTCTGGGGCTCCATCGCGGTTGAAATCCCGGAACTGGACCGCGAGGCCCCAGTCGCGCGGAGGCTGCTGGAGCGGCGTTCCGTCCTCATTCAGGAATGTCCCTCCATTCCATGGAACCGGGGTGAACTGGGCGTTGCCATCGTTGAGGTAGAGGACATCCGGCTCGCCGTGTTCGAGCACGGTGCCGGCGGGCGTGTATTCCAAGGAATCGCGATCCTCAGGACGGATCATCCGCCGGCCATTGACGTTCATCACCGAGAAGCCGGTGCTGCGGATGGTGCGGGTGCGATAGTTCGTGACGTAGACATCGAGGTCGCCGTCGCCTTCGACATCAGCGAGGGCCATCGACGTGGCGCCAAAGCGGGAGATCAGCCCGGAATCCGGGTGGCCGATGAAGCGTCCGCGACCGTCGTTCGCATAGAGCCGCGTCCCCCCGCCAAGACAGGTGACGAGGAGATCCAGATCTCCGTCACCGTCCATATCCGCCAATGCCGCGCCGACGCTATAGATGCCCGTGAGGTCAACACCACAGCCGGCGGTGACATCCTCGAATTTCCAGTCGCCCAGGTTCCGATACAAGCGGGCGGGTGTCTGAACACCACAGAGGAAGACATCGCAACGCCCGTCGCCGTCGATATCCCCCAGGGCGACGCCGGAGCCGTTCATGCGGATCTGGTTGGCGGCGGCGAATTCGCGGGTGAGGACGTTCGTGAAGTGGATGCTGGAAGTGACAGGTGCGACGCGCTGGAAGCCAGGAGTGCCGTTGCCCGCAACGATCAGTGTGCGGGGTTCCTGGGCAGCAAGCGCAGCAGCGGCCAGCACCAATCCAACGCACACCCCGGCGTGCAGGATCGAGAAGGAAGAATTGAGGGTGCCGCGCATCAGAGAGAGGGAGGGAGCTTCAAGATTCAGGTTTGAAGTTTCAAGCAAGGCCGCCGCGTGAGGGCACGCGGCCTACAAAGGGAGTTTCCAGTCACCAGTCACCAGTTCCCGGTCACCAGTTCCCAGAAGCCTGCGTTCTGGAAACTGGGATCTGGAATCTGGGAACTCCCCTTTGACCTCGTGAGCTACGCAAAAAAAAAGGAGGCCGGGCGTGAGCCCGGCCCCCCTGTGATTGAAACCGCTACCGCTTACTGGCGGGTGCGGAAGAAGCCAGCATCACCGGTCGGATTGACCGTGTACGGGCTCGTGGCGCCGCTGACGTCGGTGTAGGTACCGTTGAACGTCGGGGACGTCTGGAGCGTGCCCTCGAACACGATGCGGCCCTGGGCATCAAACGCGATGGTCGGATTGACCTGCGGAACGAGCAGGCCGCTGGGGGCGACGAGCTGGAGGGCGTTGACCGGAGCGCGCGGGGTGCCGCTCTGGCCGAGGCCGTTCTGGGTGGTGGCCTCGATGATGATGCTCGAAGCGCTCAGGCCCTTGAACACGACGTACGTGCCGTAGGACGGGGTGAGAGGCGTCGGATTGGCGAGCATGACGTGGTTCGTCGGATTGGCGTTGGCCAGGATGACCTGGTAGCCGCTGAGTTCGGTGCCGTTGGCATCGGTCACGCGGAAGGCGCCACCACGGTCAGCGACGCCGCCGACGGAGTAGATGACGACGTCATACTTGCCACTGGTCAGCTGGGAAGGAATGCCGCTGACAGTGATGGTGGTGGTGGTCGCGTTGCCCGTATCGAGGAAGCCGGTCAACAGCGAGCGATCGGAGCCGATGAAGGCGTTGTTTTCCTCGCCGACACCCGTGGAGGCCCAGGTGTTCGGGGAACCGGCCCACTCGATGGTGGCGGTGCTGTTCACACGGTTTCCACCGGCTTCGGCAACCAGGGGCACGGCACCGGTGGCGTCGGAGTTGTTGGCCGAGGTGTTGTTCCAGTTGCCCTGGGCGACAGCGTTCACGCCGGCGACCTCACGAGGTCCAACGATACCATTGCGGTCGCCACCGAAGTTGACGCCGATGGCGTAGGTCTGGGTGCCACGCGCCTTGTTCGGCTGGAAGTCGCCGTAGTTGCGGAAGCGGGCCGTCCAGAGCTTGCGGTCGGCCTCGGGGATGTTGCCGTTTTCCGGGCCGTACACGATACCGACGTACATGCTCGCGGGGAGCGGAGACGCTTCGCCGGCGACGCTGAAGTCCGTGGTGCCGTACTGACGCCAGGTGACGCCGTCAGCGCTACGGAAGACATGGACAACACTGCCCAAGCGGAGGATGCGGAGCCAGGTACCATTCGGGTACGAAGGCGTCCCACCGGCACCTGCGGCGTCGGTGCTTCCACCGGTGGTGGTGCGGCGGTTGCTCTCGAAGGCGTTGTTCGAGGGCGTTCCATCGAACTTGCGGTTGTCCGGAGCGTGGACCGCCTGATAGCGGCTGTCGGTCGCGAGGGATTCACGCACCATCAGACCGGCGCGGGCCCACTGGGAGGAGGAATCCTGTTCCTCGATCCGGACGACCTTGTCGAAGTCACCGCTGACCTGCTCGTACACGTAGGTGACGTCGTCGGTGGCGTTCCAGAAGGCGTTGCCGCCGGCCTGGACGTTGACGCCGTTGTCGCCGACGGCGAGGGCACCAGCGGGCATGCCGTCGTTCTGGTTGCCGATGGCGGCCCAGCTGAGGCGCTGCACGGTGAACTGCGCGGTGGCGGAGGCGATGGCATTGCCCTTGACGTCACGGACGTTACGGACCGTGAGGGTATAGGTATTGCCCGCGGTGAGGCCGGTGGTGGCGAGGGTCACGCCGCGCTCCAGGGACCTGTAGGTGGAGCTGTTCTCGACGTAGGTCGCGCCGGTGACCGTTCCGGAGCTGAGGGTGAAGTTGGCGGGGATCACGGAAGCGATGTTGAGGGCTTCGTCGAAGATGACGGAGACCTGAACGGCACCGGCTTCATTGCGAAGTGCACCGCTGGAGACGATCGCCGGAGCGAAGGTGTCGGCGATGACCGTCAGGGTCGCCGGGCTGGAGGTCACTTCAGCACCGGGAGCGGTGATGACGCAGGTGAACACCGCGCCGTTGTCGGCGAGCGTGGTCAACGGAGTCCGATAGGTGGCCGAGGTGGCACCGGAGATCGGGCTGCCGTTCTTGCGCCATTGATAGACGGGAGCCACGACGCCGGTGGCGCTGGCAGCGACCGTGAACGTGGCCGAGCGGCCTTCGACGGCGCTGGTGTTGGAGGGCTGGGTGTTGACCGTCAGGCGGGCGCGGGGCACCAGCGTGGAGATCAGGCTGCCGGTGAAGGCGGAAGCCGTGCCGTTTTCCGGCACAACCTCGCTCGCGAGATGGAAGGTGGCCGCGAAGTTGTCGCCGCCGCCGCCCTCACGATGCACGCCCTCGATGTAGTAACGCCGACCTGCAACCAGGGGGATGCCGGCGCCGAAGGGAACGGTGGCACCGCCATCAGGCGACCAGCTGAGCGAGCTCTTCTGGGTGTCCGAACCCGTCCACTCGCGGCTCGGGCCCCAGCTGGTCTGCTGGGCGACAAGGCGCTTGTTGGCGGGCTTGTCGTCGGTGCTCAGCCAAAGGTCGCTATCGTCATCAGAGGCAACAACGAAGACATAATCACCGGAGACCGAGGGGGTGAAGAAGCCGCTGATCTTCTGGGAATAGTTGTCAGCAACATCCAGGGGAGCCTGGAAGGCATCGACGAGCGTAGTCGCCGAGGGGGCTCCGGCGCTGCCGTTGTTCACCGCGGCGCGGGTCGCGCCGGGGAAGAACTCACGCTTGAGGAAACCGTTCATGGCGACGGCGGATTCCACGGTGAGGGTCGCCTCCGAGGAGGTGACGGTCAGCACGTTCAAGCCGGCGAGCGACGGGGTGGTGACCACGACACTGTAGCGGGCTCCGTCGTCTGCGAGTCCGGCAGCGAAGCTATAGGTGCGGCCGGTGGCTCCCGAGATGTTGGCACCGTTGCGGCGCCACTGGAAGTTCGGGCTCAACTCGCCGTCCGTGTTCAGGACCACGGAGAAGCTGGCCGTCGCCGTCTCGGAGACGGTGAGGTTGGCGGGCTGGGTAGCGATCGTGAGGGTGGTCGGATTGGCGATCGCGGTGGAGATCACGCTGCCCGTGAGGGTGGTTGCATCTCCGTTGCTGAGCGCGGTGCCGAAGGGCACTGCGGTGATGGCGAGATTATCGCCGCCGCCGCCCTCGCGCATGATGGTCTCGATGAAGTAGCGCTGGCCGGCGGTCAGGGGGATGCCGGAAGCGAACGGAACCGTTGTTCCCCCGTTGGAGGACCAGGTGTCCGAGATCTTCTGGGTGGCCGCAGGCGTGCCGTTCTGGCCGCCGCCTTCGGCGCTCGCCCATTCCAGAGCATTGCCCCAGCTGGTCTGCTGGGCGACGAGCCGCTTGTTGGCGGGCGTGGCGTCGGTGCTGACATAGAGGTCGGCATCGTCATCCGCCGAGACGGCGAACGTATAGGCGCCAGTGGTGGTCGGCGTGAACCAGCCGCTGAGGCGCTGGGCGTAGTTATCGGCCACATCGCGCGGAGCCTCACCGGAGTTGATGAGGGTTGTGCTCGTGAGCGTTGCGGTACCGTTGGCCACGGTGGCACGGGTGCCGCCGGGGTAATACTGGCGCTTGAGGGAGCCCGTGATGGTGACATCCGCGGCGTGCAGGGAGACGCCGGTCGCCAAGGCGACCGCCGCTGCCAGCCGAACGGAGCCCGTCAGCGAGCGACCGAATAGGGTGGGTTTCGACATAGGTGACTGTGCTTTCCCGACCGGGGCTTTCGACGACGGTAAAGCCATGCCCAGACGCGGACACACGTCCGCTGAACAAGTACATACCCTCGCTGAAAACCACGTGGGGAACCCCTTCTTCTGACCAGACCAGGGCAAGAATGTCAAACTTTGGGTGACGTTCGGGCAACACTGGGGGGCGGAATTCCAGGATTCCGTCCTTGGAAGATCTACGGACGCGCTTCCACGACCTGTCCATCCCGCCGCACCCAGACCCCCGGAACATCGGCACCCACCGGGATCGAGGATTGCCCCCCATCCGGCCATGAGACGGTGAGGACCCCGGTGTTGGAACCGGATCGTGCCATCACCCGGACGGCAGCATCGGATGCCCCCTGCCCTGCACCGTAAGTCCACGCTCGGGCCGGACCGACCTTCCCGTTGACCGTCCACCGGACGGTTGCCCCCGCACCCAACGGGTTCCCTGCCCCGCACTCCAACCGGACGCGCAGGCCGGGTTGGGCCCGGAGATTGCGGAAAACCCGGGTTTGGCTCCCCCGCTGGGTGACGACGAGGTCTGGCCGACCATCCTGGTCGATGTCGGCAACGGTCGCCGCCCGACCTTCGCCCTCCATCCGGATTCCCGATGTCTCCGGGCTCAGGGCATCGAAGGATCCGTCGCCTCGTCCGCGCAGGAGCAGTCCCAGTCCTGCATCATCACGGGTCAGGCCATGATTTGGCCCGAAGTCGTTCTGGGACAGGAACAAGTCTTCCATGCCATCGCCGTCCCAGTCGGCGACGGCGATGCCATGGACCGGCGATGCCTGGGCGGGATCGGCAAGGCGGTGGACCTCCCAGGAGCCTGGGCGCTGGAGGAGGAGGCAGGATGCGGTCCAGCGGACGATCAGGCGAGGGATGCGAGAGCCTTCCTGCCCAAGGATTTGGCCGAGGGTGGCATTGGCAAAGGCCTGATGGCTTCGATGATTCTGTCGAAGTTCTGGAACGGAAGCCGCCAGAGCGCCCAGGCCATGCATTGGCCGAAATCCGGAGAGGGGTGATGCGGCCGACGTGGACAACGATGGATCTGCGAACCCGGTGAGGATGTCCTCGGTGCCATCGCCATCGAGATCGGTGTGACAGGCGATCCATGGAAGCCCGAAGACCTGCCATGCCGTGTTCTCGCCACAATTGCCCAGGACGAGATCCAACCGCCCATCCCCGTCGAAGTCCCCAACGTTGACCGAGTTCCAGAGGCCGGAGAGCGCGCCTGCGTCCGCCAAATGGCCTTCGACCCGAAAGCCCGGAGTCCATGGTGCGAGTTGGCCGCCTTCGTTTCGCAGGAATCGTGGTTCACCCCACTCCGGCGCAACCACGAGGTCGGAGTCCCCATCCTGATCGAGGTCCGCAAAGACCGCAGAGCGTACCATCCCAAGGTTGGTCAGGACCTGCCGCACTTCGAACCCCTGGGGGGTTACGGTGAGGACGCGAGAACCCGGATCACGCGGCCAGGCTCCAGGCACGACCCGACCTGCGAGGAAGACCTCCAAGCGACCGTCGTTGTCCAGATCGGCCATTGCGAGAGCCCCGACGGCTCCTGCCTCAGCGGCCAGAGCCGGCTGCCCGCCGGGCCAAGCGGCGAGGGACGATCCCCGAACAGCGCCGTCCGCATAAACCGATTCGGAAATCAGGAGCCCTCCGTTCCAGGGAACCGCCATGGGCTGGGCACGTGGTGAAACGATCTGATGGGTTTGTTCAAAGCGCGGACCTGGAAGGACCTTGAAGACCTCCATCCTTCCCTGGTTGCCTCCGGGGAGGACCAACTCCTCGCGACCGTCGCCATCCACGTCGGCCCAGGCTGCCGGGGGGCCTTCGGTTCCCAGTCGGCGCGGCAAAAGCGGTTGCCGCGGGAACTCCTCGAAGACCTCGGAACGGTGGACGTGGCCCAACCGATCCGAAATGTCCTCGAACCAGGGCGTCCCAGCCGCTCGAACCACCACCGGCGCCGATGTCGCCCCCAGGGAATGGAGTTCACACAACTGATTCGTCGTGGTGACCGCAGCCTCCTGAGATCGTCCGTCGGGCCATCGGACGTACAACTTCCAGGGTCCCTCGCCGACGAGGGCGAACGTCCGCGGAGCCGCATCCCCACTGAGATACCGGCCCCCGGCAATCACTTCCTGGGTTTGGGCAGGAACCGCGGAACCCTCGGACGGCGTGAGTGTGATGCGGGCGCCGATCCCGGAACGGTTCCCGGCCGCCCCCATCAACCGGACCCGGAGACGCGGGCGGGTGCCGTCGTTCCGGAAGATCCAGGCGGGTCCATTGAGACGGTTGATCACGACGTCGGCGTCGCCATCGGAATCCAGATCGACAAGACAAAGTCCATGACCGACACCGCGGGCATCGAATCCCCAGTCGGCGGCGCACTCGCGGAACCGGCCACGTTCGTTGCGGAAGGCGACCTGCGGCGACTCGATCCGGGGCTGCCTCCGGCGGAATTCGAGCAGATCGGATTCGTTCAATCGGCGTGTCTGGCGCAACCGGCGCATCTCGGCGGCGAGGTCTGGATCCCGCGGCGATCGCCAGCAACCCGTGGTGACGAGGAGGTCTTCCCATCCGTCGAGATCGACGTCGAGGAAGGCGGGTGTCCATGACCACCCGCTGGCCTGGACGCCGGCAAAAGCGGCCATTTCCGCGAAGGTCCCATCCCCGCGTCCGGTCTGGAGGGTGTTGACCTCGTACTGCGGGGTGCTCTGCGGATCCAACGCCTCCGCGGACGCAACCTCGGCTTCGCCTGACTGCATCAACCGCTGCACCGGGTCCCGCGACAGGCGGTCGACGACGAAGAGATCGTCCACGCCATCGCGATTCACGTCGGCAAAATCGATGCCCGAAGAAGACCGGCTGGTATGGCGCATGGTTCCGGGACGGGCGGCACGAAAACGCACGATTCCCGGACGCGACTCATTCAGCCAGAGACGATCGGGGCTCTGGAATTCGTTGCCGACATAGAGTTCCGGACGCGTGTCGCCCTGGAGGTCGCGGAACTGCGCGGAGAGGCCCCAGTCGCGGGGCGGATGGCGCAGTGGCTTGCCATCGGCATCCAGCCACGCGCCGTCCGTCCACGGAACTTCGCGGAAGGATGTGCCCTGCTGATTCAGGTAGAGCGCGTCCGGTTCGCCGAGTTCTTCCAGTACGCCACGTGCGTTGACGGCGAAGCGGTTTGTCAGATCCGGAGCGGTGGTCGGGCGTCCGTCCACGGTGGCCACTTCGGCGCGTCCGTCGATCGTGCGGAAGGTGGCACGGACAGCGGAGAGGTCGGGCGACGCGACCACCCGATGGTTGACGAGGTAGAGATCGAGCCAGCCATCGCCGTCGACATCGGCCATGGCGATGGAGCGACCGCCGCGACCGACGTTGAGCGGTGGCAGGGCTTGAAGGCGGGCGGGACCACGGCTCAGGAAGACATGGGTTCCCTGCCCGTGCGAGTTGACGACGAGGTCCGGAAACCCATCGCCGTTGAGGTCGGCAGCGGCGCAACCGGTGGCGTCGAGTGTGGAGAGTGGCGATGGGTTGCCAAAGACCTGCGCGGTGACGTTGGTGAACCGGAGCCCGCCCTGGTTCCGCCAGAGGCTGGATCCGCCGCCGAGGCCGGCGAAGAACACGTCTGCGTGCCCGTCCCCATCGAAGTCCCCCGCGGTGACCCCGGATCCGCCCAACAGCAGATGCTGGGTGAGTTGCCTGGATTCCTCCAGCGTGTTGGTGAACGTCAGGCCCGTCACCGCCGGAGGCAGGAGGGTGAAGCCCGGCTTGCCTGCGGCGGCGACCTCCAGTGGTTTCCAACGCACGGTTGCCTCGCCGGGGAGATTGGTTTGCGCCCCCGTTTCGAACGGGATGCCGACCAGCGCGAGGCAGCCAGCCACCACATGGGCGAAGCCGGCAAACCTCGCAGGACCGAAGGCGTTCACCCACGGAAGTGCGGCCATCGGAGCGTTGATGCGCGCGGCAAGGGACACGGGGAGAGCATCGTTCACAGGGTCCGTAAGGAAACCAAGAAAGTGGGGGCACGCGGCCCGCAGCGGAAGGCCGGGTGCCCCCACCCGGCGGGGAAGAATGAAGATTGTAGAACGAAGAATCCGGATTGAACGCAGGGGCAGCGCCGCGTGGGGGCACGCAGCCTACAAAGAAGGCATCGGCAGAAGCTCGAGGTCCCAAAGATTCCGATTGGAAGCGGGCGAGCGGTGCTCGCAAGGTTTGGCGTTCCTCGATTGTCGTGAAACCGTTTCGCATAACGCCGGCCTGCATCCGTTCCAGTTGCGCGGCACTCCTTGTTTTCCTCGCTGCCGCAGGCACGCACGCGGCGGAAGGTACCGGCATGGTGGTGGGCGAGCGGACGCGTGATGTGGGCCGGGTCGTTCCGCTCGCTCGCCTGCACTGGGTCGTCACACTCACGAATGGAACAGCGCAACCGGTGGAGATCCGCAACGTCCGGACCAGTTGCAGTTGTCTGATCCCTCCGTGGCGGACGCAGGTGGTGGCGGCCGGCGGTCAGCTCGCGATGCCGCTGGAACTGATCGCCAGCGGTGTGTCGGGTCCCTTCGTGGAGCAGTTGGAATTCGACGCCTCACATCCGGAAGAAGCCAAAGTCCGACTGGAGATCCGCGGCGAGGTCTATCAACCGGTGGAAGCGTTGCCGGCCTTTGCCATGCTTCATATCACCCCGGATGCCTGGAAGGACGAGGTCGCGGTGGCGCGGATCGTGAACCACGAGTCGACGCCGATCGAAGTGTCGGGCCTGAAGAGTCTGCATCCGTCGTTTGCCGCGCGGCTGGTGACCGTGCGACCGGGATTCGAGTACGCGCTGGAGATGCAGGTGACGAAGGCATTGCCGAACGGGAACCACTACGGCCGCTTTGAACTGGCCACCAGTTCCACCAACGTGCCGCGACTGGAAGTCACCGCGTTCGTCGCAGGTCTTCCCGCCGTCGCCTTGGGACCCCGCGTCCTGCGCCTGCCCGCAAACCCGGGAGCCAACACAACCTCCGCCCCTGTCCACATCCGATCCACCACGCCTCACGTGCTCGAGGTCCGCCACATTTCACCCCCACCGACCGGAACACGCGTGCTGCTAGAGACGGTGGAGAAAGGGCGGCTCTACCGACTTTCGCTGGTGACGGAAGCAGGCCTTCGCCCCACGGAAGGGAGCGACCTCGCCGTGGTGCTCGAAAGCAATCATCCCTCGCACCGGACGTTGCGGGTTCCGATTTCCTTTGCGGATGCCGGGACCAACGCCACGCCCGTCAACGCAGGACGGTGAGCTTTCCCTCCGCATCGATCCGAACGTCCGCGGCCGCAGCGGGCACCTCGATGCGCAACCATGCCTTCCCGGGAAACCGGACTTTCAGCGCGGTGCCAGGGGCAGGCCGCGGCACGACCCATGTTGCCGAGTCCTGCGACCAGTAACCGGACCCCACATGCTGCTCGAAGGCGGGCCCCTTCCCATCGGCAATTTCGGGACGGATGCGCGCGCCGATGGCGGCGGGATTGCTCGGAGGTCCCACAAGCCGGACGCGCAGGCCAGGCTTGCCGCCGATGTTGCGGAGGATCCGAGTTTCAGCGGCATTCTGGGTGACGACCAGATCGGTGCGACCGTCGCCATCGTAATCCGCCACCGCTGCGCCACGTTGGTCGCCTTCGATGCGGATTCCTGAATCCGCGGGCGCAACCGGCCGGAACCCGCCCTGCCCATCGCCGAGGAGCAACAGGCCAAGCCCCGCGTTGAAGCTCACCTCCTCCGCCGGAACCTGGGAGAAATTCTGGGCCAGGAAGAGGTCCACGCGGCCGTCGCCGTCGAAGTCTGCCGCGCCGATCCCGAAAGCCGGAGCGCGCTGGGCCTCGGCCGGAAGGGGTCGGGCTTCCATCCGGTTCGCACGGTTGAGGAACACCATCGATTCGAGGGTTCGGACCTCCACACGGCGCGACAGGGGCGCGCGATCGCCCAACACCCGTTCGAGCGGGGCTTCGCTGTACTCGACATGGTTGGTGAAGAACTGGGGAACCTGCGGCATGGACGCAGCCAACTGGCGCAACTGGAGCCGGGGATGCAGGCGTCCCCTCACCCATTCTGTCTGGATCACATCGGTGACTCCGGGCTGCGACATCTGCCCCCACGCGAAGACCAGCGGATGCGTCGCCGACGCCTGATGGGGTGTGTTCGAACCCCAGTTCGCAGCCACGAGATCCATGCGTCCGTCGCCGTCGACATCGGCCGCATGCACGCCCCGCCACCATCCGGTCCAGAGGTCGAGACCGAGCGATTGCGTGATTTCCTCGAGAGCCGTCGGGCCAACGCGGAAGACGCGGACCGGTCCCCATTCGCAGGCCAGCACGAGCTCGGCGAAGCTGTCGTCGTCCAGGTCCGTCCATACGGCGGCGTTGACGATGCCCAAGCGATCCAGGACCGCGCCGCGAGGATCCGGAACCCAGGCATCGCCGGTCCATCGCAAGAGACGCGAAGGAGCACCGTTCGGGTAGGCAGCTGGTGCAACACCGCCACCGACAAACAGGAGGGGAGCCCCTTCAGCGGGAAGGCCGATGGCCAGCGCAGTGACGTTGGTGAATGCGGGGAGGGAAGCCATCGACTGGCGCGGAGCCGCGTCCCGGAAGGTCCATTCCACCACACCGGCTGCGCCCGGGACTTCATACCCCTGCTGCCCGATCCAGACACGTGCCGCGCCGCCCGCCGTGGACCACGCCGCAAAGCCGGTCATATCGTCCGCGGACATCGGCGCGGCCGACGGTGCGGATGCGGTGAGCCCGCCTTTTCCATCGTTGAGGTAGGCGGCAATGGATCCACCGCGACCGGACCCAACCAGCAGGTCGTCGTCCCCATCGCCGTCGAAATCCACCCACGCGACGCCGGGCCCGAGCTGACTGAGCTTGTGCGGGAGGAGCGGTTGGACGTCCTCATCGGCATGCACCGTTTCGACATGGCGGTGGGCGGGTTGAAGCCCGGCGGACAGGAAGAGCGGTTGGGGCGGCGGCGTTGCCGCGGGTGCAGGCAAGGGACCGGGAAGGTCCGTGGCCGCCTCATCCACTTCATAGTGTCGCTGGGAACGGATGCCGGCGAACAAGGTCTCACGCCCGTTGCGCCAGCGGACGCGCAATTGCATGCCGCCGTCGGTCGGTGCCGCGAAGCTCAGGGTGGGATCGGATCCGGAAAGATAACGCCCACCCACCGTGACTTCGGCGGACTGCGGCGGAAGGGCGGGATGCAGCAAGGTGACGCGCGCGCCGACGGCCTGGGTGTTGGGTGCACGTCCGACCAACCGCACGGAGACGCGTCCGTTGGTGCCATCATTCCTGAAGACCTTGGCGGCACCGTTCAGCGTGTTTGCGATGAGATCCGCGTCGCCATCGCCATCGAGGTCCGCGGAGGCGAGTCCGTGGTGGACGGCGGGATGATCGAGTCCCCACGCCTGCGTCACCTCCTCGAAGCGGCCATCGCGTCCATTGCGGAAGGCTCCGACCGGAAGATTGAGGGGCGGGTAGATGCGGTAATGCTCCATCAACTCGCGGGTGAAGGCGCGCTGGCGTTCCTGATCATTGGGCTGCCCCTTCCATGTGTGCTGCAGGCTCTGGATGCGGGCCTCGGCGTCGTAGTCCTGCACATCCCGGAAGTGGCCGGCACTGATGAGCAGGTCCTCGTACCCGTCGAGATCCACATCGAGGAAGAGGGGCGACCACGACCAGTCCGAGGCGGACACTCCGGCCTGGAAGGCTGCGTCGGCATAGGTGCCATCGCCACGGGCCAACAGGAGGACGTTGCGCATGACCTGATGACGCGTCGGGTCCACTCCCATCGGAACGGGCAACATCGCCTGGGCGAATCCCTGGCGTTTCCGCAGGTGCGGGTAGCGGCTGAGCATGTCGACGACGAACAGGTCCATGTCGCCATCGCGATCCACGTCGGCCACGTCGACGCCCATGGAGCTGGCGGGTGTCTTGCGCATGGCCATCGTGGGCAGGGCACGGAAGCGTCCCTTGCCGTCGTTGATCCAGCAGCGATCGGGCGTCCAGTAATCGTTGCAGACGTAGAGATCGGGAGCCCCATCGCCATTGAGGTCCCGGAACGTCGCGGTCAGCCCCCAATCGTTGGGAGGCGCCTTGAGCGGGTTCCCGTTTTCGTCGAGGAAGGATCCGTCGGTCCAGGAAACCGCACGGAATCGGCCTGCCCCCTCGTTGAGGTAGAGTTGGTCGGGTTGTCCGGCTTCCACCAGCTTGCCGTCGACGAGCAGGAACCGGTCGGGTCGGCTGCCGGGCAACACGGGCTTGCCGCCGATCATCTGGATGTTGACGCGGCCGCGATCGCGCACGTCTTCGGTACTGTAGTTGGCGACGTACAGGTCCGGCGTGCCGTTGCCGTCCACGTCCGCGATGGCAATCGTCGAGGCTCCCAGATTGGAGGCCGTGCCAGCACCCGGGGTTGCCTCGGTGAAGCGGCCTCGTCCGTCGTTGATGAAGCACAAGACCCCGCCCCCGTTCACAGCCAGCAGCAGGTCGAGGTCACGGTCGCCGTCGACATCGGCCAGCACGGCACCCCGACACCCCGGGATGGGCGCCCGGATTCCGGAGGTTTGTGTGATGTCCTCAAAGGTGAATCCGCCGCGGTTCCGGAACAGGGCGTTGCTTCCGGAGATGTCGCAGAAGAAGAGGTCCGGCCGGCCGTCGCCGTCGATGTCGCCGGCAGCGACACCGGCGCCGTTGTAGAGGGTGCGGTTGGCCGCACCCGCAAGTTCATCCAAACGGTTCGTGAAATGGAGTCGTGTGGAAGCCGGGTCCAGCAGGGTGAAACCGGGACGTGCCGGATCCGCGCTCGCAACAGCCCGCCATCGCAAACCGGGCTCCGTGTGCCAACCTTCGGATTCGCCTTTGCCCGGGGGTTGCTGGGCAAGGGCAGCAGAGGCGATGGCGACCAGCAGAAGGGAGGCAAAAGGTTGGAACCGTCGCGTCGGACTGTGTGCGAGAGGATCAACCATCCAGCGAAGGTAGGCCCTGCGTCCGCGGTGGATCCAGCGGCAAAGCAGGATCCGGTGCCACTCGGGCGCATCTGGACACTGCCCCGATTGAAAATGGGAACGGGGTGGCGATGTCCTCATCGCCTCACGAGAAGGCCGGAGAGGGCGGCGAGGACGTCGCCACCCCGGCTTGTGGGTCGGTAGTTTAGGGGTCGCGAGACAAAAAAGAGGCCGGGCCAAAGGGCCCGGCCTCTCGTGATCAACAACCGCGCGGCGCGAGGGCCGCACACGGCTTACCGCACCACCGTGCGGTAGAACTTCACGTCCGACGACGCGGCCTCGGTGACGGTGCCGTTGCCGGTCGCGTCCGTCCACGGACCATTCGGAGCGGGAGCGGTCTGGAGGATGCCGCGATCCCAGCTGATGGTGACATTGCTGCCGGCCATGCGGACAGACAAGGTGCCGGGCTCAATGGCCGGCGGGGTGAGCGTGACCGTGGTCAACGCGCGGGAAGCCACACCGGCGGCGTGGATCTTCGTCACTTCCTCGGCGGAGAGACCGCGGGTCCAGAGAGCCACGTCGTCGACCTGGCCGGCGAAGAAGTTCGGGTTGTTTGCGTCGGGCCCAAGGGTTCCGGCTTCATCGACGTTCAGCTGGGCGCCGAACGAGATGTACGGAATTTCCGGGGTGTTGAGCGAACCGATGTAGTCGGTCGAGGCGACCTGGACGCCGTCCACATACAGACGGAGCTGGGCACCATCGGCGCTGAACGCCACGTGACGCCAGCCGCCGAAGAAGGTGGCCGGGGTGCTGGCGCGGAGCAGGTTCGGACCCACACCCATGACCGCCTGGAGGCGGACCTCACCGGTGTTCGCGTCGGCCGTGATGCCGAACTCGAACTGGCCGGCGGCGCCTGCACCGACGCCGAGGGCGCCGCGGGCGTTGCGGAAGATCGGCATGGTGACGCCGGTGCCTTCAGGGATGTTGACCCACGCGGAACCAGCGATCTCGCGCCGGGCGGCCGTGAACGAGTCCACGAACAGATAGGTGGCGCCGTCGAATCCGAAGGCGTTGCCAATCTTGCCGGCACCCCAGGTGGCGGTGCCGTTGACCGTGGCCGGACGTCCACCAGCAGCCGAATTGGCCGCCGTGTTGCCGCTGGTCTCGTCGAACTTCCAGTAACCCACCAACTTGTCGTTGATGTTGTACTTGGAGACGCGGGCGGAGGCATTGCCGGACACCACGCTGCCGCCGGCATTGAACACCGCAACACTGTAGACACCCTCGTCGGCATCGCTGAAGGCGTTGATCGTCAAGCGGGCCGTGCGGGCGCCGATGATGTTGCCACCGTCAGGCAGGTTGCGGCCGTTCTTGCGCCACTGATAGGTCAGGCCGGTGCCCGTCGCAGTGACGCTGAGCTGGGCCACACCGGCAGCCGGGGCCACGGTGGGCTGCGGCTGGGCGGTGATGACCGGAGGCTGCGGAGCGGCCGCCGAGTTCAGGATCAGCTGGATCGCGTTGACCGGAGCGCCACGATCGAAGCCCGGCGTCACCGTCAACCAGTTGAGGTTGATGCTGCCGTTGCCATCGGGCTCGACGTTGTCGAAGCGGACGAAGCTGGCGAGGCTGCGGGCAGCCGGATTCTTGGAGCTGCCGCGGTAGAAGCCGGGGGCGGCGTTGTACTCATCCGAGTTGATGACGCGGACGTAGTAGGTCTCGGTGTTGGCACCGGTGATGGTGTAGTCGGCGTCCTGGAACTGCAGGGGGATGCCGACCGTGTAGACGATCACGGAGTGACGGCCCGGGGGCACGTTTCCGAAGGTGATGCCAGGGGAGGTCGAGTTCGGCTGCTGATGGACGAGGCCGTTCAGGATACGCGCCGTCGGCGTGCTGTCGCCCGTGCCGGCACCCCACGTTCCAGAGGTCTGGAAGTCGAAGGTGACCGTGCTGACGGTGCCATCGCTGTTGAGGAGCTCGATGGCGGGATCCACACCGAAGTCGGGGAGCTGGCCGTTGCCAGAGTTCTGGGCGTCGTTCCAGAAAGCCTGCGGGAAGATGCCGGTAACGGAGGTCGGACCGTTGGTGGTCGGAGCGCCATTCGCACCACCGCCGCGGAAGTTGACACCGATGCTCTTGGTGGCGGACGGCGTGAAGATCACTGCCTGGACCGGGGAGCTGACTTCGCAGCCACGGATCTGGACCGTGTACACGTCGGAAGCGTTGGCAGGAGTGACCGGGCCGGTGGTGTAGGTCGGTGCCGTCGCGCCCGGGATGGGTTGGGCATTCCGGTACCACTGGAGGGGCCACGGGCCGTTGACGACGGACACGAAGGTCGCCGGGGCACCATTGAGGACCAGCGTGTTTTCAGGCTGGGTCAGGAAGCGGGCCTTGGTGCAATCCACACCCTGGCTGACGGCGAGCAGTTCGATCTCGGCCATCTGGAAGCAGCAGCCATTGACCGTCTGCGTCTCGAGGACCGTGAAGCGGTAGTGTTTGTAGGCCTTCTTGTTGGGGAAGAAGAATTCGCGGGTCTGGAACCGGGCGGTCCAGGCGGCGATGTTGTCCAGACGGACGACCTGTTCCCATGTTCCCTGGGTGTAGTCCGCGACATCGCTGTTGGAGCCTTCGAGCACCACGATCTTCGGATCGCGCTCGGGGCCGTCGTTGGCCGATTGCATCGTCATGCCGGTGACGGTCGTGGCCCCGATGCTGGGGGTCACGATGAAGCCGGAGGCCTTGCCGCCCGTGCGGGTGTCGAAGTTCAGATACTTCGTCGGCTTGTTGTCGATGATGTTGGCCACGCCCTCGGAGCCCGGGCTGTTGGAGGAGGAGGCGATGATCGCATCACCCGGCTGGGTGACGTCCTGAGGAGCGCCGGTGCCGAGCAGCTCGACTTCGGCGGCCTGGAAGCAGCAGCCGTTGACGGTCTGCGTCTCCAACACCGTGAAGCGGTAGTGGCGGTAGGGGCGGTAATTGTCGAACAGCAGGGTCTGCGTCTGGAACCGGGCCGTGTACGCCGGAATGTTGTCGAAGCGCACGACCTGCTCCCAGTTGCCGGCACCAAATGTGGTCACCGTCTCGTCGTTCGATCCCTCGATGGTGACGACCTTGGCATCACGTTCGGGAGCGTCGTTCGCGGACTGGATGGTCACGCCGGTGACCAGTGTCCGGCCGAGGCTCGGGCTGACGATGAAACCGGAAGCCCTGCCACCGGTGCGGGTGTCGAAGTTGAGGTACTTCGTGGGCTTGTTGTCGATGATGTTGGCCGCGCCCTCGGAACCGGGGCTGTTCGAGGAGGAGGCGATGACCGGGTCTCCGGGCTGGGTGACGTCCTGGGGCAGGAGCGAACCGAGCAGGCCGACTTCGGCGATCTGGAAGCAGCAGCCGTTGACGGTCTGGGTTTCCAGGACGGTGAAGCGGTAGTGCTTGTAGGCCTTGAAGTTCTCGAAGCTCAACTCCTGCGTCTGGAAGCGGGCCGAGAAGGCAGGGACGTTGTCGATGCGGGTGATCTGCTGCCAGTTGCCGGCAGCCCATCCGGTGACGGTGTCGTCATTCGAACCTTCGATCGTGATGATCTTGGGATCGCGCTCGGGGGCGTCATTCGCCGATTGGAGGCTGATGCCCGTGACCCGGGTCACACCCACGGACGGGGTGACGATGAAGCCGGAGGCCCTGCCTCCGGTGCGGGTGTCGAAGTTCAGGTACTTCGTCGGCTTGCCATCAATGGCGTTGGCCGCGCCCTCCGAACCCGGGCTGTTCGAGGATGATGCGATGATGGCATCGCCGGGTTGGAGGATGTTTTGCTGGGCGTAGGCAGTGCCGCCCCAGGCAAGGAGCGCCGCCGCGATGCAACCGGAGAGGTTGCGCGCTGGGCGCCAGGGAGTTGTTGGACGCATGTTAGGCATAGGAGTCTCGGCTTCTCTGAAACCCCTCCCACGAAGACACGATGCGCCCATGAAAAGACATGGGCACAAGAATTGTGCGTGATTCAAGGGAGGTGACTTGGTCTCGCTACGCCTGCGCTTGCTCCGGGTCAACTTTATTTTGGCCAAACATCGCAAAGCAGTCACAGGAAGGCCGTTGGTGTAAGATTCTTGCCAAACACCGGAGAAAAAAAAAGGGGCCCCGGATTCCTCCGGGGCCCCGTGTGCATCGCGCAAATTCCTACTTCTGAGGATGGGGATTCTTCCACTCTCGACCATCGCGCGCCAGCAGGTCCTCGGCGGCAAACGGTCCCCAGGTGCCAGCTCCGTAGAATTCCCGGTTCGTCAGGGACTTCCCAACCCAGGCATGCCGGATGGCGTCGACGATTCCCCACGCGGTCTCCACCTCATCACGGCGGATGAACAGCGTGGCATCACCGGACATGGCTTCGAGCAGCAGGCGCTCGTAGGCCTCGGGGGTGTAGGCACCGAACTCGGTGTCGTAGGAGAAGTTCATCCGGACCGGACGCAGTTCGGTGGCCCCGCCCGGAACCTTGCCGTTGAACCGCAAGGTCATTCCCTCGTTGGGCTGGAGTCGGAGCGTGAGTGAATTGGCATCCAGTCGGGTGCCGGCAGCGGCGTTGAAAAGGATGCTGGGTGCGGGCTTGAACTGGATACGGACCTCGGACGCGGAGAGCGGGAGGTTCTTTCCGGTACGCAGATAGAAGGGCACACCCGACCAGCGCCAGTTGTCGATGAGCAACCGCATGGCCACGAACGTCTCGACGTTCGAGTTCGGCTTCACCTTGGGTTCCGACCGATAGGCGGGTCGAAGTTCACCTTCGACTTCGCCCGCGAAGTACTGGCCGCGGACAACGTTCTCCGCCACCTGCGCGGGAGTCATCGGACGGATGGACTTCAGGAGCTTCACCTTTTCGTCGCGGACATTCTCCGCCTCGAGCGAGACGGGAGGTTCCATGGCGATGAGCGCAAGCACCTGGAGGACGTGGTTCTGGAGCATGTCGCGCATGGCTCCCGCCTCCTCGTAATAGCCGCCGCGGGTTCCGACGCCGAGCTTCTCCGCGACGGTGATCTGGACATGATCGATGGCCTCGCGGTTCCAGAGACGCTCGAAGATGGCGTTGCTGAAGCGGAAGGTCAGGATGTTCTGGACGGTCTCCTTGCCCAGGTAGTGATCGATGCGGAAGATCTGCTTTTCGTGGGCGAACCGGGTCAGTTCGCCGTTCAGCTGCTGGGCGCTGGCCAGGTCGTGGCCGAAGGGCTTCTCGATGACCAAACGGTCCGGCGTCACGCCTCCTTCCGCCTTGTGGAGCAATCCGACGGCGCTGAGGTGGGCCGTCACTTCGGCAAACTGGCTCGGGCTGGTGGCAAGGTAGAACAGGAGGTTCTTCCGGACCTTTTCATCGGGAAAACTGCCCACGAGTGTCTTCAGCTTCTCGTACCCGGAGGCATCCGAAATGTCCGCCTGGCAGTAATGGATGTTTTCGGCGAACTCGGCCCAGATCTCCTCGTTGACCGGTTTGGTGCGCGAAAACCTGGTCAGGGCTTCCCGAAGTTCCTGGCGCCAGGATTCATCCGTCTTTTCGCGCCGGGCAAAGCCCACGATCCGGAACGGGCGCGGCATCAACCGCTCCAGTGCCAGATGGTAAAGCGCCGGGATCAGTTTCCGGGAGGTCAGATCGCCGGAGGCACCGAAGATGACCACGGTACACGGCTCCACCGGCCGCCGGGCCTGGTCGAGTCGAGAGGCGAGAAGTTCGTCAAGCTGCTGCACGTCGTTCATAAACGCAGCCGTAGCATGGTGGCACCCTGCCCCGGGGGCAACCGGCATTCACCCGAGGATTCCTCATCTCCGCGAACGCGGCCATTCATGGAAGGATCCATCCCCAAGGGCAATCCAGCCTCCAAAGGCACAAAAGGCCCGGACACCTCGACCTTGGGGAAGTCGCTGTGCCCGGGCCATCCATTTGGGGATGCCGGAGACATTGGGGAGTCCCCGGCCGGTCTGTTGGGGAGAAACTGCGGGTGGAAAATGGGGCCACCCGCGCGATCTCGTGCGGACGTCGGTGGAGTTTCCGACGCCGTGTCTGGTTCTGTCCTTGGCCGGACCTGGGGAAGGCCAGCCATGCGTTTCCAGTCACCTCCCGGAGGTTGCCCGCCTCCGGAAGGGACCGGAAATGTCCACCTCAACGCAGGGTCCGGACCCCGATCGTCGATGTATAGGCCGAGTTGCCGAAACCATTGAAGGCACGGACCCGGAAATAGTAGAGCGTCGCGGACTTCAGCCCGGTCGCGTTAAACGTGCGGGTATTGGCACCCACGCTGCCCACCTGCGTCCAGGTTGACCCGTTGGTGGAACGTTCCACCAGGAATCCGGTCTCGTTGGTGGCGTTGTCGATCCAGCTCAGATTGATCTGGGTTCGTGACGCGGCGACACCTCCCAGACTGGTCGGTGCCAGTGGAGTGGCACCCGGGATGACCACCGAGGCGACGTTGGAGGCGGCTGCATTTCCGGAGCTGTTGGAAGCCACGATGCGATAGGCATAGGTGGCTCCGGCCGCAACGGACGTATCGACATACTGGGTGGAATTCGAGGGAAGCACGATCCACAGGAGGAATGAGCCGCCATTGGCGGATCGCTCCACCCGATAGGAGCTCTCGTTGGTGGCGTTGTCCGTCCATGCCAGCGTGACACTGGTGGGTGTCGCGACCGCCGTCAGCCCGCTGGCTGCCGCTGGCGGTGGTGCCGGCAGTGCCACGCTGACCGCACCACTCGGGGCGGAAGTGCCCACAGCGTTCACGGAGCACACGCGATAGGTGCAGGTCGATCCTGCGGGTGCCGAGGAATCGGTAAGCGTGGCCACGCCCGCGCCCACCGTGGTGAGCGCCGCGTAGGCACTGCCATTCACGGAACGCTGCACGATGAACCCGGTTTCATCGGTCGAATTGTCCGACCAATTCAGCCGGACGGCTCCGGACACCAGTGCCGCGGACAATCCGGACGGGGCAACAGGTACTGCCGGCGTGGGCGGCACACTGACGAATGCTTCGTTGGAGGGGGCGGAAGCACCAGAACCATTCGCCGCGCTGACGCGATAAGTATAGGACGTCCCGGCGGAAGCCGTCTCATCCGTGAAGACCGTCACGTTACGGTCCAACGTGGCGATGACGCTCCAGTTCACACCATCCGCGGATCTCTCCAGGAGTTGGCAGGTCTCGACGTTCGATCCATCCACCCAGCTCAGCGACACCGACAGATGGGTCGGGGCGATGGCTGCGAGGTCTGTCGGAGCCGAGGGAACCGCCGGTGCCACGGAGGCCCTGAAGGCCGCGGCGATGCCCGCGTTGAGGTTGATGGCCCGCGCGTTGTCTGCCGCATTGGCAGGATCGACGGCCTCATCCACCCCGAGGGGTTGTCCGGAGTACAGGAGCCTGGGATTGGAGAAGTAGTTCACCCGGACCGCGGAACCACAGGCATAGGACATGATCGTCCGGAACATAGGCCCGTTCGTGGTGCATTGGCGCCATCCATAGGCGAACGGGAAGGCCGCCGGCCCGACCGAGTTCGCACGATCGTGTTGGCAACCCAGTTGGTGGCCCCATTCGTGAACCATGCTCAACGAGGCCAGGCATCCGGAATACACCACGGAGAACGCGTTCGCCGCGAACCCCGGAGATGGCACGGACATCAGGTAGGACAACCCGCAACTCGAAGTATCCTCGCTGATGAGGGTTACGAGATCGGCGCCATATTGGTCACGCAGCGCATGGACCCCATCGAGGACACCATCCGACGTTCGCTGCAAGGCTGTCAGCGTCACCGACATCGAACCCGTTTCGGTGTAGGCGACCTCCCCCATGTGGACGAGCGAGAACTGGGCCTGGATCTGGCTGTTCTGCATCGCCGTGTTGGCGTCGGCCACCGATTGCAGGATCTTGGCTTCCATGCCCGCCTGGCCATAGCGCACCCGCGAAGCCGGGGTGTACAACACCATGACCTCGATGACGTGGACCCCTTCGGTCGGTGGGGTCGTGGCTGGCATCGCGTTGCGACCCGTCGGGATGGGCGCAGGCAGGGATGCTCCATGGCCCATGGTCGAACCCTTGGCCTCGCTGTGCTGGAACAGGTGGTAGCTGTTGCCGCCCGCCGGAGCGATTTCGTACAGCTCGTTGCCCGTGCTCATGGCCCGGTCAATCACACCGGACACCACGCCTCGCCGGACGGCAAAGGTGGCACGACTCAGGGGTTCGCCGGTGATGTGGCCGGACCACACACGGTCCCCATTGGGGAGTTGGGTCAGATGATCCCGGTCCAGGCGAACGGTTTCGCCGGGGAACAGGGTCACGTCGAATGAACCCCGGTCGAGGACCTTTGGGTTCAGTTCGATGGAACGAAACCTGCCAGGAAGCGCTTCGCGTGGAGCGGAACGCTTGGTGGGTTTCACGGTTGGTTTTGTCAGGTCGCCTAACTCTTGCCTGGTGGACGCCGAAGCAGTTGCTGCAGCGCAGCCCACCAGCAGGAGCAGAAGACCCTTTCGGAAGGTATGGGCAAAGCCCATGCCAAACATGCTCTTCATTGCAATGTTCGATCGGGGTTTCTGCCCTCCCTTTTTGTGCGGCGGTACCTCCCGCCACACCCCTATTGGGCGCTCAAAGAACGCCAGAGAACTACTTGATAATGGTTATTCTGCCAAACAGAGAAACTTTCTCCCTCCAACTATATTTTGCCCTCGGGCTGCGACAAACGCCCGCCACTTCCCTGAGGAGTGGGTAACTCTGCGATTCAAACCACCTCCACGTCGACGGTCTCCAGACGCACCGCCGCCGCTTCCGAAATGAAGTCGAGACGCAGCACAACGCTCAACGGGGCTTCCAAGCGCTCGACCATTCCTTCCATCCCCCGAAGCGGTCCACCGGAGATCCTTACCCGGGTCCCCACCTGAATCCCGCTGACCGGGCGAATCTCCAGCCCAGCGTCAATCGCGGAGAGGATCTCGCGCAGTTGTCGGTCAAATTCCCCCATGTCCGGCGGCACCAACACCCGGGCCGCATGCCGGTTCTGCTGGATCCGGGCCCCGTCGCGACCCTCCGCCCGCACGAAGACGTATCCGGGGAAGAGCACCTTCTCGAATTGAACCACCTTACCCCGATAGCGCTTCACCGAGATGTAAGTGGGCAGCTCCGCACGAAAACCCTCCCTCCGCGCCCATTCCGCCAACTTCTTCTCGGCACGCGACAACGTGTGGACCACCAGCCAGGAAGGTGGAGCCACGGATCGGTCCGACATGGTGTCCGCTGCATTCAACGTCAGGCCGGCGTCCCTAGCGCCCGCCCAACCACCCCGCAAGACGCAATTTTCCCGTTTGCCTCCACCACAACGTCCACCAACCTCCCCCAATGGCCGCCTCCGTCGAATCCGTCCCGCTCGCGACGTCCGATCCGATCAACGCGCAGATCCTTGCTGTCAGCGAGGATCGTATCCTTGGTTATCAAAGGGATCCGTTCCTGAGTATCGCCCGCGAGGCGAACCTCCCGGCCGCCACCGTCCTGGAGCGGCTCCGGGCCATGCTCGGCGCGGGTGTGATCCGCCGCATCCGCCAGACCCTGCTCGCCACCAGTCTGGCCGACGGTGCCCTGTGCGCCTGGCAACTCCCGGAGGCCCGGCTCGATGCCGCCTTCGATCATCTTTTCCAGCAGGACCCCTTCAGCGGGCATGTCGTGATCCGGTCCACGGATGCGGTCAATCCCGGCGCCAACTACCGCCTCTGGACCACTCTCAAGGTGCCTCAGGGTTATTCCCTCGCCCGGCATGCCGCGTATCTCGCCGAGAGGATCGGAGCGGAACACTACCGGCTGATGCCGGCACGGAAGCTCTTCGCCCTCGGCGTCGGCCATGTCCGCCGGCGCGGCATGGAACCAGGGAGCCGGGCGGAGGTGCCGGCGGATGCCATCGACGTGCAGGTCGTCCAACTCACGGATCTCGAATGGCAGGTCCTGACGGAGCTGAAGCGTGAGTTCACGCCCGACGAACTCGTGCCCGATCCATGGGTAGGGCGGGCCGAGGCGGCGGGCGTCTCGATCGGAACCTTTCACGAAGTGGCCGAAGGACTCGTGCAGAAGCAGGTGATCGGTCGCTTCAGCACCTTCCTGGAACACGTGAAACCGCTCGCCAGCGGCGAACGGGTGACCCGCTTCAACGCCCTTTTCCACTGGGCCGTTCCTCCTGGACGCGAGGTGGAAGCCGGCCGCGAAGTGGGCCGGCACCACATCATGACCCACGCGTACTGGCGGGAGGGCGGGCCCGAATTCCGCAACGTCAACGTCATGGGCGTTGCCCACGGCACCGACAAGCCAACGGTCCTCGCCCACAAGGCCGCCATCGATGCCCACCTGGCAGAGCTCGGGATCCCCATCGCCTACACGAACGTCTTCTGGGGCGGACGCAGCGAGATCAAGCCCAGCGAAATCTCCCCCTTGGCCTACGCCCAGTGGTGTCGGTCGGCAGGGATTGATCCCCAGACCATGCGAGAATCCCCCCGCTCCGCGCTTGCCCCGTCCCGAACCGATTCCTAGCTTGTTCAGGCAATGCGCCCGCTCCCGTTCTTCCTTGGTCTGTCCCTCCTTGCTGCCCCGCTCGGCCTTGGGGCCGCGGAAATCGATGCCGAAGATTTCCGCCGCCTGGCCGACCGCGTGAACTCCCACGACGAGGCCTTCGACGCCTATCGCAACACCATCCAGGATCTCCGCACCGAGGTCGCCCGCCTCCGCGCCGAAAACGACCGGCTCCGCACGCAGGTCAACACCCCCCGGAACTACGCCACCCAGGAGCAGATCACCAAGCTCACCGAACAGATCCGCGAGGTCGAAAAGAACCGGACCGCGGACAAGCAGCAGTTCCTCGACGCCTTCGAGAAGCTGAAGTCACTGCCTCCCACGGTCGTCGTCCCACCGCCCTCCTCCCGTCCGAAGGCCACCGAAACCAGCAACCGTCCGACGGGCGACAAGCCCACCCCGACCAAGGAACCGGCGACGACGGACAAGCCGACCCCGGCACCCCCCGCAACCCCGGAACTTCCGGGCGAGTTCTACGAACACACCCTCGCCGAAGGCGAAACCTTGAGCGCGGTCATCGACGCCTACAACAAGGAGCACGGCCTGAAGGTCCGGCTGGCGCAGGTGCTGAAGGCCAACCCCGCCATCAAGGACCCCAAGAAACTCCGTCAGGGCCAGAAGATCCGCATCCCGGTCGTGAAATGAAGTTCCTGCGCCGGATCCACCTGTATCTCGGCGTCCTTTACGCCCCCCTCCTCCTCTTCTTCCTCGGAACGGGCTGGTATCAGGTCCTCAATCCCGACCGGCTCAAATCTCCTTCCGAAGCGGAAACGTGGGTCCAGAAGTTCCGGGTCATCCACACCGACCAGATCTATCCGCGCGACAACACCCTCGGAAAGTTCGCCTCCCCGACCCTGTTCCAGTGGTTGGTCTATGGCATGTCGGCCGCGTTGATCCTCGCCACGATCGTTGGACTCGTCCTTGCCTTCCGCTCGGTCAAACCCCGATGGCCGGTCTGGCTTGCGCTCGGACTCGGCATCCTGCTGCCCATCCTCACCCTCTGGTTCGGCAGCGCCCGCTGAGCGCGCCGCTCACGCCTCGTCCCGCGCCACCGCTTCGTCCACCGGCTTGCGGATCACCCGCGTCCCGGCAATCAGGTCATGCAAGGCCCGGCGCTCCGGATGCAGCGGAGCCACGAGATACCCGATGCCCATGGCCGCAATCGACAGCAGCTCCGCCAGGAACCGGGCCAGTGCCCGCGGAAACGTCAGGGGCACACCGTCGACACGGACGACCCGCAATCCGAAGAGCAGCTTGCCGGGCGTGGCTCCCAGCCCGGCGTGGAAACCCACGAAGTAGGCCAGCCGCAGGGGTAGGAACGTGCTCAGGAAAAGGCTGTAGAATCGCAGCAGCACCTGGATGTCCGGGGCCGCCTTCGCCGACTCCTTCAGGGCCGCCTCCTGCAGCTCCCGGTAGTATTCCGCCCACGGCATCGTGATCAGGCTGAACAGCGCTGCCACGATGAAGACGTCCAGGATGTACGCCGCCGCCCGGATCGGAAACTCGGCATCGTGAAACCGGGGTTCCGGTTTGGAGACGACCGGAATCACCGGGGGCGCTGATGGAAGGTCCCATCGCAATTCCGGCCACGCAGACGCCGGCTGCCAACGCTCCTCCTCACCGCTCCAGACCAGGGTCCCCGGGCCCACCCGGCCGTCCACGATCCACGCCCGCAGCTCGTCCAGGGTCGCCGCCATGTACTCCCGGCCATCCGCGCCAATGATCTTGTAGTCGACGCCCTTCAAAGTGTGCCGCTGCTTACGCCTCCAACGCCTTCCCCGCAACAGCTTTTCTGGGGAGTTCCCAGTTGCCGGTTCCCAACCCACGCCGGGTGAGGGCACCCAGCCTTCAATCTCCAAGGCTGTAGGCCGCGTGCCCCCACGCGGCGCCTCCCAACCCACGCCGGGTGAGGGCACCCGGCCTTCAGTCTCCAGGGTTGTGGGCCGCGTGCCCCCACGCGGCGCGTTGCCCAAAAAAAACTTCGCGAAACCCGCAAAGTCGTCCCTTCCGCTTCCACCAACCGTAGGTAACGTCAGGAAAATCCCGTCAAATACCTAGCCTTGGTTACGACACCCAAATACGCTGAGGCTCTCTTGACAAGGAGTTGACCCGACATGACGGACTTGGAGATCCGTGAACGAATGATGGAGCGTCTGCTGGCCGCGCAAACCCCCTGGGGTCGCTTCCGGCTCACGCTGTACGTGA
>JAIXZE010000372.1 GCA_027489875.1 Verrucomicrobiales bacterium
CCCATCCACATCACCGAACTCGACATCAACAGTGCGCAGGCGGGACAGCGCGGCACGGGTGCAGACATCGCCGCCAACGCGGCCACCACCCAGGGCGGACTTGTCAGCGACGCCGACCGCAAGTTGGCCGACGCCTACGGCGGAATCTTCCGCGCATTCGTGAAGCATCGCGACAAGGTGAAGATGGTCACCCTCTGGGGAGTGAACGACGCCGTGTCCTGGCGCGCCGCCGGCAAGCCGTTGCTTTTTGATGGCGAGAACCAGCCCAAGCCGGCTTTCGACGCCGTGATCAAGGAAGCGCAGAAGGCCGCATCACCGCAGTGAGGAACGGACGGCCACGGGGGAATCAAGATTCTTTGGCTGCTTCATTCTGGATCGTTCCACGGACTGGTCGCTGCTTACCCCAATTCTGAGGCGATTCGCCACCTCTGGGTGGCGAGGATCCGGCGATTAGGGTTTATTGGGAGTTATGGCTCTGCCTTTCCAGTCCGAGTCCCTGTCTTTCCTGTCATGAGCTGCACCCACCGCACGCGAACCGCGCCTCGGACTGGGGCCTTCACCTTGATCGAGTTGCTGGTCGTCATCGCGATCATCGCCATCCTGGCTGGGTTGCTCCTTCCCGGACTGGCGAGCGCAAAAGCCAAGGCTCGCCGGGTCGTCTGCACCTCCAACTCCCGACAGTTGGGGATAGCGATGACGATGTACGTGTCCGATCACAACGGCCTTTTCCCGCCGCGGTTTCCAGATCCGGAGGTGGGGCCGGCGTTTCCCTGCAAGCCGTGCCGAACCACCAACTGGCTGGTGTATTCGGCGAGGTATGTTTCGAACACCACCAACCTTTACGTGTGCCCAGCGGACGACGGTGTACCGGCGGATCTGGCGGCCGATCCCTTCAACCAGCAGCCAGCCCGGCCCAAACGGATGGCGTCCTTCTATGGCAGCAGCTACTGCCTGAACACGGTGGTGACCCGGCTGGAGAAGGAGTCGGCGATTGTGCAACCGGCTGACACCTACTACGGCGCGGAGATCTGGTCGTGGCATCCGACGAAGGCCTTCGCCCTGTCCAATTTCCGGGCAAGGACGGAGCGCGAAGTGCGTGTTGCGTACTTCGTGGACGGACATGCGGGCATGATTTCGGAGATCGGCCTGGCCGCGCAGTGTGTACCGCCTGCCGCACCTGGGATCGGGGTGGTTCCATGAATTGCCGCATCGCATCATCGCTTGTCGTCCTCGGGTTGGGGCTCCTGGTTGGATGCAGTTCCGGCGGTTCGGAGACGCTGGGAGTGGCCCCGACCGGTGCCGCGACGAACATTGCGGCGGCTCTCGCCCAACCCAAGGGCGCTCCCGTAACGGTCGAGGGCGAGATCGTCGAGAAGTGCCCGGTGGCTGGCTGCTGGTTCGTCCTGCGCGATGCCACAGGCACTGTCCGGGTGGACACGAAGCAGGCGGGGTTTGTGGTGGTGGACGTTCCCCTGCATGCACACGTGACCGTTTCGGCAACCGTGGCGGCACATGGCGAGGAGCCTGGGCTGGCAGCCGTGGGATTGCGCCGGTGAAAGGTCGCCTGATTCCAAGAGGGCTCGCGGCTGTGCTGGCGCTGCTGGGGCTTGCGTTGGTGGCCCATCGGTTCGGCTGGATGGGTTCCTCGGCACCTGCTGACGGTGGGGCCACGCGCCTCGCGACCACGAACCGGATTGAAGGAGCAGCTGTGTGTCCCTGGCGGGAACCGGCATCCGATCTGGCGGCTCTCTTTCCGGGTGCCACGAATGCGAGATCCGAGGTCCGGATCCTCAGTGGCAAGCGACTGGATCTCGCAAGCAGGCTGGGCCGGCAGCCTGAGCCGGAGGAGAACGCACTGCATGTGCACCAAGTCCTGAGAGAAGGCAGGTCGGCCGGAGTGGTTCTCGTCCGTCGGGTCAAGGGGGAGCACGGCGCGATCGAACTGGTAGTGGGTTTGAATCCCGCGGGGACGCTTTCGGGAATCCGGATCCAACGCAGTCGTGAGCCGGACGACATTGCTGCGATCCTGGCCTCCGATCGGGTTCTTGGGTCATTCCACGGTTGCCGGGCGGAGACCGAACTGCCAGGCGGCGAGTGGGTGGCGACGTTGCCAGCCGGGGCGCGTGTCTCCGCGTCCGCGATGCTGGAAGGCGTTCGAAGCCTGCTGGTGATGCTGTCGATCTCGGAGACGAGCCAGGTTCCCCGGTCACCGACGCCGGACCTCGTGATTTCCGATCACCTTCACTGAGACATGTGGCACCTGGTTGTACGCGGTTTGGTGGGGAGGCCGGTGAGGCTGGGGCTGACCTTGCTCGGTGTGGCCATGGCCGTGGCGGTGTGGGCTTCACTGGAGGCCTTTGGGGACGCGTACCGATCCGGCATGCGTGCGGAACTCGATCGCGCCGGAATCCAGATGATGCTGGTGCCTCTGGGATGCCCCTACGATGCGGCGGCCCGGGTGCTGAAGGGGCGGACGCTGGAAACGTCGCTGCCTTGGTCTGCCGTCGAGGCGGCGCGCAGGGATCCTGCCGTGGCTGAGGCGGCACCGTTCCTGATGGCGTCGGTCGACCGTCCATCCGAGCGCCGGACGGACCTTTGGGCAGGGCTGGACGAATCCGGTCGACGGTTGAAGCCCTGGTGGAAGGTGGCCAAGGGGGCCGAGTGGTTCCCCGACACCAATTCCGTGATCCTCGGTTCGGAGGTGGCCGCTACCGAGCTGCGGTCGGCAGGGGATGCGTTCTACAGCCCGGGACTGGGGGCGACGTTCCGTGTGGCGGGGGTCCTTGAACGAAGCGGTACGAGCGACGATTCGCTGGCGTTCATTCCGTTGGAGCGGGCGATGTCGCTGGTGTCCACAAATCGTCATGTCACGGCGGTGGCGATCCGGCTTCGCGACCCGATGCTCTCCACCGAGACCGCCGCCCGGTTGCAGCAGATCCCTGGGGCGCAGGTCGTGACCCTGACGGAGATGATGGGTACGTTCCTGAATCTGGTATCGACGGTTCGCACGCTGCTCTCGGCGATCAGTCTGCTGGCGATTGCGACGGGCCTGCTTGGCGTGTTGAACACGATGGCCACGTCGGTGGCCGAACGGGCACCGGAACTTTGCCTGTTCCGGGCGATCGGTGCATTGCCGCGGCAACTGTTCGCACTGGTCGCGATGGAATCCGTGGCGGTGTGCACGCTGGGCGCGGTGGCGGGTCTGGCTTTCGCGGTGCTGGGTGCGCCGTGGATAGGCTGGGTTGTCCAAGGATGGGTGCCGATGGCACCCGAGGGCCTGGTGCCCCGGCCCTCGGTGGTGCTGTGCCTCCGCGACGTCGCAATCTCGGCGGTCTCCGGACTGGTGGTCTCTTTGTGGCCAGCATGGCGCGCCAGTCGGCTACCGCCGGCGATTGGCGGAAGGGAATCATGAACGCTTCACTCCTCGCGCTCGCGTTTCGGGAATGGTCCCGTCGCCCGATCCGGGCTGCACTCGCCGCCGCCGGCGTGGCCCTGGCGACGTTTGCGTTGATGTCCGTGGTGGCATTCCTCCGGGGTTACCAACGTGGCATGAAGAACTCGCTCGACGGTCTCGGTGCCCACATCCTGCTGGTCCCGAAGGGCTGTCCGTTCGATGCCGCTTCGATCGCCCTGCATGGTGCCAACTGGCCTTGCTACCTTCGGACCGAACACGTGGCGGAGATCGTCGCGGTGCCGGTGATTGATCAGGCGGCTCCTGCGCTGATGACCGCGATCCCGATGGCCTCCGGGCTGGACCAGGTGTTGCTCGGGATCACCGACGACATGCTCCGGTTGCGGCCTGCGTGGCGGATCGAGGGACATTTCCCCCGCGAGCCCGACGAAATCCTCGTCGGTGCGGGTGCGGCGATGCGCCGCGGATGGAAGCCGGGAGACCGGGTGCAGCTGGGACGGCTTGCGATTCCACCGCGGCGCGTGGCGGGTGTCATCGCGCCGGGAGGAACGTCGGAGGACGGGTTCGTCTTCCTTCCATTGGCCGAGGCGCAGCGTGTGTTCCGTCGGGAACGACAACTGACGCATGTACTGGTCCGGTTACGCCATCCCGATCAACTGGACGATGCCGTAACCCGGTTGCGGGGATGCAACGCGGGCATGGAGATGAATGTCGTGCCCCTCACGCACTTGTTCCACACGATCCAGCAGTTGCTCCACTCGACGCAGGTTTGGCTCGCCTGCGTGGCCTGTGTGGCTGTGCTGGCTGCGGTTTCCGGGGTGGGGAATGCGATGTTGATGTCGATCGGGGAACGGATGCGTGAGCTGGGGATCCTGCGGGCCGTGGGTGCGTCGCGTGGTCAGGTGTTCCTCCTGGTCTGGTTGGAGACACTGCAGGTGAGTCTCGTGGGTGCACTCGCTGGGGGAGCGGCTGCGGTTCTGTCTGCCGGATGGACCGAGGGTTGGCTGCGCGCCCGACTGCCCATGGCGCCCGCCGAGACCATGGTGCGCCCTGAGGCGTGGTGGATCACAGCCTGCGTGGTCTTTGCCGTGGGAGTCGCCACGCTTGCCGGACTCCTCCCGGCGTGGCGGGCCGCGGCACTTCCGCCGGCTATCGCAATGCGTGTCGCCAAAGGACGTTGATGAACCTTCCAGACGGATCCGCTCCAGAACCTGTCGTCCGTGCCATTGCGCTCACCCGGCATCATCGCCGCGGTGGGGAATGGGTCCGTGCGCTCGACGGGGTTTCCTTCTCCATCGCGCCCGGTGAGTTCGTTGCGCTGGTTGGTCCTTCGGGTGCCGGAAAGACCACGCTGATGAACCTCGTGGGCTGCATGGATGCCCCCACCTCCGGCGAACTGAATGTTCACGGACAGGCCCTGCATCGCATGTCGGAACATGAGCGGACGCTGCTCCGCCGACGGCATCTGGGATTCGTGTTCCAGCACTTCGGCCTGCTTCCCACGCTCAATGTCTCGGAGAACGTAGCGCTGCCCGGGGTCTTCTCCGGCGATGTCCCACGGGCTCGTGTCCAACAGTTGATTGAACGAGTCGGGCTCAGCCATCGCGCCAAGCACCGGCCAGATCAGTTGTCGGGCGGTGAAATGCAACGCGTGGCCATTGCCCGGGCGTTGGTCAACCAGCCTTCGCTGCTTCTGGCGGACGAGCCCACCGGCAA
>JAIXZE010000407.1 GCA_027489875.1 Verrucomicrobiales bacterium
GACGCGCGCATCCCGCGCATCGGATTCATCGGCCGACCCGGCGATGAACTCGCCCGTGCCCGCCTCCGCCTCACCGGCCCCGCCGGTCAACGCATCGGCATCGAGATCTCCACGGATCTGCTCAACTGGACCGCGGCGGAAGACGTCGTCATCGGCGAGGACGGCACCCGCGAACTCCCCATCGAACTCGAGCGCCTCGACGGCACCTTCTTCCGCTTCGGACCGAAGCGTTGACGAACACGCCCCCGAACTTGCGCCTTCATCCCATCGCCCATTTCAGGTCTTATGGACGACACGTGACGCAACATTCCTTCAAGACGCAGTTCCTCGAACGCCTTCAGGCCGCGGTGGCCGACGGCACATTTGTCCGGTTGAACCTCGGCGGCCCCACCGGCCGCGACCGCTCCATCCGCAATCTCTTCATCCGCCCCGTAAAGCTCCGTGGCGAGCTGTTCCTCTCCTTCGTCTACCGCCACGTCGCCCGCGACGTGACCAAGAACCAGGCACCCGCGGACGCCTACGTGCTCCTCGACGAATTGCTGGGCAACGAGTTCACCGACGCCTTCCTTTCGACCACCACCGGCACCGCCCACCTGAACGTCCGCAAGGGTCGCAACGCCCAACTCAAGCTCGGTCCGGCCGAGGACACCGCGGTCCCCGACCTCGAACACGACCATCGCAAGGCCCGGACCGTCCAGACCTCGGGCAACACCTGGCTGCGCGATCTCGGCGTCACCGGCATCGATGACAAGGTCCGCGCCGGAATGGAGGCGAAGTACCGCCAGATCCACCGTTTCGTCGAGTTGCTCGCCCCGCTCATCCGCGAGGCCGGCCTGCCCCAGGACCGCATCCCCAGCATCGTCGACATGGGCTGCGGCAAGGGCTACCTCACCTTCGCCCTGCACGATCACCTTCGCCGCACCTACGAACGACCCGTGCGCGTGCTCGGCATCGAACAACGCTCCGAACTCGCCGAAGCCTCCAACAAAATCGCCGACCAACGGGGACTCGACGGCCTCCAGTTCCAGACGGGTGTCATCGGTTCGACCGTCCTCCAACCCACCGACATCGTCGTCGCCCTGCATGCCTGCGACACCGCCACCGACGACGCGCTCGCCAAGGGCATCGAAGCCGGCGCCCGCCTGATCGTCGTGGCCCCCTGCTGCCATCGCGAGGTCAGCCCGCAACTCATCGCGCCTGCCCCGCTCGCCCAGGCCCTCAGCCACGGCATCCTGCACGCCCGCGAAGCGGAGTTCGTCACCGACGCATTGCGCGCCGCACTGCTGGAAGCCGCCGGATACGAGGCCCGCGTGTTCGAGTTCATCTCGCCCGAACACACGTCCAAGAACCTCATGATCTCCGCCGTGCGCCGCACCGCGCCCTTCGATGCCGCCGCGGCCACCCAACGCGCCGTCGCCCTCGCCGCCTTCTACGGCCTGCGCCACCAACGCCTCGCCCAACTCCTCCGAATCCCGCTGGCAGCATGAACTTCGCGGACCTCGACTGGCGCATCCTGGACCGGCTCCGGTCCACCTTCCTCCAGGAGAACTTCTCCCCCGCCGCCTACTGGCAGTCGCACCGCGACCTCGCCCAGTACCACGTCACGTTCGGCGAACGCATCGGGTGGAAGTGGGACGCCGTCCTCGAGGAACTCCGCAACATCGAATGGGCACCCCCGGCGGGCGTGGACACGTTGATCGACTGGGGTTGCGGCAGCGGCGTCGCCGGCGAACGGGTCCTGCGGCAATACCCGCAACTCCAGCGTGCCTGCGTGAACGACGCCTCACCGCTGGCCATGGAGTTCGCCGTCCAGCAGATCCGCCGCCTCCACCCTTCCGTGGAGGCGCGGCCCTGGGCTGGCAACAACGCGCAGGGCTGCGTGCTCGTCATCAGCCACGTGTGGAACGAACTCAGCACCGAACAACGCGTCGATCTCCTCAAGCTGGCCTCCACCGCCGCCGCCGTCCTCTGGGTCGAACCCGGCACCCACGACACCGCGCGCGATCTCCAGACCGTCCGGGACCATTTCCGTCCGGCCTTTGACATCATCGCCCCGTGCACCCATCAGGCCGCCTGCGGCATGCTGAGCACCGGCAACGAACGCCATTGGTGCCATCACTTCGCCGCACCTCCCTCCGAGGTGTTCATCTCCAGCGACTGGTCGCGTTTCGCCGACCGCGCCGGCATCGACCTGCGTTCCCTTCCCTACAGTTTCCTCGTTGCCGAACGACGCGACGAATCGGCCCCGCCACGTCCCGACAACGGTTGGGAACGCCTCCTCGGTCGCGCGCGGATGTCCAAGCCCTACGCCCGCGTGCTGTGCTGCGGCGTCAACGGTCTCTGCGACACCGAAGTCACCAAACGCCTCCATCCGGAATGGATGAAGGTCTTCAAACGCGGCGAGGAACCCCGCCGCCTCCAGATCACCCGCGACGGCACCCGTGCCACCCAGATCCATCCCGGCCCGCCTCGACCCGCCCCGGATTCGGAAGCGGAATCGGACGACCAAGGCTGACCTCCGCTCCGCTCTCACCCCGCCATGCGCTTCCTGATCCTGATCCTCCTTTCCGTCGCGCTCGGCGCGTGGCCAATGCCCAGGATCTTCGCCGCGGATCCACCGCTGACGCGCGGTGCCAAGGCCGCCCTGCCCTCCGGTCCCGGCCTCGCCGCCCGCTACCCCGGCGACATCGCCCTCGCCTCGGATCCACGGGTCCTGCTGGTGGAGGACTTCGAGACGGGCGACAAGGCCGCGTTGAAGAAGCGGTGGGAGGATGTCAGCGACAAGGACGGCCAGGCGCTCGCGCTCATCCCGGGCGCCCCGCCCCACAGCCCCGGCCAACGCGTGCTCGAAGTCACCGCCCGACTCGGTCACGACACCGGCGGCCATCTCTACCGGCGACTGCCGCGTCCGGTCGACCGCGCCTTCGCCCGCTTCCTCGTCCGCTTCGACGAGACCAACGGCTACACCCACCACTTCGTGCACTTCGGCGGCTATCACCCGTCCACCGCCTGGGCGCAAGGCGGTGCCGGTGAGCGTCCCGCCGGCGACGACCGCTTCACGGTGGGCGTCGAACCCTTCGGTGAAAACGGCCGCTACCCACCACCAGGCGCGTGGTTCCTGTACACCTATTGGCAGGACATGCGCGCCTCGGCGGGCGGGCGCTACTGGGGCAACGGTCTTAGACCATCGACCCCGTTTCCCGTGCCGAAGTCGCGCTGGCAATGCCTCGAAGTCATGATCCAGCTGAACTCGAAGCCCGAACTCCACGATGGCGAACTCGCCTTCTGGGTCGACGGCCGACTCGCCGCGCACTTTGCCCCGGGCACCCGACGCGGCCCATGGACCGGCATCGGTTTCACCCAGATGGAAAGCGGCGGCGAACCCTTCGAAGGCTTCCGTTGGCGGAAGTCGCCCGACCTGAAGATCAACTTCCTCTGGCTCCTCGATTACGTCACCGAAAGCGCCGGCCGCCAGAACGGCGTTACCTCGCCTCCAATCCTCAATCGCGTTCAGTTCGATCACGTCGTGGTTGCCGAGGATTACATCGGCCCCATCCTCCCCGTGCCGTGAAAAAGCTCACGAAGCCAGCCCAGCCACCCCGGGAGGAGCGGAAGCTCCCCGGTCTGCCGCAATCCCGCCCGCCCCTCGAGCGCATGATGCGCATCCACGCGCTCGTGTCCTCCGGTCGGCACCTCAATGCCCACCGCCTCGCCGAGGATCTCGAAGTCAGCCGCAAGACCGTCCTCCGCGACGTCGAGTTCATGCGCGACCGACTCTCGTTGCCCATCGAGTACGATCCGGTCCGCGGCGGGTATCATTACACCGGCAAGGTCGAGGCCTTCCCCACGCTCCAGATCACCGAAGGCGAACTCTTCGCCCTGCTGGTCGCCGAAAAGGCCCTCCAGCAATACCGAGGCACGCCCTACGAAAAGCCCCTGCTCGCCGCCCTCCGCAAACTCGAACGGACCCTTCCCGACACCGTCTCGCTCAACTTCTCCGACTGGGAGCAATCGATCTCCTTCCGGACCAGCGCCACGCCCGTCCAGGACCTCCCCCTGATCGACACCCTCGCCCGCGCCGCGGCGTCGTGCAGCGAACTCCGCCTCCTCTATCGCAAGCCCAACGGCCAACCCGAGGAACGCATCGTCCATCCCTACCACGTCGCGAACGTGAACGGGGATTGGTACCTCTTCGCCTTCGACCAACTCCGCAAGGCCGTCCGCACCTTCGCCCCCGCCCGCATCACCAAGGCCACAGCCACCGGGAAATCCTTCCCGCGACCCACCGACTTCAACCTCGACCAACTCCTGCGCGACAGCTTCGGCATCCATTCCACCCACGGTGAATTCGATGTCGTGGTGCGGTTCGCCGCGGATGTCGCCGATTACATCCGCGAGAAACGCTGGCATCCGTCGCAACAACTGCGGGAACTGCCCGAAGGCGGCGTGGAGATCCAACTGCGGCTCGGCAGCCTCATCGAGGTGAAACGATGGATCCTCGGTTGGGGCGCCTCCGCCCGGGTGCTCTCCCCCGATTCACTCCGGGCAGACATCCAGACCACGGCCAAGGCCCTCGCAAAGAACTACGAATAGGCCTCCCCACGGTCCTCGCCCTCGAAAGCGAGCCGATCGTCCCGTGGCTCCTGACTAACTCACCCAGTTACTCTCCGGGTCGACCGGGTTTTGGGACCCTTTTTTGCTCCTGACTAACTCACCCGGTTACTCCCCGGGTCGACCGGGTTTTGGGACCCTTCTTTGCTACCAATGAACTGAGGCCCCGTGCGTTGAGTAGGAGCCACGGAGCTGTAGGCCGGGTGCCCTCACCCGGGCGCATTCCGTCATCCAGCGGCCTGCATTCGGCGGAGGGCCACCGCACCGCCCTGCGGTGGGAATTCATCCCGGAGGGATGGGAGCCGATAGCCCCGGGCCGTGCGAAGCACGCACCCAGGGAGAATGCGCGTTGTTGTGGAATCCGCACCCCGGAGGGGTGCGAAGGCTCCGGACATGCATCCCCCGCCCGCCCTCGCCACAGCGCGGCGTACAGAGAAAGCCCTGGGTGCAGCGGAGCGGAACCCTGGGTCACCCCGCCCCATGACACCTCGCCCCAACGGGGCGAACGATGACCAACGCACCCTCCTCCGTGTGCCCTTTCAGGGCACAGAGGACGTTGTGTGGCGTGGTCCCCGGGGTTCCACCCCGTATTGGCTTTCACCGGTTGCCCCTTCGGGGCACGAGCGCGGTACGCACCGGCCTTCACAGGGAGTTGCCAGTTCCCAGAAGCCA
>JAIXZE010000293.1 GCA_027489875.1 Verrucomicrobiales bacterium
CCAGACCCATTCCCATGGCGATGAGGACATCGCCGCCCCGCATCCTTTCCAACAGGGGGCAGTGTCAAGATGCGCCCGTGTGCTCGCGGCTCCGACGGTCAGCCTTGAGATGAAGGTTCGTTGCGCATACAACCGCCCAGTGCACCGAACATGGTTCCTGATATGGATACTTTGCCTTCTGCCCCGATTGAATCGGGGTTGGGCGGTGGAGATCGAGGAACTGGCCGATGAGCACGTCGTTCGATCCTTCACCGTAGAAAACGGCCTTCCGCAGAACTCCGTCACCAGGATTGTCCAGACCCCGGACGGCTACCTTTGGTTCTCCACCTATCGTGGACTGGTCCGGTTTGACGGTGCCCGTTTCAACGTCTTCGACAGTGGAAACACCCCGGTCATGAACGGAGACAGCACCATCCTCGCCGTTCATCTCGACCAAAAGGGACGGCTTGCTGTTGGAATGAAGTCCGGAAGGATCCTCTGGATCGAAGGAGGTTCCGTGAAATCCGCAAACGGCACCAACGGACTTCCGGACTTTCCACTTCGGCTGAGAGGCGAGTCACCGGAGGGTCAGAAACAGGTGACAACGCCGGATTCCACGATCCTTTTTGCCGCGGCGGCGGGAAAAATTTTTTCCCAGGTCGAAGACAAGTCGGTGGTCCGGATCGCGAGCTTCGACCATGTGTCCGTGGATGCCAGTGGCTTCTGTTGGTATTTCGACGAGGGAGTCTGGCGTCACGTATCGCGGGAGGACCTCCTTCCGCTGCTCCCCCCTTCCGAACCCGCCTGCACGAAGGTCCTGTTCATGCAACGCAGTCCCAGCGGAGCAATCTGGGTGGTGGCGGATCACGCGATCTTCGTGTGGCAGGACCACAAGTGGCAGCGGAACATCTCGATTCCGAAGGGCCTGGCGACGTGCACCGCTGGCGCACTCGATGCTTACGGAAACTTTTGGTTCGGCACCTGGACTGACGGACTCTGGCGACTGGACGCCAACAATCGATTCCATCAGTACCGAAGCGGCACCGGCACGCGGCCTGAAGCGGTACGTTCGATCTTCTGTGACAGTGAATCCAACCTCTGGATCGGTTACGAAGCGAGCGGACTGGTCAGGCTTACACCCCGGGTTTTCCAAACCCTGGATGCCTCTTCCGGACTTGCCGGGGAGATCGTCCGCTCCATTACACGGGATCCGGTCGGCAACCTCTGGATGGCAACCCAAGCCGGCGTTGAATCCTTCCTTCCTGGCTCGAAGACTCCTCCCCGGATCCGGTTCCAACCGCAGACCCCGAGGTGTGTCCAATGCGATTCCAAAGGACGGATCTGGATGGGAACCTACGACGGCGAAGTCCTCATCTATGACGGTGACCGGACGATGACCGTCGCGACCAACAACCCGGCAAACCCGATAACCGTCCGCCTTTTCTTCGAGGAACCCGGGCAGGGAATGTGGGTGGGTAGGGACGACGGCCTATGGCTGTTCAATGGGGAGCGACTCGTCCGGGCGGCGCTGCCGGCGGATATCGCTGAGTCCGCTGTCCGATCCATGGCCATCGATGCGGATTCCCGGCTCTGGCTTGGCCTCGACCGGGGCGGACTCGCGTGCCGCGATGGCGGCGTCTGGCGACGTGTCTCCATTCCAGATTCCCCGGCCGTACTCACGGTTTCCACCCTGCTCGTCGACGGGGAGCAGGCACTGTGGATCGGAACGACGGGCAATGGTTTTTATCGCCTTCGCAAGGGTCAGTTGACCCACATGGATCCGGAGAAGCTGGGGCTCACGCGTTGGCCTTCCAGCATGACCGAGGACGCCGAAGGCCACCTCTGGATCGGTTCCGGCGACGGCATCTACCGGGTCCACCGGGCGGGTCTGCACGATTGGATGGACGGACGACGCACCGGCCTGCTTGCCCGGCAGTTCACCCGCGAAGACGGCTTGGCGACGACGGAGTGCTCCGTAAACATCCAACCCGTCACCTGCCGCGACGAACGCCAAAGGCTTTGGTTCGCCACGACGAAAGGCGTATGCATGGTGGACCCAGGTCGCCTGCAACCGAACCCCGTCCCCCCAGCCACCGTCATCGAAGAAGTCTCGGTGGACGGGGTACCGATCCTCTCCAATCGCCCAACCGAGTCCGGTCCGACCACCGACCCTCTGGATCCGGAAGAACTCGTCATTCCCGCGGGTCAGCATCGACTCGAGATCCGATACTCCGGCCTCAGCCTCACCGCGCCGGAGAGGGTGCGCTTTCGGCACCGGCTTGAAGGGTTGGATCCCAATTGGGACATGGCGGGCACACGGCGGAGCGCGGCCTACCATCGGCTGCCCCCGGGGAGCTACACCTTCCAGGTGATGGCAGCCAACCACGACGGCCTTTGGGATGTTCGCGGCAAGAAGCTGCGATTCCGCATCCTGCCGGCATGGCACCAGTCGTGGTCCTTCCGGGGCGCGGTGAGCCTCCTCGTGGTGTGCACAGGAATCGGCGCCTATCGAACGCGGATCCGGACGATCACGCAGGCGCAACGGGCTCAGGAGGAGTTCTCCCGACGCCTGATCGAGTCGCAGGAACAGGAACGGAAACGGCTCGCCGCCGATCTGCATGACAGCCTTGGACAGAATCTCCTCGTCATCAAGAACCGGGCCGCGATGGCGCTGAACCGGGCCGAGGACTCCGCCCATGTCGCCGAACAGATCGGACATGTCACCGAAATGGCGACCCTCGCGCTGCGCGAAGTCCGGTCCATCGCCCAGGCCTTGCGCCCTTACCAACTCGATTCCATGGGCCTCACCCGGGCTATCGCCGCCATGACCCAACGTCTCGCCGATTCCTCGCCCGTCCGGTTCACCACGGACATCGGGGACCTGGACGGCCTTTTGGCCAAGGAATCCGAGATCCACTTCTACCGACTCCTCCAGGAATCCCTGTCCAACATCGTCCGCCATTCCTCCGCCCGTCAGGCAGTGCTCACCGTTCGTCGACAGGGTCATCTCCTCCGGGTCCTCCTCCAGGATGATGGTTGCGGATTCGTCACGACGCCCTCCAAAGATGCCCAGGCGGCCGCTCTTGGCTTCGGTCTGCGCAGCATGCAGGAACGGGCCAACGCCATCGGCGGCAGCATCACCTTCACTTCCGCCCCCGGAGAGGGAACCACGGTTGTGATCGAGGTCCCCACCCTTCCTTCACAAGCATGAAACCGCTCCAGAGAATCCTGATCGCCGATGACCATCCCATCTTCCGCAAGGGATTGTGCGAGGTGATCGCTGCGGATCCCTCGCTGATCGTGGTCCACGAGGCCAGTGATGGGGAGCAAGCCCTGCGTTCCGTCGAAGAACGGCAACCGGACATCGCCATCCTCGACATCTCGATGCCGAAGCTCAATGGGCTTCAGGTCGCCCGCGCCCTCGGGCAGGCCAGGTCCACGGTGAAGATCATCCTCCTCACCATGCACGAGGACGAAAACCTCTTCGACGAGGCCATGGAGGCTGGCGTCAGTGCCTATGTCCTCAAGGATAACGCCGTGGAGGATCTGCTGAACGCCGTCCGTGCAGTCCTCGACGGTCGACGGTTTGTGAGTGCGTCCATTGCCGGCCTCCTCGCCCAGCGCAGAGAACAGGCGGCCCATCTCCGCCGGGAAAAACCCGGCCTCGACCTGCTCACCCCGACCGAAACCCGGGTGCTACGACTCATCGCCGAGGATCGCACCACCAAGGAGATCGCCGAGCTGCTCAGTATCAGCCCGCGCACGGTCGAATCCCACCGGCAGAACATGAGCCACAAGCTCCACCTCAGTGGGAGCCACAGCCTCCTGAAGTTCGCCTTCGACAACAAAGCTCAACTGTAAGGCAGGTTTGGCGGGCGCGCGTCCCGTCACCGCCCCCGTCTGAAATCAAACGGGGCGGCAACGTCCTCGTTGCCCTCCCAGCCCTTTCCCAGGGCGATGAGGACATCGCCACCCCGTTCCTGCGCCCGATGGCGATTCCGACCCCGACGCCGATGTCCCGGGGCGAAGTTCGGGGTTCCTTCGCAGATCCACACCCAAGCTTTATAGCCATGCCTAGGTAGGAACACCTAGTCGTTCCCACGGACCCCGGCCTGCGTGTTCCATCGGATCCCCGGATCCCTCCGAATCGTTCAGGGTCGAGGTGTGTCGACTTCCCGAGGCCTGCGATTCCTGATTGTGGACGACCACGCAGCCATGCGTGGGATCCTCCGCGATCTTCTGACGACCCGGAAGGATGAGGTGTGGGAAGCCCGCGACGGAGCGGAAGCGCAATCCGTCTATAAGCAGTGTCGTCCGGATTGGGTCATCATGGACGTGCGGATGTCTCCGGTGAACGGCATCGAAGCCACCCGCCAGATCATCGCCCATGATCCGCAGGCCCGCGTGGTGATCGTGACCCAGCACGACGACGCCGATATCGGGCGCCAGACCCGCGAAGCCGGTGCCCTCGCCTGCCTTCCCAAGGACAATCTTCAAGCCGTCCGTCGCTTCGTTCACGCCACACCCCCAGTCCACCCCTGAGCCTGAGCATGAAACCCCTTCCCACCCTCCTCGTCCTCGCACTCCTCGGCAGCTCCTGCAAACGGCAGGTCCCCGACGTGGTCTCCTCCCCACCCGCACCGGATGCAGTGGCGGTCGTAGGGGACCGGACCATCACCCGTTCCACCCTGGAACGCGAGATGGCCCGTCGCGGCCCCGCCTCAACCCGGGACGAAATCCTGGGAGATCTGATCCACTTCGAGGCGACGCTGGCCCGGGCCCGTTCCAGCGGTTTCGACCAGGATCCCGCTGTCCGCACCGCCATCGAACACCTGCTGGTCTCGCGCTTCGAGGAACGCGAGCTGGGAGGCACCGAGAACCCTTCGGTGAGCGATGACGACGTCCGCGCCCGGTACGCAGCGGATGCCAATCGCTACCAGATCCCGGCGGCAGCGCGGGGCGCTGTGTTGCTCCTCAAGGCGATCCCCAAGGCAGCCCCCGAACAGCGCGAATCGCTGGCTCGGAAGGCCCATGAACTGCACGCCACGGCGGCCTCCCTGGACCCCGCCGGCTTTGCCCGATTGATTCGCGAACAGTCGGAGGACCAAGCCACCCGATATCAGGCAGGGGACACCGGTTGGGTGACGGCTTCCGGGAAGGACGGATGGGAACCCACGATCGCCGAGGCTTTGTTGGCGCTGAAGACACCCGGAGCCATCGCGCCACTGATCGAGACGCCCCGTGGCTTCCATATTGTGCGTCTGACGGACACCCGGGTCGCAACGACCCATCCATTGTCGAAAGTGCGCGACGCCATCCGCCACCAACTCCAGCAGGAGAAGCGGACCCAATTGATTGCTACGTTCCATTCCCGAATGGAGGCAGGCCTCCACATCCAGACCAATTTCACCGTCCTGCAGCAGATCCAGAACCCCCGCACCACGGCCTCTGTTCCCCCGTCGATGCCATGAAACCTTCGAACCCAGGGCACACCATGAAAACCCTCCCCATTCACCGCATCCTGAAAACGACGGTCGCCACGCTGCTGACGCTGGTGTTTGCCGGAGAACTCCTCCAGGCGGCGCCGACCACAACCCAGACGCTGGTCCTGCAACCCGGCTGGAACGCCCTCCACATCGAGGTGCTGCCATCGAATCCCAGCCTGAGCACGGTGTTCGCTGCGCTGCCGATCGACAGCGTCTGGACCTATGAAAACGCGCGGGGAACCCCCGAGTTCGTGCAGGAAGTCAGCGAGGAATCGTTGACCCGGGCCGGCTGGATTTCCTGGGTCCCGACCAACCGGGTGGACTCCTTCCAGAACACCCTGTTCCAGCTTCAGGTCAACCGCTCCTACCTTGTGAAACACGTCGGGACCAACCCAACGACCCTCACCCTTTCGGGCCGCCCCTCGCTCCGCTCCCGTCCCTGGCAGCCGGACACCCTCAACTTCCGGGGACTCCCCGTGGATCCCGCGCTGCCCCCGACCTTCCTGACCTTCTTCCGTCCTTCGCCGGCGCATTACTCACCGGCAACGGGTCTTCAACCCATGTACCGAATGAACGCCTCCGGCGTGTGGCAGCGAGTGATCAACACCGACCTCGTCCGACCGGGCGAGGCCTATTGGATCCATGTCCGGGGTGGCTCCGACTATATCGCTCCATTTACAGCAGCACCGGAGCGCGGAGACGGACTGGACTTCGATGTGGTCTTCGATGAGTTGCCGCTATTGATGTCGAACCTCGGTTCCAGCTCCGTGAATGCGAGGGTTCGAGACCTGGGCTCGCCGGCGGCCAACCCGTTGTCCCATGCGGTGGACGTACCGGATCAAGCGCTTTCCTGGTCACCATTACCCTCGACATGGGTCCGCCCCCTCGCGAGCACTCAAAACACCCGGGAACGTCTCGCAGTCCGGCGCATCGACATGGCATCGGACCTCTTTGAAACGGTGCTGGAAATCACCGACGGCGTGGGCACACGCCATCTGCTTCCCGTGTCGGTCGCGCGCAACACCATCGAGCCCCTTGCCGGCAGTTCCCGCTCGGCTCGACCGGCCGGCTCGGCAGAGGCCCAGTCGCATGCCGGCCTCTGGGTGGGAACAGCCAGCCTGAACGCGATCAGCGAGGCCCACTCCGGGCCGCTGAGCACCAACTTCACGCGAGGTTTCACACTCCAATTGGAGACCAACGCCGTCTCGCGGATCGTCACCACCAACCTCATCCCGAACTCGGTCGTCCGCAGCAGCGTCTCGCTCACCCCCACCCCGACCGCCAGCGAGTTCAACCTCCGCCTGCTGCTCCATGTCGATGTCACCGGACAGACCCGACTGCTCAAGGAGGTCATCGAGATGTGGCAGAATGGGACCACCACCAATGATCCCGACGGAACCACGGTGGTCGCCAAACCCGGTCGCGCCGTGCTGGTGACGGACGAAAGCCGGATCGGACAGTTCTCCGGCGTTTCCGCCCGCGATGGCGTGGAAGTGGGCCGTCGCGTGAGCACCGCCGCCTTCGACTTCCCTGGAACCGAACTGCCGATGTCGGGTGACTTTGCCATGGGCTCCACCGTGATCGGCACGAACCGGATGTCGGAGACATTCGAACGAAACCCCTTCAAGCATCGGTACCATCCCGATCATCGCAAGGGCTTCAACATCCAGCGCGTGATCGAGCTGGAGATATCACCTCCACCCCTGAACGCCTCCCCCGGCTATGGGGAACGCACCTTGCAGGGAATCTACCGTGAAACAGTCACCGGCCTGCACCGCACCAACATCGTGGTTCGCGGTACCTTCCGCCTCAACCGGGTATCCCAGACCGCGACCTTGAACGCCCAACCCTGATCTCCCGATGAACGCTTCCATCCTACCCTTCCTTTCCACCCTGTTGGCGCGCCTCCGATCCGGGCTCGCCGCGATCCTGAGCGGAATGCTCGCCGTCGGACTCGGCGCCGATGCGCTCGGCGGAACAATCACAGGCACCGTCGGCGGATCCGCAGGCAGCGTGCCGGGTGTCACGATCACCCTCACCCGTCCTGCGATCACCTCGGTCAACCAGATCCCGGACGACATGCCGAGTTCCTATTCCGGGAACCTGCCCTTCCTCGATTTCCCGAGCTCGGACGGCAACATCTTCAGCGCGATCTCGCCGGCAGCCCCCGTTGACAACATTGCGGGTATTTTCCGGAGCAGCTTCGGAAACGACTGGGCGGGAACCTTCCGGTTCTTCGTCACCTCCGACGACGGGGCAAGACTTTATGTGAACGACCAACTGGTCGTGGACAACGATGGAAACCACCCCGCGAGGGAAGCCGTCGGAGAAATCACGCTTGGTGCGAACCCCAATTGCGGCGCCGTCTCTGTGCGCGTCGAGTACTTCGATTCCAGCTTCGGTGCCAGCCTCCGGGTCCACTGGGCCAAGGTCACCGGGACAGGGCAATTCGATAAACGCCTGTTCGGCGGGCCTGCGGATGGAAGCCCCCTCTTCTTCTCGGGGCAAGGAGCCACCACTTCCGGCGAGTACTGCTCATATCGGTGGGAAACTCAGCTTTACGCCCTCCCAACTTCGCCCCTGACCACGACCACTGCGGCAGACGGCAGCTTTGCCTTCCCCAACGTCTCGTTGAATCTTCCGGTCGTCCTGACGCCGAGCTTACCGGGCGGCACGTTCTCGCCCGCCTCCAGAAGCGGCACGGGCTCCGGCCCATACCCCTTTATCCTGACTTCGTCCGCGCCCTCCATCAGCGACATCGCGAACCAGACAATCCCGGAGGACGGAGCCGCCACCGCCGTCTTCACGGTGGGCGATTACGACAGCACACCTGGAAATCTTCTGGTGACTTTGGGTTCATCGAACCCGGCCTTGATCCCGGTCTCGCGCATCAACATCGACGGCAACGCCGCAGTGCGCAGCGCCACATTGAGGCCGCTTCCCAACCAGAACGGCACTTCAACCGTCACCGTCACGGTCACCGACGGAGACGGAAAGACCGCCTCGGACAGCTTCGTGGTGACGGTCAACGCGGCAAATGACCCGCCGGTCGCCTCCGCCGCCACCTCCATCCGACTCAACAGCCTCAGCCAATACCTCCAATCGCCGTCCGGAACCTGGTTTGGCAGTACCTTCACCGTGGAGGCATGGGTCTATGTCCGCTCCTACCAGAACTGGAGCCGCTTGTTCGACTTCGGCACTGGTGCAGGGACCAACAACATCGTCGGTGCGCTCTCGGACCAGATCAACGGCAAGCCGGTCCTGGCGATCTATCAGGGTACCTCTCGACAACAAGTCCTGTCCTCCCAAGCGATCCCGCTGAACACCTGGACGCACCTTGCCTTCACACGCGACTCAAGCGGCACCGGCCGCATCTTCCTGAATGGCATCCAGACCGGATCCGGTCCCATCCACGCCCCGCTCCCGGTCCAACGCGCCCGCAATTACATCGGTCGCAGCAACTGGGCGGCTGATGGTTATGCCGATGCCGACATCGCCGACTTCCGCATCTGGGAGACAGGGAAGACCGCGGCCGAGATCCTTTCCTCGAACCACGGTACCCTGCCGCCGCAAAGTCTGGGACTCGTCCTCAACTATCGGTTCACCGAGTCGTCGGGCCTGACCGCCTTCGACTCCGCTTCGGGCGTCTCTGATCCCGCCCAGGGCGGCGCTCAGAACGCCACCGTGTTCAACGGAGCCGTCTTCCCGGGCGACAACTCCACTCTGAATGCCCTGATGCGGACCCCGGTTCCGGAAGATGCGCCAACAATGGTCTATCTGCCGGCATCCGACGTGGATTCCAGCCTCACCTATACCAACGTCCGGGCGAGCTCAGGTTCCATCGTCCAGGCACCGGGAGCGGAAGCCAACTCCGGTCTCTACCTGTACACGCCGGCCGCCAACTCCAGCGGAACCGCAACCCTGAGCTATACGGTCAGCGATGGCTCCCTGACGGCGTCCGCCTCCGTTTCACTGGTGGTGAACCCGATCAACGATCCGCCGGTGGCAGGTCCCGGAACGTCCCTCGCATTCAATGGCGGGAACCAACAGGTCACGCTCCCCGGCATGCCCCTGACCAACGCCTCCTTCACCATCGAACTATGGGCCAGACGGACGGAGCTCAACCGCGCCGACCTGTTCCTTTCCGCAGGGACCGAGGCGGCCAACAAGGGTCTCCACATCGGATTCCGGTCCGGTAACGAGTTCACGTTCGCCTTCTGGGGCAATGACCTGAACACGCCCGCCTATGCCGACACCGACTGGCACCATTGGGCGTGCACCTACGATTCCACGACGCGAGCCCGGCGGATCCATCGGGATGGCGTGCTGGTCGCGGAGGATGTC
>JAIXZE010000246.1 GCA_027489875.1 Verrucomicrobiales bacterium
ACCTCGAACGTCAGGTCTTCGATCCCGCCCTGTTCCCCCAGATGACGCCGGCATTGCGCGAGGCGATGATGCATGAGGCCCGATTGTTCTTCGAAAGCATCGTCCACAAGAACCAACGGACCATCCGGTTCGTGGACAGCGATTATACCTTCCTGAATCAGCCGCTCGCCGAGTTGTATGGCCTCGGGTCCTCGGTCAAGGGTCCCAAAATGCGCCGGGTCAAACTGGAGAACCCCAACCGGGGCGGCATCCTCGGCATGTCAGCCACACTCGCCGCGACATCGTTCCCCACCCGGACCAGTCCCGTTCGTCGGGGCGTCTGGGTACTGGAGCAGCTCCTCGGTGAACGCGTGCCGCCGCCACCGCCCGACATTCCCGCGCTCGACACGCAGGAACCGAAAAGCGTGCAAGGCCTGACCCTGCGGCAACGGACCGAACTCCATACGAAGAATCCCGTCTGCGCCAATTGCCATCGGACGCTCGACCCGATCGGTTTCGGCCTGGAGAACTTCGACGCCATCGGCCGCTGGCGTGACAAGAATGAAGCCGGGGTCGCGATCGACTCCGCCGGAAAGCTTCCCAGCGGAACTGCCTTCTCCAACCCGGCGGAATTGAAGCGCCTCCTCGCAGGGCGTGAGTCCGACATCGCCCGGAACCTGACCGAACGGTTCATGGCTTACGCGCTCGGGCGACCGCTGGAGGGTTACGATGAAGTCGTCATCGACCAATTGATGGCCCGGATTGCCGGAGACGAGTACAAGGTGAGGACAATCCTCACCGAGGTCATAGCCAGTTACCTTTTCACCCACCGCAGAGTCGAAGAATGACCCCGATCCAGAAACCGAAGAGCACCGCCATGAATGCCATGAATCACCCGTCCATCGTGGATCGCCGCTCCTTCCTGAAAGGCGTGGGGGTCTCCCTCGCACTGCCATTCCTTGATTCCCGCGGCTGGGCGGCCGGCACGAAATCCCCCAAGCCACCGGTGCGCCTGGCATTCATGTACATGCCGCACGGGGTCATCATGGACCAGTTCTGGCCCACGACTCAGGAGGAGTTCCTCCACTCGCCGCCGCCCATCATCCAGTCGCTCAAACCGATCATGGATCAGTGCCTCATGATGAAGGGCATCTCGGGCGTGCCCACCGAACCCTTTGGCGGTGCTCCGCATGCACTGGAGTTGTCCACGTGGCTCACCGCGCGGCTGCCCGACCCCGATTCGCGCGACCGCATCAACATCTCCATTTCCGCCGACCAGATCATGGCCAACTACGTCGGCGCGCAGACCCTGCTCCCTTCGCTCGAGCTGGCGACCATGCCCCAGACCTGGAAGGAAAATCAGGAAGGCCTGCATGAGGGTTACTACAATCACTGCAGCTTCCGCTCGCCCACGCAACCGGTGCAGGCCGAGACCGATCCCCGCAATGTGTTGAACCGGCTCTTCGGCAAGCGCGGCAAGGAAGGCAAGGTCACCGAGGCCAATCCGCTCGACCGCCAGATGCTCGACCGCGTGCTCGGCGGCGCCCGCGACCTGCGCCGTTCCCTCGGCAAGGGAGACCAGCAGAAGCTCGACGAATACCTCGACAGCGTCCGCTCGGTGGAACGTCGCATCGCCGCCATCGAATCCCGCCAACAGGAAGCGGCCCTCGAGAAGAACGGCGTCGCTCCCTCCAGACGCCACGCCAACGACTCGGCACCCATCGAGGTGAAGATTCCCGAAGGCGACAAGCGCAGTGAGTACATGCAGGTCATGTGCGACCTGACCATCCTCGCCTTCCAGACCGACACCACCCGCGTCAGCACCTTCATCACGTCCCGGCCCAACGGTGCCTCCTACCCCGAGCTGGGATTCTCCGACCAGCACCATTCGCAGACGCATTACGGCAGCGACCAGGAAATGATCCGCAAGGTGGCCGCCATCAACAAACTGAACGTCGATCAGTTCGCCTCCATGGTGACGAAGATGCACGCCCTCAAGGAGGGGGACGGCACCCTGCTCGACCACTGCATCATGATGTGGGGCTCGGGCCTCGAAGACGGCGACAAGCACCGCCGCGACAACCTCCCGTTCATCATTGCCGGAAAGGGCGGCGGTTCCCTGAAGACCGGGCGCTTCCTGTCCAATGTCCAAGGCAACCAGGGCGACCTCCTCACCACCCTGCTCTCCTGCGCCGGCGTCCCCGTCGATCGTCCCGTCGGCATCGCGACCAAGCAGATCGCCGAGATGAAGGCATAACGGGGTGACCCCAAGATGGGATCCACGAACCTGGTTTCCCATTGGAACACTCCCATTCGACTCCCCGCAACCGGACCGGGACAGTCGATCCGTGCCGAAGTACAAGTCACAAACCTCAATTCCATCGTCGGAATCACGTACGTACCTATCGAGCAGCCAGGTCAGGCAGTCATCTGGCTCCGCTTTCACTGGTTTCGACTGACACGCAGGACTCCCGAACGCCTCGGCGGCACCCGCGCCTCCTACCTTGAACTCCGATCCCCTTTGCGAATCGGCGAAGTCGTCGGCACTCCCGTACCCGCCCCGTGAGCATCCCGCGAAAGTGCAGAAGGCAGATCGCTCGTGGTTGGGGGGCGCACTTGTCGAGGTCCCTGCCCGCAAGCCACGAACCCCTGCCTAATCACTCAGATACTCATGAAACTCGACTTCATCAATGGCCACCTGGCTCCCTGCGGTCGGTGGACCAACGACCGGGAATAACTGTCCAGCACCATTCTCCAGTATGACGAAGCGCACATGACGGCAGGCCACTCGTCCAAGGGCGAACGTCTCGGAGGCCGGCGAAATGGATGTCAAAGTAAACTCACCGACCGGACTGAAGCTGACTCCGTCCATGGACACTTCCACGCGCATCCGCTTGACCGACGGAGCCAGCTCGTGGCCGTTCCAGATCTGGAACTTCTCCACCGCGCGCACCGTGCCCAAGTCGAAAGAGATGGCCGGGCTTGGATCCGTGGGTGGGACCCCATTCACCCCGACGCTCTGCCAGAAGTTGGAATCATAGTAGATGCCGTTCACCGCGTTCGAGGCATGACGGCCATGCGATGCAAGTTCACTGGTCGCCGTTGCGAGAACCCCGCTTACCAGTACGACGGACTGGATCGTGAGGGCCGCCGGTGCGCTCGTCACGCTGCCGTGCAGATTGGTGATGACCACCGAGTAGTTCCCCGCGTCGGTGGATTGTACCCCGGTCAGGATCAACGCAGACGTGCCGGCGCCGGAGATTCTCCCTCCATCGGTCAAGGGCGTCCCGTCTTTGTGCCAGCGATGAGCCGGCGCGTCGCCTGACACCGTCACGCTAAGGCTCGCGACGGTGCCGACCACGTTCGTGCGGCTTTGCGGGGGCACGATGATATGAAGGCTTCCCACCAACGATCGGCGGGCAAGCCGATAGAAACTCTGGCCGGTGGCGTTGGTATCCATGATGGAAGCCAGCGCGACGAAGTTGGAGCCGGCAATGGTCGAAAGATCCTTCCAAGCAATCGGAGGCGTCAGGTTCGTTGCAGCTTGGACCAAATAGTCGTAGCCGGGCACGGAGTTGAAGCCGAGTTGGAAGCTGCCGGGCGTTCCCGAGTTCGTGAGGACAGGCCGTGGCACCCAGTTCTCGGAAGGCATGGCCAGCGGTTCGGGACGGGTGTCCGGATCCAGCGTGTTGTTGGTATGCCACTGCGACTGCGGCAGGGCACTGTCAATGATCGCCTGCCGGATGCGGTACACCCCGGCGGCATTGGTGGCGCGACCATTCGCGGCAATGTAAAGAGCAACCAGCCCGGCGACGTGCGGCGCGGCAAAGCTCGTTCCGCTCTTGTAACCATAGCTGCGTCCGATCCCATCCGGGCCCACTCCTGGCAACGTGGTGGCAACCAGAACGCCGGGTGCCGCCACATCAATCGCTCCGCCGGGAGATACGACGTAATTGGCCGCGGTGCTGCCGGCCGGTCGGTTGGTGCGTTCAATCTGGCTGGAGTTTGAACCAGCCCACAGTTGATCGAGGGGCAGACCACCCTCTTGATAAACGGTTGAATCCATCGCACTGACGGCCATGACTTCGGAGAGCGCTGCGGGCACGGCATCGTCGCCCGTTCCAAAGACGCCATCCACTCCTGCGAGGTCCTGCGCATCATTGCCCACTGCGCCCACCACCACGATCCCGGCTGCCACCAGGCGTCGGACTGACCCACGAAGCGCATTGACCGGTCCAGTGGTGTTTCCTATCGCGTTGACCAAAGAACAGCTCGCTACGGAAATCCGGTTTGAATTCTGTAAAACGTACGCCATGCCCCCGAGCAAGTTGGCCCAGGAGTTATTCGGAGGCGGGCCCGATGCCTTGATATTCCAAATGCGAGCCCCCGCCGCCACACCCACGACACCCAGCCCGTTATCATACGCCCCAAGAACACCCGCCACCGCCGTTCCGTGGCCCACCTCATCGTTGCCATCCACCGAAAATGGCGACATGGATTGGACCACATTCAGGTCTTCATGCGGATCAATGCCCGTATCCAGGATCGCCACATCCACATCGAGCGGTTCGCTGACTTGATTGATGCGTGCGACGGGAAAGCTTGGAATACCCATCCGCATCAGCCCGGACGAAGTGATTTGCTCGCTCCATGACACCGGTCCGTCCGCCTCCACGTAAAGCACGCACGGATGCGCCTTCAACTTCTCGATCGTCGCGGCGTCCATCGGCGCGGCAAACCCATGCAAGCCGCGGTAGATGAACTTCGGTACCAGCTTGAAATCCAGAATCAACGCATCGAGATCCACGTCCTCGGAGCACGTCACAATCTGCAACGGCAGTGAAGCAGTGGTGGTGGCAGCTGCGCTCCTTGCCGACCGGGCAGGCAGGTCAATCGGCCCAGCCGAAGCTGCGAAAAGTGCCGATAGCAGCCCAAGAAGACAGGGAAGTGGTTTCATGGATGATCGGCACCCTGTTCCACGGATGGAGGGCTTTCAAGCCGGACTGCTGGCTCGGGTTCAGGGTGGGCGAAGGTGACAATGAAGAGTTACACGCACACCGCCGATTTGAACGGATCGCAGATCAATCGTCGCCATGCACCGTTGCCCAAACCTCATGAAAATGGCCGCCGAAGTGATGAGCCAATCTGACCTCATCAAGGCCGTCGGCATCGCAATGACGCTGGCGTTCGTACTTTCCATCCTTGCCAGTCCGCCTGCGGATTACCGAGGGAAGCCCTTTGACGATTCGGCGCATCGGGCCTGGCAGCGGGCGGAGGCCGAGCGCCCCGCGCTCCCATTCCGAGCTTTCACCGAAGGCCTGGTTGTCTGGAATGGGACCAACTCGCCCGAGGGTGCGGGTTGGATCACCGGCGGTGAACCCGGCACTTCCGTGTCGGTGGAAGATCCGGATGCCGATGGCAAACGGGCGATCCATTTCCGCACTGCTGTCCCGGGTTATCGCCCAGCGGCGTTTGGGTGGGACTGGGCCTTCTCCATGCGACAAACGCGGGCCATGACCCAGAGCTCATCCATGCTGAACCGGCACCGGGTCCAACCGTCGCGCAGTGCCTCGACGGCGATGCCGATACCGATCTTGTTCCGGTATCTGAAGCCGTCGGCTCCAGGGTTGCCTGTGGTTGGATCCAGCTCAGACGCCTCGGCCAGGAATCACTTTGCGCCCTTGGACATGGCCTTGTTCAGGATCCCAAACGCCTCCATCAAACCCATGGGTTTGTCGGTCTTGAAACTGTTGACGTATCCGTCAAAGGCGTCCTTGGCCACCGCTCCCTGAGACAGGCCGATGAACGCCTTGGCCGCCTTCTCGGCTCCCGCCTGGGCCTCTTCCTTCTTGCCCAATCGCGACAAGAGAGCTGCCCTGACGCCCAGACCGACCGCTTCGGTCTCCTCAATGCCGGCAAGGTTCCGGACCAGAACCTCCAACACCGCCGCTGGGAAGGTTTCCCCACCCATCTCCACCTGCATGCCGAGCATCGTGGCCAGCATCGCACTCCGGTCCTGGTTCAGCTTGTTGACCACCTCCTCCCACTTTTCCTGCTTCGCCGCCAGGCCCACCTCAAGCCCAGGCAGCCCGGGATAGGTTTCGTCCAGGTCGCGGATCTTGGTGAGCGTTGCCTTCGCCGCCACGTAATCACCCGTCCCCACCTGCGACGAATAGGTCCCCACCAGTGCCTTGATTTCTTCCTGGCTGCCTTTGGCCCGATTCAGCTTCTTCACCAGCGCAGACTCCGCCTCCCCACCCGCAAGCAGCGCTTCGACCATCTTTTCCGTCAGGGATGCGGGGTGAATCGAGAACAGCAACCGGCCGTTCTTGACCACGAACGCATGGGGAATCCCATTCACCCCGGCAGGCTTGAGCCAGGATGCCTCAAAGGCACCCCCACGGCCCGTGTAGGCCACTGGGTAGGACATGCCATCCCCCTTCTTCTGCACGAACTTCGCAACCATCTCCTTGCCGTCCTCGAATACGTTCACCCCAACGACATCCAGCCCCTTTCCATGGAATTTGTCGTAGAGCGCGTCGACGTGCGGGATGGCAGCAACACATGGCCCGCACCAAGTGGCCCAACACTCGAGAACGTACACATGGTCCGTCTTCCACTCCTTGGGCACCTCTCCCTTCACGAACTCGGCCTTGGTGAGTGCCTCAAGAGTGACGGCATCGCCGGGTTGCAGCGCCAGCATCGGCTGTCCGGAAACGGCGATCAGGAGCAGCGTTGCCAGCGTCCTGAGGGACTTCGTGATCTTCATTGGTTCGTTGGATTTCATTTCATTTCATTCCGATGGATGATTTTCACCGACGGCTTCGAACAAACTTTCCCGGGATCTTTGAATTCCGTTCCTCTGACTGGAGAAAGCAATCTGGGTGTTCCTCGGCATGTCCAGTCCTCGGTGGTCACGGCACAGACGGGAAACGGACCAACGACAGGTGTGGCTCCAGCAACTGAAACAGGCGCTCCTGTTCCCAGTTCAGGATCGCCCGGAGCCGCTGCCCCCCCCTCGCCTTCACCGTTGCCCGCTCTTCTTCGGAAGGGTCCCTGCCGCCTGCAACCAGACCTGCCACATCGCCCTGAAGCTCACGGACCAGTGCATAGACCTTCCTGAACTGCTCCTCGTTCAGGTCCAGTGCGCCAAAGGCGAAGACCGTCATCTCATCGATTGGATCCTGCGTTTCCCTCGCCTGCTGGCCCAATTGCATACCGGCCTCCGTCAGCGTGGCCACTTCCCGCATCAACGCCACCCCGCCATTCTTCATCACTTCCTGCTCCTCTGAAGACAGATCCTCAAACCGCTTTCCCTTGAGAGCCTCCTGGAGCAGCACGTTCTTCCGAAGCAGCCGACCCATCGCGGCCGTCACATGGCGCGCTGTCGGAAATGCACCCGCTGCCCCTTCGGACGGACGAAGGGCCGCCAACTCCTTGTACAGCCTTGCGAGTCGCTCGGCGGCGTCCCGTTCTGCAATCAACCGGTCCCGCTCCGCCTCCAATGCAACCCACGCTGCGGTCGGCACCCGGGTGTTGGATTTCGACGCACCCTCCGGCGCCTGGCCAACGTGATCCGCTCCGGCTTGCGTTCGGGCCTCCGCCCTCTGCTGGAAGGTCGCCAGTTCACGCTCCAGTCGGCGGGCATTCTGTGTCTGGTAGATGGCCACCCCAAGGCTCGTGGCTGCGGCCAACCCCAGGACCACCTTTTGTATCGTGCCCGTAACCGCCGCCTTGGCTGCCACCACCGCAACACTCCCACCCACGATTGTTCCAGACGCCACCGCAGCCGCGACAGACGAAGCCAACGCTAGCGGGGCGGATTGGACACACTGAGTCGAAATCAGCGTCACCAATGTACCCGCCCCGACGGTTACGCCGCGCCCTTGCAAGGCACCGCGAAGCTTGTCCAGCGCACGGCTGACACGCTTCTGTGCCGAATCCTCGCTGAGCCCGATGGCTCGTCCCACTTCGGCAAACGATTTGCCCTCGAAGAATCGGAGCAGGATCGCGATGCGGTCGGGCTCAGGCAGTCCGGCCATTTCGTCATCGAGGATGGGCTCGACCTGCGCCCAGTCGGGCTCAGGCAAGTCGGGGAAGGGATCCAAGGCATTCAAGTGGACGGCGATTTGTTCACGGGCTGCACGCCGTGTTTCCCGGCGGATTGAATCCACCGCGGTCCGATGCGCCACCTGGTACAACCACGCACTGACCACCGTGTCCGGCTTGAGCCGCTGGATGCTTTTCGCCAGGTCGAGAAACGCTGTCTGTACGACTTCCTCGGCAAGCTGCTGGGACCGCACCTTCCGAAATGCCACCGAGAAAACCAGATCAACATGACGCCGCACGACCTCCTCGAAGGCGGCTTCCGAGCCCTCCCGCGAGTATCGGCGCAGCAGATCAAGGTCGGTCTCAATCATGTCGGGAGATAATCGTCGCCGGATCCAGAATCCGACAGGAATTGTGCCTCCACCGCGGCCCGAATCAGCTCAGCGGTCACCTCCCCAAAGACGAAAGCATCCGCTGCCACCGTCGTGGCGGCGTGTTCAGGAGCTCTCCCTGACCGAAGTCCAGATTCAGCTGGGTGGTGGCACCCGACTGGGTCCTGCACGAATTCGGCTGGTCGAGGAGCTTCGCGACCTTGAGCAGTGGACCCGCCCGAAACTGATCACGTGTCACCCGGATTTCGACTTCGCTGGGCGAGGGATCTCCGCTGGGGTGGTAGTGGGCGAGGTCGTCGGTCAGCCCGACATGATGGTGCCCCATCCGTGCAACGGATTGAAGGATGTGGTTGTAGGAACAGCCGGCGTGGGTATCGAAATACCGCGTGGCACACCAGAAAGGCGTGACTGTTTACTTTCGCCTTCACACGTGGTCGAAGACTGGAGGCGAGGGTCGGAATCGAACCGACGGATGGAGCTTTTGCAGAGCTCTGCCTTACCACTTGGCTACCCCGCCCTTGCAGGCCCGCGAAATAAACGCCACGCCACGCCGTTGGGCAAGGCGGAATTCCGAAGGATTTCAAACTTCGCCCTCCAACCAGGGGCCGGATCGAATCGGGGATCCTCGCATCCACGCTCGATCGGGAATGACCGGAATGACCTGAATGACCGGTCGCTTGAATGCGCGAGGGCTTTCGTCCCACACTCCGCCCTCCGTGAATCGCATCGAAGAACGTTTCGCCAAACTCCGCAGTGCGGGCCTCAAGGGTCTCGTGGTCTACATCGGCGCCGGGGATCCTACCCTGGCCGCCACCCACCAACTCGCCCTCGAGTTCGACCGCGCCGGCGTGGATGTCCTCGAACTGGGCGTTCCGTTCAGCGACCCACTCGCCGATGGGATCGTCAACCAACTCGCGGCCCAACGAGGCCTTGCCTCCGGCACCACCCCGCCCCGTGTCCTCGAAACCGTTGCCGCCATCCGCCGCGATTCCCAGATCCCCATCGTCCTCTACATCTACTTCAACCTGCTGCATCGGGTTGGACTCGAACGTTTCATCCAGGATGCCGCCGCGGCCGGCGTCGACGGCCTGCTGATCCTCGATCTTCCACCGGAGGAGGCGGACGACTACGAACGCCTGATGACCGTCGCTGGGATGTGCCCGGTGTGGCTCATCGCCCCAACGACTCCGGAAAGCCGGGTTGAGCGCATCGCGCGGCGCGCGAAGGGCTTCATCTATTACGTTTCCCGCGAAGGCGTCACCGGCATGCAGACGACGGTGTCGACGACGATCGGCGACATGACGGACCGGATCCGAAAGCACTCGTCGCTTCCGATCGCCGTGGGTTTCGGGATCTCGAATCCTGAACAGGCCCGCGAAGTGGCTTCGCACGCCGAAGCCATCGTGGTGGGATCAGCGATCGTGAACCGCATCGCGGAACAGGGCGCGGATCCCGGCATGCCCGCGAAGGTGGGCGCGTTCGTGAAGACATTGTCGGAGGCGGTGCGTTCGGCGTCCGCCCCGAAGCCTTGATTCTTTACCGGAAGAACAACAACGCACGTAGACCCCATGGCCACCCCCAAGACCCCCAAAGGCAAAGCCGCAACCATCGCCAAGCCCGCGCCCAAACGCGGGGCGGCGAAACCCGTGACCCCATCCGCACCGGCGAAGAAGCCGTCGGGCAAGGTTTCGCAACGATACGTCATCATCATGGCGGGTGGCCGGGGCGAACGCTTCTGGCCCGTATCGCGCGAAAAGACGCCGAAGCAGCTCATCCGCTTGCTGGGCGAACGTTCCTTCCTGCAGCAGGCGGTGGATCGGGTGTTGCCGGTCGTGCCGGCGGAAAACGTCCTCATCATCACCAACGCCGCCCAGGTGGCTGAGGTGCGTCGCCAACTGCCCGAACTGCCGAAGGACAACATCGTCGCCGAACCCATCGGGCGCGATACCTGCGCTGCGGTGGCCCTCGGGGCGGCAATCGTCGGGGCACGCTCGGAGAAGGCGGTGATGGCCGTGCTGCCGGCGGATCATGTGATCCCCGAGGAACGCCGGTTCCAGCAGGTCTTGAAGGACGCTCTGGACCTCGCCTCGCGGGATGCCGTCATCGTGACGATCGGGATCCAGCCGACAGAACCGGCCACAGGCTACGGTTACATCCAGACAGGTCCGGTACTGGCCGCCGCCGAAGGTGCGCGCACCTACAAGACCGCCTTCTTCAAGGCCGAGCGCTTCGTGGAAAAGCCATCGCTGGAGAAAGCCACGGAATACCTCGCCACGGGACAATACCGCTGGAACGCGGGCATGTTCGTCTGGTCGTACGCGACGGTGGCGGCAGGTCTGGCACAGCATCAGCCCGAGATCTCCGCCGCGTGCGAACGCTGGAAGAAGGCGGCAGCGGCGGGTGCGCCAAAGCTGTTGAAGGTGCTGGCCGCCGAATACCCCACCATCCAGAAGATCAGCATCGACTACGCGCTGCTGGAGAAGGCGACCAACGTCGTCGTGGCGGACGGTTCGTTTGCCTGGGATGACCTCGGGGCATGGCCCGCGCTGGCGCGCCACGTAGCTCAGGATGCGGACGGAAACGCCTCCGTGGCGGACCTGGTGCACGTCGATGCCGCGCGGAACATCGTCTACGACGGTCGGACGCGCGGCCGGACCACGATCACCCTGGTCGGGGTCAGCGATTCCATCGTGGTGCTGACGGACGATGCGGTGCTGGTCGCGTCGCGGGCGGAGGCGCAGAAGATCAAGGAACTGGTGCGGAAGCTGGCGCAGAGTCCGAAACACCAGTCGCTGGTTTGAACGACGGGCCGACGCCGGCCCGGATCGCGCTGACCGCCCAAAATTCACCACCCGCTCTCGGCAATTGTGTCACGGAATGACCAACGGCCGACCATTTGCGTGGATGCAAAATGCCGTGCGTGAACTGGCACGGTCCATGTTCACAGGGTGAAGTTAGTTGCGTGATCGGGCCTGCCAACGGAGGCCAACTGGAGACAGACAGAGACTGGGAACATCGGAGTACGAAACGTGGGGTGCGGAGGTCGTCGGCAACGGCGGCCTCCGCACTATTTCTGGGGCTCACCCCGTTCCCGGCAGCACTGGTGCTGCCGTGCTCACGCCGACGCCGACGATGAAGCGTTTCGGCTGGTCAGGGCCGAGCGGAATTCACCGGTCACCCACCGCTGCTGGCGGTTCCCCCACCACAGGCACCAAGCCGGAATCAGGATCAAGGGCGGGAGGAAAGCGAGGATCAGCGACTCCGCCCACGTCAGACGATTGGCCAGGCCCAGCAGCGTGGCAGCCCCGCCGAAGATGCCGTACGAGGCGACGGCCGGGAGCAGGTAGACCGAGTTGAGGGCCATGCCCACGGCCAGGTTGATCGGGTGCCCTTCAAGCACCGCCCGTGTCGAGGCCCACCGCATGGCCCACCAATAGCAGGGAGCGAGCAGCATCCCCGTCAGGTGCAGCCACCACCCCAACGCCACGTTGTTCCAGGTTTCCCCGCCCCAAGGCAGGTACAGGAGCACCCAGAGGTCGAACAACCCCAGCACCACCAGCGGCAGGGCCAGCAACCGACGCAGGACACGCCCCTGTCCTGCCAGGATCTCCGGTCCGGACAACCCGGTTGTCATCAGCAATTCGAAGGCACCGGCGAGACGCTGCTCCGAGAGGGTGATGGCGGATTCACCCGCGACCCAGACGACAAAGAGCGCATGGAACAGCATCGCCACGACGCCACTGGGCGGTCCGAGCGCGGTGCGGATCCCGCCTCCCAGAATGGAAGCTCCCTCGATGAACACGAACGCGGCGATCAGGATCCATGGCATCCACGGTTTCCAGACATCGCGCAGGGAAAGCCAGTCCCAGGCTCCCTGCTGGAGGCACCGCGCGCGCCAGGCCGTACGACGACGGGCACCACCGAAACGCAACCAGAGGGCGAACTGTTGAAACCGCAAACGCCAACCTGGTCCCCCACCCTCCTGCCAGACGAAACGCACCCAATGCGCCGTGATCCAGAACATCGCCCCCGAGAGGACCATCTGGAGTCCCATCGCCACCAACCCAGCTTCCCGCCAGTTGCCAAACGGCACGACGGGTACGGACACCGAGGCGGCAATGAATGGCACCGACGGGCTGGCGAGAAGCACCCACGAGGCTTCGTACGGTGTCCAGGGGACGTCACGGTTGGTGAGGTACGCGAACAAGCCCCACGGAATGAAGATCAGTCCAAGGATCCACGCGACCCCGAGACCGGCGGCTTGCCGTGGGTCCCTGGAAATGAGGGAGGCGAGCAACCCGCTGACGAGTGAAAGGAGCAACCCGTTGCCAAGCGCCAGGAGGAGCATCAGCAACTGACCCAGACCGACGCCCCCGAGGAGCACCGGAACCACCAATACCGGAACCACGGCCACCAACTGGAAGACCGTATCCAGCGCGGCCGCGAAGAGCTTTCCGCCGGCCACGCTCCAACCGTTGAGATCGGTAAGGAACAGCAAGCCCAGCGTTCCCTCGCGTCGCTCCTTCCCCAGACTGTCGGCGGTCCGTTGGCACCCGAGAAACAACGCCCAGACCGCGACGAGCCCGGCAATCGTGTGAAAGACCACGCTACCCACCTGACCGCTCGCCGTTTTCACTCCTGAACGTCCGAAGAACCACACCAACGTCAGCAGCACCGCCATCGCACCGGTGGCCGTGATCCACCGCAACCGCCACGTCTGGGGACGCCGGGCGGCCACCCGCAGTTCACGTTCCAGGACCGGCCACAGGGTGCGCATGTGGATTGGAGTCGGCTGGCGGAATCAACTCACGCGGGCGAGGCCGTCTTCTTCTCGCCGGGTCGTCCCAGCGCGAGGACACGAAAACCCGACTTCAGTTCGGCGTGGGCCATGTTTCTCCACACCAGATTGTTTCCCAGGCACATCAGGCACCACACCACCAGGCCGCCCTTGAACCCGATGTCCCCCAGGAAACCACCGCCTCCGCCCAGGCTGAGGACGCCGACCAATGTCATCACCGCAAAACTGATGGCCCAGGGCACCCCCATCACACGCCACAGGACGTGGAGGGTCGTCCGGTTGCCGGCCGCCTTCATCCCGATCCACTGGCCCACCCACGCCATCGTGTAGGCATCGGCGACGAACAACAGCATCCGGCAGATCCAGAACACCACCCAGTCGCCAGCGGAGGAGTCGTTCTTCCACTCGATCCCCTTCACGAGGAACACCAGATCCACGAAGAGGATGATCACCACTGGCCACTCGAACTGATGTCGCAGCGCACGCATACGACCTGACAGGAAATCATCGACGGTCAGAGGCGTGGACAGGAGCAACTCCATGCCCCCGCTGCGTCGATCCTCGTGGAATTGTCGCGGTGCCTCGGACGCCATCCAGACCTTCAGGCTCAGGTGCACGAGCATCGACGTGATGACGAAGGTCGGAGCCTCGAACCAGTCCTTGCCGACCTCCAGTCCGATCAGGAGGAAGATCACCGCGGCGACCCCGAGGAAGATCCAGACCGTGATGGGCCGCATCCAGTACCGTCCGGCCAGCCACACCAACGGACTCTGCTCCAGCATGTATTCGCGCCACCGGGCGCGGGACGCGGCATCCGGCCAACGTCGACGTTCGATCCAGCCTTTGAGCCCGCGGCGGGCTTCCGTGGCCCCCTTCTCCTGCCAGAGCCGGGGCAACCGGAATGCGCTCAACGTGAGCGCAGCGATACTCACGCCCAGCACGAACACCATCGGCAGGTGGTACAATCGCGGCTTTCCGAAGAACTCACTGTCGAAGGCGTGAAAGAAACCCACCACGGGCGACGCCCACAGAAAGCACGTCTCGAAGACGTCATCCCGCGTTGTTGAATCCAGCTCGAACTTCCATCCCAGCCAATACGTGATCCCGCCCAAGGCCGGCATCAATCCGCACAGGGCAAACACAAACACCAGCGTGGTCGCTGCGGCGCGCTTCGAGTCGGCGGTCAACGTGGACGCCAACATCCCGAGGGACAACGAGCACATCAGGCCGTTGAGGAGCAACGCCACCATCCGCAGGTATTCCCCGGCCGAAACTCCGCCCAACAGGATGGCGATGGCCATCACCGGAAGGCACGCGACGAGATGGAAGATGCACCCCAGCGAACTCGCCGCCATCTTGCCGAAGAGCACGTCGTATCCCTTGAGATCGGTCAGGAACAGCAGTCCCAGGGTTCCTTCGCGCCGTTCCTCCGCGAGGGAATCCGCGCTGTAGATGACCCCCGACAACACCGCGAACAACGCAGCAAAGAAGCTCGTTGTCGCGAACAGCTGTTGACCGAAGCGATTCAACGAAAGCCGGCTCTCGATGAGGGCAAACCACACGACCACCAGCAGGGCCACCCCGGCCGCCAGCGTACGCCCCCAGTAACTCCAGCGACGTCGGGACGCGACGCGCAGTTCCCGGGCAACAACAGGCAGGACGGTCATGACCCGCGGATTTCAGTCGGGAATCCCCTCCATGGGAAGCGCGGTTTCAGGGGAGGTATCCAGTTTCCAGCGCGGGCAGCTGACGAGTAGCTGCGCCGGGTGAGGGCACCCGGCCTACAAATCTGGAACAGGGAACTGGCGTCCGGGAACTCCATTGAAGGCCGGGTGCCCCCACCCGGCGTGATTCCAGCCATTCCCCGGATCAGGGCACGGTGGATCTGGGGAGACCACGGAGATGGTCTTGGTTGACGTGGGAAGGCGGGCGTACGCCAAGGAAAGCAATCGCAATGCCAACTCGCTCCTTGTCGTGGAATCCACCCCGACTAGAGTAGCCGCACATTCAATGTCTCAAGGCCTTCATCTCTCCCAGCGCATGTCGCAGCAGATGGTGCTGTCGCCGCAGCTCCAGCAATCGCTGGCGCTGCTGCAGGCCCCGGTGCTGGAGCTGAAGGCCCTGGTGGAGCAGGAACTCCAACAGAACCCCGTCCTCGAAGAGTCCGCCATCGCGGAGGAAACAGCCGAGGAACGCGAGGTCCGCGGCGAGGAAGCCTCGGCTGCTGCCGATCCCGCCGAACCTCCGGCCGATGTCCAGTTTGATCCCGCCACCGAAAAGCCCGGTGACAGCCCGAACGACCCGTTCGACCAGGAACTCCAACGACTGCTCCAGCTCGATCAGGAATGGCGTGACCAATACTCCGCGGGTTCCAGCGTCAGTCGCCAATCACCCGAGGACGAAGAACGGCGCCAGTTCATGTTCGATTCGCTCGTCGCCCAGACCTCGCTCCAGGAGGAACTCCTCGAGCAGGTGCGGATGACGGATTTCAGCCCGACCGACCGCCAGATCGCCGAGATGCTGATCGGCAACATCGACGACCACGGATACCTGCAGTCAGGAGCCAACGAACTGTCCTTCTCGACCGGTGTCCCCGCCGACCAGATCGAGGCCGTGCTCAAGGTCATCCAGACCTTCAACCCGCCCGGCGTCGGCGCGCGCGATCTCCGCGAATGCCTGTTGCTCCAACTGGAGCGGGCCGAACGTCAGGAATCGCTCGAATACCGCATCCTGCGCGATCACTTCGAGGCGCTCGGCAAACGGCGTTTCCCGGACATTGCGCGTCACCTCGGCATCTCTGCCAGCGAGGCTCAGAAGGCAGCAGAGCTCATCGCCGATTTGAACCCGCGCCCCGGACGCGACACCACGCCGGACGATCACTCGTTTGTCGTCCCCGAAGTGACCGTGACGAAGAACGGGGAAGAGTACGCTGTCACCACCAACAGCGACTACATCCCGCACCTGCGGATCAGCAATACGTACAAGGATCTGTTGGGACAGACGGAGACCTCGGGCGAGGTGCGCGAGTACATCCGCGAGAAGATCCGCGCGGGAAAATTCCTCATCAAGAGCATCCACCAGCGGCAGGACACGATCAC
>JAIXZE010000145.1 GCA_027489875.1 Verrucomicrobiales bacterium
AACGCCGGAACTCAGTGACCCGGCACACGAATGGTAGCGATTGGAAGCGGGACGCCAAGGCCGGGTTCACTCGAGTGATCTGGTTCGGCGACTCCACTACCTCACTTTGCCGTCGGGCAAGCAGAGCTCATTGGAGCACCAAACTTCCCGTCCATCACCGTCGGGCAGAATCTGCAAGTTATTTGGAACTCCGATCCGCCCCAATGCCGACTCGAAAGCCCTTTTTAAACGCATCATAGACGGTGGGTAATTGCCTTCATCGCCGAACGTCAAAACTGACCGACGTGGGCCGCCATTGGCGTCCGAATTGGAAACTGATGTGGCCCGCCCGCGTTCGGTTCAGTGACATGGTCCGGCTGTTTCATGGGAGAAACGGTTTCTTCTCTCTGGAGGCTAGAACGAGCTTCTCGATCTTCTTCCACACCGAAGGGTCGCCCTGCAAGACCGCTCCGTAATTGGCTGCGATGTCCCTCGCCACGCTGTCGATTACGGGGGAAAGCTTCTCGTATGCAAACATGACTCCGGCCAATCCAGAGGCATTCGCGTGCAGGTTATGGTCGAGAAAGAGGTAGGATGCAGCAATCTGCCCCTTCTTGAAGACGACCTCCAACTCCATGTCGTAGTAGGAAACTTGGGCGGTCACTTCCTTCGAGACGTAGGTGATCACAAAACCGTCCTTAAACGATGAGTAGGTGCCCTCGTGCTCCGACTCCACGCAGAAACCCAGTGACGCAAGAAACACGAAGCTCTTCTTCGTTTGGGCAAGGAACTGGTATCGCGTGCTCATTCTTTTTCCGAACGCAAAGGTCAGCGACGGGAGCCATCCGTCGATGAGGTTGAGATGGTCTCTGAGCGAATCGGCTGGTGCCCGTTCACTGGACCGACTGGTTGTTCGGCGGCCGGATACCCCTGACACCGTCGCCCAGGAGTGAGCAAAACCAGAACGGAACCAGCGAGCATCACGAAGGCCGGCAGTACAATGTCTCGGTGCCGCTCATTTAAGCGCAGGCTGATATCCCTCATAGCCTGAATGGCCTTATCTCGCTCAATCATCTCACCGGCTGGAAGTTCACCGGACCGCCGCCACCAGTATCCATGTTGAAACTGGGTAAACCACATCGCGCAATCCCCGATAATCCAGAGAAAGCCCATCACAACGACCAAGAAGCCGAAAGTTTTCACGATGTTGATCCCGGAGCCGAACACCAGAGGTGAGCGACCGCCGCCGGAAGCGGACTGTCGCCGAAGCCAATGACACTGCAAAATCGGTGAGTCATGAAACTGCGACGTGGGGCGGCGGTTAACTCGACCGACTTGTTCGCCGATCCTCTGCGACCCTTTCCTCGCAACTCGGCAAATCGGGACGCCGTACAACCTCCCGGTCGGGAACCACGCCGAGAGGACGGCTGACAAAACCGCGAACTCCACTCTTGCCGACCAACTCACGCCACCGTTCGCCAGTGGCGCACAAGTGTACCTCTGGCGGTCTGCCAATGGTGAAGATGCCGGGCAGCGGTCGTGGCAAGTCGGACGCCGCGACAAAGCGGTTCGCAGAAACGCCATCAAGCCAATAGCCCCACGTCAACCGGCCGCATCCAGAACAACGCCAGCCACGAACGGGAAGACCGGCAACAGCGACAAACTCCGGCCCAGCTGGTCCGAGCAACTCGTAAAACTCCCGACTTTTGCCTCTTCGTGCTACCGGGCGGGTCACCAATCCCTGCCGCTCTTGTGAGGACAACAAAGCCAAGAACTCCTGCGAAAGAATTTCGGCATTCGTGGCACCGTCGCTGCCAACGTGTCCGAAGGCCCCGTCATACTGACGTGGTGCGTAGGTCAACCGGAGTTGGCGCTCGCTTCGGGCAGAGGACGCCGCACTGCACCTCCGGCACACTGGCCGCTCAAAGAAAGTGTCCAACCATGCAAGCCGGTCCTCCCTCTGCTCCTCGGTCTCAAACGCCGCAACACGTGGCGCGTCGGTCTCGAACCGGTCGTCACCACAAATGAGGTAGAGCTCCGGGTGCGAGTACTTCGACTCCTGCGCCGATTTGGGTAGGGGAGGGAAATACTCCAGAACGGCCTGCATCGCGCCACTACGCTCGCGAATTGCTTCGAGCAACCGCTCCTCGGCGAGCGGGTATGTGGGGGCCTCGGAACGTACGCGAGGCTCCGTAGTCGTCCATAGACTGAAGCCTTCGGACGACTGACTCCAACCACAGATGTAAACGCTATGCTCCACGGCGTCGTGTTGTCGGCGAACGCTCAGCTCACCGATGGCGGCCCCTATGTGACTTCCGAAGTGCCAGTCGGCGTGGCGGGGCCGCCATTCGGTGCAGCGCCGGGTTGCCTCATTGCTGACTCAACTCAACTTTCGCCGATGCCGCCTCAAAGTAGAAGTGGTCGGCTGGCCGTCCCAAGGGCAGACCATTTCGCGACGCCTCTGGATAATGTGCAAATCGTAGCGTGCCGGTCACGCTCACATCGCGTCCCTCCAGTTGCTCGTATCGTTCGCCCCAGGAGAACGTGCCATGTGAGACAAGGTATACTGGCCGGTCGCGGACAAGAATGTACGGCCCAACCTTGCCGCGAAGAGAGAACGGGCCACGAAGCGTTACCTGCTCCCCAAGATGCTGGCGCAGCTCAGTCTCTGATGCGGATGTCAGATCAGGCGGTGTCGGGGTGTGGTACGCGCAGCCTGTCCCCGCAAGAAGGAATGCTGCCGAGATTGCGAGGTGGGTGCTCATATAGCCTAACGATCCAGATCAGTGACCCGGCGCCACTGATCTTCGATTGTCAACCAGAGCGCCATCGCTGGGTTCACTGCATCTGGTTTGTTCGGCATAAGATCTCTACATGACGTGGATATCATTCAAACGAAGCACGAGACCTTCCGGTGTGGAGACAATCCAAAATGTCGCTGTGAGGTCAGAAACAAACCCGTCGACATTGAGGTCATACCAAACGTCTCCCACTCCCTTGAGCCGATTCTCGGGCCAACGGGTCACCTCTTTCCGCTGCGTAATGTCCGTCGGCTTGCCAGCCAACGTCACGCGCTGTGTCGGGGATGCATCCCCGTAGCTCTTGATAACCGTCCGGATTAGCTCTGGCGTCCACCGCATGGCTGGATCGTGCTCCGTGAGCTGATACGCTCCGGCATAGTCCTCTTTCTCAAGAAGACTCGCCCAGCGATCAACGAAGGCGATCAAATCCTGATCGGTGGATGTCTTGGGCAGTGGGGTCATGGTTTTGTCGAACGCCAAGGTCAGCGACGGGAGCCAGCCACCCGGGACGTCCGCAACGCCACTCGGCGTGCCGGCTGGTGCCCGTTCGCTGGAGCGGCATGGTTCGGCGATCTCATTGCTCAATCAACTCTCTTGTCGCCAAGCCCGCAGCCAGTCGGGCGGCATTCGCATCTATCCCGTCAACCTCCAACCCTTCAATAGCCACAACAAAGTGTCTTGGCCCGTGCCAAGCAAGCAGTGCCTCAGTCTCGCGGATGCCTTGGCGTGCTGCCTCAATGATCTCCCGGTCACCATCTGCCAAACGCGGCAGTGCTCGGTCATTGAGCACAATCTGAGGTGCGGCCACAAGATTCCCATCGCTGTGCTCCCCTCGTCCCACTGTCACCTGTGCGAACTTCGCGAGCCCGCGGACAACCAACAGATGTTTACGTGTGACCGCGCGCATGGTCATTAGGCCGAACGA
>JAIXZE010000001.1 GCA_027489875.1 Verrucomicrobiales bacterium
CAGGGCTTCCTCGGCCGCGGCGAGTTCTTCCCGTTCCAACAACGGCCTGAATACCGGAATGTTTTCCATGGTGCGCCTGCCGCCCGGATTCCGGCGTTCTCCGGAACCCTCGCGGGAAAGCCGTCCTAACAGATCGTGAACACGCCCAGCAAGCAGAGTCCCCGGTTCTGTAGGCCGCGTGCCCCCACGCGGCGTATCCCAAAACCCATCCCATTGCAGGCCGCGTGCCCCCACGCGGCGCATGTCAAACCCCACCCAATTGCAGGCCGCGTGCCCCCACGCGGCGTATCCCAAAACCCGCCGGGTGAGGGCACCCGGCCTACAATGGAGGTGCCGACTCCCTTCGACATTTGCCTCGCCGCGCCCCCGTTCCTCACGGCACTAATCATCCCGCGCTCCGCATGCCTACCGTCCTCACCGCCATCCCCGTCTACAACGGAGCCCATTTCTTCCCGCAGACCCTCGACTGCATCGCCGCCCAGACGCGCCGGCCCGACCGCATCGTCGTCATCGACAACGCCTCCACCGACGCCACGCCGGACATCGTCCGGGCCTACAGCCACCTGAACCTCGAATACCGCCGCAACCCGACCAACGTCGGCGGCGCAGGGAACCTCAACCTCTGCCTCCAACTCGGCGACCAGGCGGACATCCTCCACCTGATGATGGCTGATGACCTCGTCGGCCCCACCTTCCTCCAACGATCCGTCGACGCCCTCGCCGGCATTTCAGGCCAGGCCCTCTCGTACGTCCTCGACGACAAGATCAACCAGCAGGGACGCGTGGTCCAACGGGCCCATCGCCCCGCCGACACGACCCCGCGGCGTGTTCCTCCGGCCGAGTTCCTGCGCCGACAGGGCAACCTCGATTCCATCCTGTTGCCCGGCGTCCTGTTCAAGACCGACCGCCGCCCGATACCGGCAATCTTCCGCAACTTCCCCCAGGTCGCCGATTGCGTGTTCATGGCGGAACTCGTCCACCTCGGATTCAGCGTGGTCGAGATCCCCGAGGTGCTCTGCCAGTACCGCCTCAACGAACTCAACGCCACCAGCGCCAACCGCAGCCGGATCGACTCCTTCGTACGGGACGAATGGCGCGCCATGGAACTGATCGCCGGCTGGATCCCGGAATCTCCGCTGCAACGCCGCCTCAGTCGCGCGTGGCTCAAGGTCCGCTTCGCCGCGCGCACCGAGGTCAAACGCCAGCTCTTTGCCGCCGCCAACCCCGCCTACGCCGCCGAGATCGACGCCGTGCGACGCGAGATCGCTGGTCCCCTGTGGGGCGTTGCCGGCCTCGCCGCGGTCCATGCCCGCGACCTCCTGCGCCGCCTCCGTGGCCAGCCCACCCGTCTCCAGGAGTTCGAATCCCTCCAGAATCCGGGTCCCTGAACCCGTCCCAGCCGTGGCGCAGGACCGCTCTGCGACACAATTGTAACCAGATCGACGCTCCCGTTTCGGATTCCTCGTGTTTCATTCACGAACTGAAGAAACGAAATCCGCCGGAGTGAGTCCAAGCTCCGGAGTCTGGTTATGCTGTTCCCACTCGACGTCCCCCTGCCCGATCACGGCCCGGTCCTGAGCCTGCCCGACCTCGTCGTGTTCGATCTCGTCGGCGTGCTCGTCCCAGAGCGCCCCCGCCTCGCTTCCTGCCTCGCCGCTGCCCTCGCTGCCGCCGACATCCCGGTGGAAGACGAGGATCTCGCCGAGATCATCACCCAGCCGATCCGCCCGGGAATTTCCCGGCTCGTTTCCCGGCGACTCCGGCTCTCTCCGGAAGTCTCCCGGCCCTTGGTGAAGGTCATTGCGGAGGACTTCAATGAGCGCGTCCTTCAAAGCCTCCAGACGTTCCCGCACATCAAGCTTCAGCCCGGCGCCGAGATCCTCCTCAACGAACTCGCCGCCGACGGCATCCACATCGGCATCGACTCCGAACTCGACGGTGCCCTCGCCACCGCCCTCATCCGCCGCGCCGGATGGGCCGGCACCGGGCTGCTCGAAGCGGTTGTCGGATCCGATGAAGTCCTCGCCCCCCGGCCGGGCCCCGGTCAGATCGAGGAAATCCGACGCCGCTGCGGCCTGCAATCGGACGCCACGGTCGTCAAGGTCGTGGGCACACCCTCCGATGCCCAGGCGGCCCTCGCTGCGCGCTGCACCACCGTCTATTCCCTTTCGCCGGAACCGATCGTTGGCCCGACGGCCGTGGCGGATCTCGGTGACCTCGCCGAGCGCATCCTCGCTCGGGATCTGATCTAAGCCTGCGGAAGCTCAGGGCGCCGCGAACCGGTACCCCACACCGCGGACCGTCTCCACCAGGTCCGCCGCAGACCCCAGTTTCTCCCGCAATCGGCGTACGTGGGTATCCACCGTGCGGACGTCGATCTCGTCGCGTTCTCCGTGGGTCCACACTTCCTGCAACAGGTGTTCCCGCGTCTGAACCCGGCCGCGACGCCGGGCCAGCACCGTCAGCAACCGGAACTCCGTGGCGGTGATGTCCACCCCCTTGCCGCGCACGAGCACCCGATGCCCGGGGACATCCACCGTCAACTCGCCAAAAACCAGCAGGTCCCCATTCGTTGGCGCAGGTACTTGGCGATCCATGCTCCGCCGGATGCGCAACACCAGTTCGCGCGGGCTGAACGGCTTCGTCAGGTAATCGTCCGCTCCCAGCTCAAAACCCAGGATCCGGTCCATCTCCGAGGCGCGCGCCGTCACCATGATGATGGGAATGCGCTCCGTCACCGGGTCCCGACGCAGCCTCTTGCACACCTCCAACCCGTCCATGTCCGGCAGCATCAGGTCCAACAGGATCAGATCCGGGCCCTCCGCCTTCACCGATTCCAAGGCCTCCTTCGCGGTGCCGACGCCCATCGCTTCGAAACCCGAATCGCGCAACTGCCGCACCAGCATCTGCCGGATGTCAGGCTCGTCTTCCACCACGAGGACCTTTGCCATATCCGACGACGCTGCACCGATCACGGGACCAAACCATGTCGCGTGGGTTACATGTCCGTGACTTGACCCCTGAAAACCGGGGACTTGATCCCCGCCACGGATCCAGCCCACGCTACGCCATGGTACCCCCGGATCATGAAACGTCTGCGCGGCCGCAGCCCCATCGGCTGTCCCACGCCTTCACCTTGATCGAGTTGCTCGTGGTGATCGCCATCATCGCCATCCTCGCCGGCATGCTGCTGCCTGCCCTGGGCCGCGCGAAATCCAAGGCGATGGGCATCAGGTGCATCTCCAACCAGAAGCAGATCGGCTTCGCGTTCATGATGTACGCCGACGACAACCAGGACTTCCTGCCGCGCTGTCGCGACTGGGCCTCCTCCGGCGGCAAGGACGGCCGCTACGACGTGTTCGTCGCCATGACCAACCGTCCCCTGTTCCGGTATCAAGGCAGCCCCGAGATCTTCCGCTGTCCCTCGGACAAGGGGGACATCTTCTCCGACCGCGTCCGTGGCGTCCGCACCACCAACTGTTACGTCCAGTTCGGCAACAGTTACCTGATGGAATGGGCGGCCGACTTCGCCCGCACCAAGCGGGTGACCGGCGACGTGAACCCCGGCGCGCCCCCGTACAACGCCACGTCCATGAAGACCGCCGAGATCGCGCTCTCGCCCGTGAACAAGATCATCCAGGGCGACTGGATCTGGCACCCGAACCGCGGCTGGACCGAGAACAAGAGCCTTTGGCACAACTACAAAGGCAAGAGCCTCGCCAACGTGCTCTTTGGCGACATGCACGTCGAAGCCTACAAGTTCCCCACGCGTCCGGACACGGATCCGTTCTGGAGCGCTGCTCCCAATCCCACGAACGCCTGGTGGTGAACCCGCCTGAAGCGGCGATCTCACCTCCCTCCAGCCCCCCTCCTTGACCTTGCCCCCGCCCGCTGTTACCCCCCGACCGATGCGCAACAAGTTGCATGGAATGGCCCTCGCCGTGGCTTCGGCGGGCGTGCTCCTCCTTCCGGGCTGCCAACCCTCCGGGGAGGAGTCGCTCGTGCGCGGCGACCGCGAGCTGCAGGCGGGTCGCCCCCAGGAGGCCATCCAGCACTTCGAACTCGCCGCCTCCAAGCTCCCCACCGAAGGCCAGGTCTGGAACCGCCTCGGCCTGGCCTACCACGCCGCCGGCCGCCTTCCCGACGCCCAGAAGGCCTACCTCCGCGCCCTGGAGTTCAACCGGAACCTCTTCGATGTCCGCTTCAATCTCGGTGAACTGCTCCTCGAACTGAACCAACCCCGCGAGGCCGAAGCCGAATTCCGCACCTACCTCAACGCCTCCTCGGACAACGCCCGCAATCCCGACGCCTGGCGCGGCGTCGGCCTCGCCCTCCAGGCCCAGCGTCAGTACCCCAACGCCGAAATCGCCCTCGCCAACGCCACCCGCCTCAACCCGCAGGATGGCGACGCCTGGAACGCCCTCGGCCTCGTCCGCGTGCAGGCCCGCAAACCCCGCGAAGCCTACCAGGCCTTCCAGCAGGCCGCCCAGGCCGCCCCCGAACTCGCTTCCGCACGCCTCAACCTCGCCGTCACCGCCCAACAATCCTTCAACGACCGCCGCGCCGCCCTCGGCCATTACCGCGACTTCCTCACCCTCCAATCGTCCGGCCCCGAGGCTGACTCCGTCCGCGCCGTCGTCCAGGATCTCGAGATCAAGCTCGGGCTCGTCCGCCCTCCCGCCCCGGTCACACCCACCAACCCGCCGCCCACCCTCGTCCAGACGTCCCGTCCGCCCACGGTTGTCACGCCCCCGACGAACACGCCACCCGCCGTCGCCGTCCGCAGCAACCCACCGCCGCGCCCGCCCATCGTCGTTACCTCGCCGCCCCCCACCCGCGCCGTCGTCGCCTCCAATCCGCCCAAGCCGGCCGTTGTCGTCACCACCCCACCACCCAAGCCGGTGGTCGTGACGCCGCCTCCCGCTGAATCCCAGAAGCCCAAGCCGCCCACCCCCGTTCCGGAAGTCCCGCTCGAGGTCGTCGCCATCACCAACGAGCCCACGCCTCGGCGCGCCGATGACACCGTCGTCCGCCCGCGTCCTTCCGGCCGGCTCGCCGTGCCCATCCCGGAGACACGCCCACCCGAGACCACCGTCCGCGTCCCCGAACCCACCCCGCCACCCGTGGCGGTCGTGACTCCGACGCCCACGCCGGAACCTGCCCCCGATGTGGCCCCGTCCGACGCGGATGGAGCCAATGCAGATTCCGAAACCGACGCCGACGGCAAACCGCGCCGGGGTTTCTGGGGCAAGGTCAATCCCGTCCGCTGGGGCAATCCCACCAAGTGGTTCCGCAAGGAAGGTCCGCCACAAGCCGAGGTTCCCGATCGCGAGGCCGCCAAGTCCACCACCGCCCGGGCTTCCACACAGGTGACGCCCTTGCCACCGGCGGTGCCCCCGAAACCCGTCTGGTCCCGCTACACCCGCGAGAACCCGCTGGCTCCGGCCCGCGGCAACCGCGCTGCCGCCGATGCCGAATACCAGCGCGGCGCGCAGGCCCACCAGAAGGGCGACCTCAAGGCCGCCGCGGACGCCTACCGCCGCGCCATCGCCCTCGACCCCGCCCACTTCGAATCCCAGCACAACCTGACGCTCGTCGCCCTCCAGCAGGGCGACCTCAAGACTTCCCTGAGCGTCGGCGAAGTCGCCGTCGCCCTCGATCCCGACTCCGCCAACGCCCGCTACAACCTCGCCGTCGCCCTCCAGCGCTCCCGCTATCCCGTCGATGCGGCCGAGGAACTCGAGAAGCTCACCCGCCTCCACCCCGACGATCCCAACGCGCACCTCGCCCTCGCGACCCTCTGCGCCGGCGACCTCGCCGATCCCGACTGCGCCCGCACCCACTACGAACGCGTCCTCGCCCTGAAGCCCAACCACCCCCAGGCCGAAAACATCCGCCGCTGGCTCGAGCGCCACCCCCGCTAGGAAGCAACCAATCCTGTAGGCCGGGTGCCCTCACCCGGCGGGATTGGGGATGCGCCGCGTGGGGTCACGCGGCCTTCAATGGGTCGAAGCTGAAGGCCGGGTGCCCTCACCCGGCGAGAGGGGGAGGCTGGGAACTGGGATTTTGGGACTGGAAACACTCTTGGACACGCCGCATGCCCCCGGACGCCTCCACCCCCACAAAGTCGGCCCCCAGGACATGGC
>JAIXZE010000443.1 GCA_027489875.1 Verrucomicrobiales bacterium
AGGACGTCGCCACCCCGTTCCATGCGAGGGCGGGGATCAATACGCTCATTCACCCCCACAACTGCCGGTCGAGACTCCGGAAGCCGATGGCCTCGGAGATGTCGCTGGGGCCGACCTCGGCGCGGCCGTCGAGGTCGGCGAGTGTGCGGGAGACCTTGAGGATCCGATCGTAGGCCCGCGCGGAGAGGTTCATGTCGGTCATGGCGGTCTTGAGGAGTTGATGGGTGGCTTCATCGAGCCGGACAAACTCCCGCAAGTCGCGCGGTCCCATGCGGGCATTGCAGGAAACCGGCCGGCCCTGGAACCGTTCCCGCTGGCGGTTCCGGGCCTCGATCACCCGTTGGCGCACGACGGCGCTGGGTTCGCCCGGACGCGCCCGGCTCATGTCGGCGAACTTCACGGCGGGCACCTCGACGTGCAGGTCGACGCGGTCGAGGAGCGGGCCTGACACACGCCCGAGGTAGGCGGCGATCTCGCGTGGGGACGAACGGCTTTCGTGGGGCATCTTGCCGTCCGGTGAAGGATTCATGGCGGCCACGAGCGTGAACTGCGCCGGGAAGGTCATCGTGCCGGCGGCCCGGGAGATGGTGACGCGGCCTTCCTCGAGCGGTTGCCGGAGGGTTTCGAGGACGGACCGCTTGAACTCCGGCAATTCGTCGAGGAAGAGCACCCCGTTGTGGGCGAGGGAGATTTCGCCCGGGGTCGGGTTCGCATTCCCGCCGAGCAGGCCGGCATCGGAGGCGGTGTGGTGCGGGGATCGGAACGGGCGCCGCGTGACGAGGGCCTGGCCGGACCCGAGCAGGCCGCAGATGGAGTGGATCTTGGTGGTTTCGAGGGCCTCCTGGAGCGTGAGCGGTGGCAGGATGGTGGCGAGGCGTTTCGCGAGCATGCTCTTGCCGGTGCCAGGCGGGCCGATGAGCAACAGGTTGTGACCGCCCGCCGCGGCGACTTCGAGGGCGCGCTTGGCAGATTCCTGTCCGCGCACATCGGCGAGATCGATCTCGTCGGTCGAGGGGGCTTCGAAGAGTTGGTCGAGATCGACGCGGACGGGATCAATCGGGCAGTTGCCTTCGAGCCAGAGGCCGGCCTCGCGCAGGTTCCGGACAGGGATGACGTCGATGCCGCGCACGACCCCGGCTTCCGCGGCGTTCGCCTCGGGGACCAGCAATGCCCGGCAACCGAGGGCCTGCGCCCGCATGGCAATGGGCAGGACACCCTTCACGGGCCGCACGGCACCGGTGAGCGCGAGTTCCCCCACGACCATCACGTCGTGCAGGGACTGCGGGACGATCTGTTCGCTGGCTGCGAGGATTCCCAGGGCCATCGGGAGATCGAAACTCGGGCCCTCCTTGCGGATGTCGGCGGGGGCGAGGTTGACCATCACGCGGCCCATGGGGAAATGGAACGCGGAGTTGAGCAGGGCGGTCAGCACCCGGTGGGACGATTCCTTGACGGCGGCATCGGGGAGTCCGACGACGGTGATGCGGGTGTCGCCGTAACCGGCGTCGACCTCGACCTCGACGGGAACGGCATCAATGCCAACGACAGCGGCGGCTTGGGTTTGGGCCAACATGCCGCGGAAGGTGTGGGACGGATCGGGGCTGGGCAAGGGACAGGATCCATCCTTGCGTGAACCGGGTACCGTGGGAGATTGGCCGCCCACCATCCATGAAGCACACACATCTCCTGGCGAGTGCGTTGACCCTCGCGACACTCTCGGCCCAGCTCTGGGCGCACTCGGCGAATGAAGCCGCCCCGAAGACCGATTCCGGCTGGAAGCAGCGGCAGGAACTCCTGAACCAGCGGGCCGCGGAAGCGGGTTCGAAGGCGCAGGTCCTCTTCATCGGCGATTCCATCACCCAGGGATGGGAAGGCGCAGGAAAGACGGCCTGGGCCAAATACTACGCGCATCGCAACGCCGTGAACCTCGGCATCGGCGGCGACCGCACGCAGCACGTCCTGTGGCGTCTGGAAAACGGCAACCTGAAGGGACTGAAACCCAAGGCGGCCGTCGTCATGATCGGCACCAACAACTCCAACGCGGAGGACAACACCGTTGACCAGATTGCCGCTGGCGTGGGAGCCATCGTGCAGAAGCTCCGCACGGCCCTGCCGGAAACCACGGTCCTGCTGATCCCGATCTTCCCGCGCGGGGAGAACCCGAATCCGCAGCGCGGAAAGATCCAGCAGGTCAACCAGATCCTCCAGAAGTGGGTGGACGGCCAGAAGGTCCAGTGGGTCGACTTTGGCCACAAGTTCATCACCGCCGAGGGCGTGATCCCCGGATCCCTGATGCCGGACTTCCTCCACCTCAGCGAAGCCGGCTACCAGGTCTGGGCCGAGTCGCTCGAACCCCAACTCTCCGCCGTCCTGGGCGATACCGCCATCCGGGCTGACTCAGCGGGCGCCCCGACCAGCGCGGCTTCCCTGTCCGGCGAATGGACGTTGACGATGCCTGGGCCGAACAGTGATCCCGTGGACCTCGCCCTCACCCTGAAGCAGGACGGCAACCGGCTCATGGGTTCCGTGCCCCGCGTCGGTGGCGGCGGTGTCCTGGAATTGGTGGATGGAAAGGTGGAGGGAACGAAGTTCTCGTGGGTCATCCACCGCACGCGCGAAGGCGGCGGGAAGATGTCCTACCGCATGTCCGGCGAGGTGAAGGACGGCCAGCTCAAGGGCAAGACCGAGACCGAGATGGATGGCAATCCCATCTCCAACGAGTGGACGGCCAAACGGAAGTGAACGGCCACCGATGGCGGCGATGACAGAGGAGTCATGCTGTCTGGTCCACAGATCCGGGTGGATGAAAGGTCGTTTTGATCCACAGATTGCACAGATTGCACAGATTCTGATGAAGCGCGAGGTCGGGGCGGCGCCTCTCCACTCCCGCTGCTGGCAGTCCATCTGTGAAATCTGTGCAATCTGTGGACGTCCCCAACTCCTTCCCGCCTTCTGTGGATCGGTGGCAATCCGTGGTCAGGGCTCCAGGACGAACCGGCAGCGGGGGGCTCCCTGACAGACCCAGGGAGCCTTTTCCTTCGGCGTCCCCTTCTTCGGGACCGTCTGGACCAGTGGAGTTTCGCACTTGGGACACCGCTTGTTCCTCGCGTCCATGGCCGCTTCCACCCGTGGCCAGATCGGGTGGAGGCGCAATGTCTCCACCCATTGCACGAGCGGGCCCAAGCCAACCAACTCGACGCCCATGCGACTGGCGAGTTCGAAGGACGCACTGGTGAATCCGTGCGGGCTGATCATCAGGGCTTCCTCGGCGGACTCGATGGTCCGGGCCCCGATCAGCTCCCGGATGCGATCCGGTTTCACGGGAGCGCGATGCCATTGGAGGCAATGGACCACGATGCGACGACCGCCCCGCTCCGCGATGAGATCGACGACATGATCGGGATGCGTGGCTCCGCTCCGAAGCCAGGTGAAGCCCCGTCCTTCCATGACGAGTTGGACGAGCCGCTCGAACTGATACCCATCCAGCGCCTGGATCCGTTCCAACACCGGTAACTTCGATTGATTCGAATTCGCCGAAGATGCCAACGCGGTGTTTTCGCGGGCGATGATCGTGGTCTGGGACTCACCACCAGCGACGCCGGGCGTCCAGGTCCGGACATCCAGACTCCGCACGATGTTCTCCGCACGGGTTTCCTCGCGGAAGGGCAGGCTGCGATGCCGGATCGAGTGGTACAGCAGGTATCCCAACCCGAGGAAAGCGATCCCGACGACGGCCAGGCCCAACCACTCCGCCGAACCGGTCGAGCCATCGTCGCTCACCGAGCCCGCCCGGACGCGTGCGTACACAAACCCCACCAGCACCACTCCAAGCAGGACTCGGAAGGCGTTGTCCCCGGACCACCATCGTTGGCTGACGCGCCGTGACATGGGATTCGTCTGTCGAATCGGGTTCGCTCTACGATTTCAATGTGCGCGCGACCTCCTGGGATTGGAAGAGATTCCATCGTAGGCAAATGCCCTTCAAACACTACAAAGCCGGACCTACACACGATGTGCAGGTCCGGCCTTTCAAACCGTCCGTTGATGGAGGGGAACCGATCGATCAGGGCTTCACGAACGTGCCCGAGTCCGTGTCCTTGAGTTCGTTGTCATCATACTCGCGGCGCACGAAGGTCCCACCATTGGCGCCCACGAAGGTCAGGTCGTACTCGTCCCAGCGATCCGGCTTGAAGCGGACGACCAGGCGGGCGGTCGAGGTGCCGGTGTTGGTGAAGGTGTAGGTGAAGCTGGACGGATCATCATCGCCGGTCTCCACGCCGGCCGTGGCGTTGGTGAAGGTCAGGACATCGGGATCCTCGCCCGTCACCATCCGATAGACGATGCCTTCGAGGGAGGGGCCGGCCGGAGCCGTGCCGGGATTGGTGTTGCCACCCGTGTTCCCGCCATTTCCGCCGGTGTTCCCGCCGTTGTCGTCGTCGCCATCATCGTCGTCATCGCCGCCGTTGCCGCCGGGGGTGGAAGGACCAGTGACGGTGCTGAACGCGCCGTTGTCGGTGTCCTTGACCGTGCCGTTGCGGAACTCGCGTCGGACGAACGTCCCGCGGCCGCCGCTGCTGAAGCTCAGCTCGTAGTCGTCGTGCCGGCCAGGCTTGAAGGTGACCACGATGGTCGCGGTGTTGGTGCCGGTGACCGCGTAGGTGTACGTGAAGGTGTTGGGCTCGTCGTCATCGACGTCGTCGCCGATCTCCAGGCCCGTGGTGGCGTCCTTGAATTCCAGGCGATCGGGATGTTCGCCGCTCTGGAACTGGTAGATCACTCCCGCGAGACCAGTGAGCGGCTCGGCCGGGCTGTTGGTGGTGCCGGGATCCACCGGGGGCGGAGGCGGTGTGCCGGGATTCGGATTCACGTTCGGCACCGTGTTCGAAACAACGCTGAACACGCCGAGGTCGCGATCCTTGAGGCGTTCCTTGCGGTATTCCTCACGGACCCACGTACCGCGGGTCGGGGCGGTGAAGGTCAACGTCAGGACATCCTTCTTGCCGTCGCCGTAGTCGATGTCGGTCCGGACCGTGTCCGCGTCGACGCGGGTGAAGACGTAGGCGAAGGGATCGGGATCATCGCCGAGATCGACGCCGCGGGTGGCATCGGTGAACTGCATCAGGTCATCGCCCGGGGTGTCATCGAGGCTGAGGGTGGCACCGGCGAGGGACCAGGGAGCGAGGCCGTTGGTCGGCGCGGCCACCTGTTCGAGACGGTAGGAACCAAAGGTGACCTCGCCGCCGCTGCGGGTGGAGAACACCTGGGTGATGTCGCGGCCAACCCCGAACACGGGAGCGCCGATGTTGACCCACTCGACGAGGTTGGAAGAACCCTGGAGCTGGTAAACTTTACCGGACTGGGTTCCAAACTCGACCTCGACGGCCGTGAAGATCTTCAGGGGTGAAGGATCCTGGGCGAGGAGGTTGGCCGAGGGAAGGACTGCGGCGAACACCGCGCCAGCAATGACGGACAGGGACTTTTTCGTGATCGTACTCATGGAATCTCGATTTCTTGCGGACGCCTTCATGACGTCCTCTTGAGATCCCTTGTGCACCGGGCGTGCCAAGCCTCGAAAACCAGCAATCCGGCCAAAAAAAGCGCTGAAACCGCCCGTTCCGGACCAAAAACGGTCCGCCCCCCGGTCCGATCACGCGGACAGCGGACCGGCCGCGGACCACGGAGGCTCCCCGCGGACCGCCTGGACGAGCTGTTCGCGGGTGAAAGGGCGTGCCAAGCGTACAAATCCGGCAGGAAGGCCCGTTGCATCGCCGCCCAGGATCACCACCCGGACCCCCGGCTCGGGGCGGATCGCGGCGACTTCCGCCACACCCGCATCGACGATCATCCAGCGCATCCTCCCACGGTGCAGGTCCAGCATGGCCGACACTTCCTCGGGGCGGGAGGCCATCACCACGCGGGCACCGGATTCGCGGAGGGCCTCGGCCACCATGCCACCCAGGGAGAGTTCGCGGGTGACGACGAGCGCCACGGAGGCCTCCGGTGCCGGCGAGACCGCCACCTCGGACGGAGCGAACGCACCCAATGAACGCGGCAGGTAAACCTCAAACGTGGCCCCTTCCCCGACCGTGCTGCGCACATGCACGAAGCCTTCGTGGGCGCGGACGATCCGTGCCACCGAAGCGAGCCCCAGGCCGGTGCCGCTCCCGGACGGTTTCGTGGTGAAGAAGGGCTCGAACAGCCGCGCCATCACGTCGGGTGGAATGCCCGGGCCCGTGTCCGAAACCAGGAACAGAACGAACTCGCCCGCCCGCCCGCCGCGGAGTTCTTCGGCTTCGGTCTCAGTGAGGACCACGTTGTCGACGGCCAGTACCAGGTCGCCGCCATCCGTGGCGGCCATCGCGTCGCGGGCGTTGATTGCGAGGTTCAGGAGGACCTGGTTGAGCTGGGTCGGATCCGCCAGCACGGGCCAGACGTCCTCGGCCACCATGGTTTCAACGCGGATCTCGCGGGGAAGCGCGGGACGCAGGACGGTGGCCAGTTCGCGGATGACGGAATCGGGGCGGAGGAACTCGCGCGTACCACCGCGGCCACGGGCAAACAGCAGAACCTGGCGGACGAGGTCCGAACCGCGGTTGGCGTTGGCCTCCATCAGGTCGAGCAACCGCCGTCGCTCGTCATCGCTTTCGCCCCGGCGCAGCAACTGGACCCCGAGCAACACCGGAGCGAGTGCATTGTTGAGGTCGTGGGCCATGCCCCCCGCCAGCGCACCGACGGTTTCCATCCGTTGCATCCGGAGGAACTGGGCTTCCAGGCGACGCTGGTCCGTCAGATCGGTGTTGATGGCGAGGATCGATTGGGGACGACCGTCCGCGTCCTTGAGCAGCGTCCAGCGGCACTGCACCCGCAGTTCGCGCCCATCGGCGGATTCCTGCGTGGCTTCCCCCATCCAGGCTCCGTCCTTCTGGACCTTCTCGCGTGCGGTGGATTCCACCCCACCCAGACGGAGGGCCGCCGACGGCGAATCCCCGTACCATCGCGCCGCCGTGGGATTCACGAACCGCACCGCGCCGTCGAGGTCCTGCACCACGATCGCGTCGGAGGCGGCATCGATGAGGGCCGCCTGTTCCCGGATCCGTTCGACCGCAGCCCGCTTTTCCGCCTCCAGCCGACGCCGCTGCCGCCAGGCTTGCACGGAATGGTGGGCAATCGCGGCGATGGCACCTCCGGGCAACTGCACCGCCGCCACGATCAACCAGGGAAACCAGACGCCTTCGCGCATCCCGAGCGCCACCCCGCCCAACAACGCCACCTCCGAACCGACCCACGCCCCCAACACGCCCATCGGGCGCATCCGCGAGAATCCCCAGGCCAGCAACAACCCGATTCCGACCACCGCGGCCGCTTCCGAGGCAGGTCCCGGCCGATGGAGTCCATCGCCGCGCAACAGGTTGACCAACTGCGTGGCGTGGACCTCCACCGCCGGCATGAACACCCGCCCAAAGGCAAACCTACCGAGGGGATTCCGGAATTCATCCCGACGTTCCACGAACCCGCCGACCATCGGACGCGCACCCACGACCACCACGCGATCCCGGAAGAAGTCGTCGGGAACCTCGTCCGGTTGTAGCGCGGCGCTGAAGCCCACGTGCGGCAAGGCGAGGGGCCCGCCTTGGTACCGCAACCAGTCCGGACGTTGCGTGCGCGCTCCCAAACCTTCCGCCACGGCCCAGGTCAGGGCCGGTGCGCCGTCAGCGGCCGGACCCAACCAGGCTCGGCGCACCATGAAATCATCCTCGGGTCGCAACACTGCGACACCCCACCCGGCCGCCGCTTCCAGAAACGGGGCGTAGGGCAACACGACCGACTGGGCGGCGACGGCTGAGGTCCCGGTTTCGCGGTCCCATTGGTTCCGCTCGGCCGCGAGCCAGACCCGGCCGTTGCGCTGGATGGCGGTGGCGAAGGCGCGGTCCGCCTCGGGATCCGGACCCGGTCCTGAGAACACGATGTCGAACACCACAGCCCGAGCGCCGGCGGCCGTCAGACGCTCCACCAATTGCGCGTGAAGCCTGCGCGGCCACGGTTCCGAGGGCGGGTGACGTTCCCGCAGGTGGGAATCCAGATCGAGATACACCAGCACCACGGGAGAGGCACCGGTTGCGCCGCGGGCTCCCGAATCCAACAGGAACGAGGCGTCGTAACTCGCGCGCGTCAGCAATCCCTCCTGGGAACCCGTCGGCAGGACCAGCCACAGTCCCAGCACGGCCAGGACCGTCGCGCTGACGAGGGCAAACCGCCACCTTCCCTGGGTCTCGTGGGTTTGCACGGCGTCGAGGGCTCCGGGTTCAGGTGGAGATCAGGCGCTGCATGTACACGACATCCAGCCAGCGATCGAACTTGAACCCGACCTGACGGAAGTGGCCCGCCTTCTCGAATCCGAACCGAGCGTGAAGCCGCACGCTCGTCGTGTTCTCGGCATCGATGGCGGCAATGATCACGTGGAGTCCCCGCGCTTCGGCGGCCCGGATCAAGGGTTCCAGCAACCGCCCCCCCAAGCCCCGTCCGCGCCACGTCTCCGCGACGTAGATGGAATTCTCCGCGGTGAACCGGAAACCCACGCGGTCGTGGTACTTGTTGAGCGCACTCCATCCCACGACTTCACCGGTGGACGCCTCGGCCACGAAGATCGCGAGGTCGTCGCGTTGGTGTGCATCAAACCAATCCAACCGTTGGTCCAGCGTGCGGGGTTCGTAGTCGTAGGAAGCCGTCGTGTGGAGGACCGCGTGGTTGTAGATCTCAAGGATGGCCGCGCAATCGTCGCGGTTGGCCCTGCGGATGCGGACTTCTGGGACGTGGGAATCGGAAGTCATGGCTGAAAACGAAAAAACCCCGGGGTCACCGGGGCTTTCAGACGCTACCTCCATTTCCAACTTATGCAGAAGGACCGGAGGTGGAGCGAGTGAAGGGATTCGAACCCTCGACATTCACCTTGGCAAGGTGACGCTCTACCAGGCTGAGCTACACTCGCGTCTCAACAACGCCGCCTTGAATAAGGAACCGGACGCGTGATGGCAAGGGGAGTTTTTGAAGATCATGAAAAACTTCTGCCCGCGAGGTTCCACGCTCCCCGCTCCAGGTCCCCGCTACGCACCCCCGAGCATCGCCGAAACCTTCTTCAGGACGGCGTCGTCCATCCGGATCAATGGCGGCCACTGCCGCTTGAATCCCTCGCCGGGCATCTTCCGGGTGGCATCGAATCCCATCTTGGAACCGACACCGACGTCCGGCGTCGCATGGTCCAGCACGTCCGCCGGTCCCCGCGTCAGCAGGCTGTCCCGCTGCGGATCCGTGTTCGACAGCAACCGGAACAACACCTCACTGGTGTTGTGCACGTCGACGTCGTCATCCACCACGATGATGTACTTCGTGAACATCATCTGCCCCATCCCCCAGAGGCCATGCATGATCTTGTACGCCTGCATCGGGTACGTCTTCCGGATGCTCACCACCACCAGGTTGTGGAACACCCCCTCCGCCGGCAACGCGATGTCCACGATCTCCGGGAAGTTCATCCGGAACACCGGCAGGAACAGCTTCACCGAGGCCCCACCGATGTAGAAGTCCTCCATCGGCGGGATCCCCACGATCGTCGCCGGGTACACCGCGTCCCGCCGATGCGTGATCGCCGTGACATGGAACACCGGGTAGGGCTCCGGCAAGGTGTAGAACCCGGTGTGGTCCCCGAACGGCCCTTCCATCCGCAGCGGTTCCTTCGGATCCACATAACCCTCGATCACGATGTCGGCGTCCGCCGGCACTTCGAGGTCGTTGGTCTCGCATTTCACGAGGTCCACCGACCGCTTCCGCAGGTAACCCGCCAGCAGGAACTCGTCGACGCCATCGGGCAATGGCGCCGTCGCGGCGAACGGATACATCGGGTCCCCGCCCAGGAAGATCGCCACCGGCATGCGCGTGCCCGTCTCGTAGTAACGTCGGCCGTGGCGGGCCGCGACCTTCTGCAACTGCCAGTGAACGCCGGTGGTGCGGTCGTCGTAAACCTGCACGCGATACATGCCGAGGTTCCGGTCGCCGGTGTCCGGATCGCGCGTCACCACGCACGGCAGCGTCACGAAACGCCCGCCGTCCAGCGGCCAGCATTTGAGGATGGGCAGATCCATCAACGTGGGAGGAACATCCGCGCCCCGTTCGCCTTTCAGGATGTCCGGGGCCGACGGCCACGGTTCCATCCGCGTCGAAGGCGTATCAAACCGCTGGATCACTTCCTTGCACGGGCCGTCCTTCACCTTACGCGGCCGGGCGTGACGGATCTCGAGGGCGTTGGTGAGGAGCGTGACGGTCTCGCGCAGCGAAGTGGGAGGCTTGGCATGAAGCAGCGCTCCCAATTCCCGGGCGGCGGCATCGACGGATTCCATCCCCAGCGCCAGGGCGAGGCGACGCCATGAGCCCAGGGTGTTGATGGCCACGGGAAAACGGCTGACCACCCCGCCAATGGTGGGCTTCTCGATGAGCAGGGCCTTGCCGCCACCGGGCGACTTCATCTCGCGGTCGGCCAGCGCGGTGATCTCGAGCTCCGTCGCCACCGGTTCCTTGATCCGACGCAACTCGCCCGCGCGCTCCAGTTCCTCGATCCACTCCCGAAACGAACCAAATGCCATGCGGCCACACTACCACCGCCCCAAGGATCGGCCACCTCCGGATGGGATTCGCGGAATGTGGGCGAGGGAAGTTGGCGATTTCCCGCTTGAAGGCCGGGTGCCCTCACCCGGCGAACATAAAGCCGCGCCGCGTCGGGGCACGCGGCCTACGCGGGAAGTTTCCAGTCGCCAGAGTAAACCCTGACTGAAGGCCGGGTGCCCCCACCCGGCGCAACCTCGACTTCCGCCGCGTGGGGGCACGCGGCTTACAAAGGAGGTATCCAGTCGCCAGCTCCCCTCCCCCTTTGGGATAGGCTCCCGATGTTCCTCTAGGTACGTTTTCAAGTACTTCAATGAAGCCCCGACTCCGTACCTCCGCGGTGGTCCGATCCCTCCTGACGCTGGGCACCCTTACCCTCGCCGGGTGGATCGGGCTGCTTTGGGCTGTATCGCCGGAAATCCGGACACCCGAACGTCAACCGGACAACCGCTGGCGGGTCGCCTGGTCTGCCGAACCGGGCCGGCAATACCGCCTCGAACGCGCCAGCGAATTGCGCGCCACCGGACAGGTCTGGGAACCCGTGGCCCTCCTCACCGCCACCAACCCGGTTGTCTCCGCCGACGATCTCGTGAGCCCGGGGGCGGAAGTCCGCTTCTACCGCGTCGTGGAACTGCCTGCCGGCAACGGATCCGCACCTTTGGTTTCGGCCCTGCGTACCACGCCCGGTTCGATCACCGACGAAGGCTGGGTGACGGTCGAGGTCGAGGCTTCGGACGACACGACGGTGGCCGGCGTGAGGATCCTCGATGGAGCCACCTTCCTCGGAGACGCCCTCCGGCATGAGGACGACACCTGGCGGTTCCTGTGGCAGGTCGGGCTGGAATCCAATGGAACCCGCCAACTCCGCGCCGAGGCCCGCGACACCGACGGCAACCGGACCCTTTCCGATTCCGCCCCGTTCCCGGTCGCCATCGCCCAGAGCCAACGCCGCCTGGTGCTCGGCGAAAGCGTGCTTCGCGCGGATCGACTGGAAACGAACGGCAGCGTCGTGCGGGCTATCGGCAATCTGGCCGTAGGCATGGTCCGACTGGAATCGCCGACCAACGGCCTTGCGATCGACACCTCCCGCAGCCAGATCACCGGCAACGGCCGCGTCTCGGTGGAAGGCATCGGCCCCATCGGAACCGGGTCGTACCTGTTCGTCGGCGAGACGGGCGAACTCTCCTTTCTGGGAACGAACCAACCATTCCAGCTGAACAGCCGCGTGCTGGTCGACGCGCCGTCGCTGACCCTCAACGTTGGGGACGGTGGCTTCGTCGGGTCGGGCAATGTGCGGCTGCATCTCCCGAATCCCGGTCCCGGACCGGACACGAACCACGTGTTGCTGAGCGGAGATCTCCGCTTCGATCCGCGGGCGCGTCGATTGTTTGTGGATGGCACGGCCCTTTATCGCGGCGTGGGAGGCGTGGGTGCATCCGAGGTCCAGGTGCCGGAGGCCACCTTCGTGCTGCAGGGGGACTTGCGGGTGCCGGCTTCCTCCTCCAACCAGACCTACCTCCTCCAACCCGCCCGGATGGCCCTCGTGCGTCCCACGAACGGTCCACCGGAATTCGTCCTCGAAGGTCGCCCCACCGCGGCGCCCGCTGGCGCAGGTGCCGTGTCTGGCCGGATGGATCTCACCGGAGCCTTTGATCTCGCGTGGAACGGGCCGGCCCGGATCGGCGCGCTGGAGTTTCCGAGCCTCCGTTTGCAGCTGAAGCGCATCGGCTCCGGAAACGCCGCACTCGGCTTCAACGGACCGCTGCAACTTCCCGGCATCGCCGCAACGACCTTCTCCGGAATCATCGATCCCGACGGCGGGTTCAACAGCACCTCGTCGAGCGGACCGCTGCAGCTGGGCGCGATCCGGATCCAACCGCTGGTGGAAGGCGGACGACCGCTGCCGGTGCTGACGCTGGTGACGAATCCGTTGGCAGGCCGCGAACGATTCCTCGTGCAGGGGGAGTTCTTCACGATGGCGGAGAACGGCGTCCAGCCCATCCCCGTGCGCGGCGATCTGGTTCTGACCGGCGGCACGGGCGGACTGGACATCGAATCGTTCCGGGTCACCAACCGGCTCGCGGTTCCCAGCCTGAAACTTCCGGAGCAGATCAAGCTCACGAACTTCACGCTCGCGCTCGTCTACACCAATCATGACTTCCAGGCGCGCTTCCGCGGCGAAGCCCTGATCGCCCCCGAGACGAATCGCACCGTCGGCGTGGTGGTGGATGGCGCGCTGGCCATCAACGTCAACGATCCGCTCGACCTCGGCTTCGACGTCGCCACCCGCGTGCAACGCCTCAAGCTCCACCGCGAGGCGTGGTTGGCGGACGCTACCTTCCGGCTGGAGGCGGGATCGAAGCCTGCATTCGCGCGCCTCAGCATCGCCAATGGAACCTTGGGCCTGAGCCCGACGTTCACGTCGACGAACATCCCGTCCATTCCCGCGCGGAAGGATTTCGAACTCTGGTTCCGCGATGTCTCCGCGGCGTTCACCGCACGCGAGAATGGATTCGAATACGCCCTGCGCTCGGGGATCCTGCAACTGCCCCTGCTCTTCGAGGAACTGCCGATCACCCTCTGCCCGGGCGAGTCCTCGGGCGCGTCGATCGCCCTCCGCACGAACTCGCTGATCACGATCGAAGTGCTCGGCCCGGGACCGGCGGACCTGCGTGTCCGCGCGCTGGGCGGGCTGACGTTCACGAACATCGTGGCGTTGCCGCCCTTCGACGGCGTGGCGGCGGAATTGTGCCGGGCCACCCTGCAATTCAACGAAGGCGGGCGCCCGTACCTGACGAACGTCCAGGGCGCGATGTCGCTGCCACTGCCGCCCGGCCAGACCAACCGCATCGAACTGCTGAATGGCGCGTTCACGCTGGATGGATTCCCGAGCGGAACACTCGCCCTCGGCAGCAACCTCAAGGTCGTCGACACCCACGGCGTGCGCTTCACGCTGCTCGGTCGTGGGCATCCGCTCTGCACCAACGGCACGGCTCTGACCGTGCTGCCCGGCGCACCGAACCAACTCCCACGCCTGATCCTCGACGGTGCCTACGAACTTGCCCTCCCCGCCGACCTGGTGACCGAGGTCAGTGGCGATGAAGTCCGCCAGATCACCTGCGCACGATTGACGCTGACGAACCTCCAACCGTTCCGTCCGAAGCTCGATTTCCCGGCGATCGCCTTCGCCGGACACTTCCATCTCGGCGGTGCCAACGGGCTGTTCCTCACCAATGCGCAACTGACGCTGATCAATCCCGACAACATCTTCGACCCCTCGCCCGCGGCCCCGTTCGGGGTGCGGGTGGGTGGAACGATCAAGATTCCGGCGGGGCCTTCGTTCACACTCACGGACGCCCAACTCCTCACGACGAACATCCACACCCTGCCGCGCTTCACGGTTCGCGGCATGGGTTACAACGAGAGCGAATTCACCCTCGCGCAGCACCTGCCGGCGCGGGTGAGCGCGGCGAGCTTTGAATTCATCCAACCCACGCTGCCGCTTCGGCAACTGCTCCACCCCACCAACGTCAACTTCACCTTCAGCGCGGTGGTCAGCATTCCGTCCTCCGAGACGAAGGTGTTCGAGGGCTCGGTCGACAAACTCAAGATCAACATCAAGCAGAACGGCGAACCCGAGATAAAGGACGTGGACGGATTCTCGATCCTGATGAAGGGATTGAACCTGCCCCCGCTGAACCAACTCGGCGGCGTCCTCAATGTCACCGGTCTCTCCTCCGGAAACGGCGGCGGCGGAAACCGCAACGCGGCGCCGGCGGGCCTCTTCGGCGGCGACATCAACGACCTGTTCCTCGGAGGCAGCCTGGAAGGCGATTACCAAGGCTATCGCGTGAAGGTCATCGTCGCCCTCCGCCCCTCCGGCATGGTGGGTGCCTGTGTCGACTTCAACGCGGGCGCAGCAGGCATCCCGCTGGACGGCGGTGCGCTCGGTGGGATCCTGCTCACCGGCGGCCAGGGTGGCATGGTGTTCGGACAGGGGTTCACCGATCCCTGCGAGTTCACCTCCTTCCTCGACGCCGACGGCAAGCCCAAGCCCGGCCTTGTCCAGATCCCGCCCGTGAAGCTCAAGTGGGAGGACGTGCGCAAGGCCATCGCCAAGGCCGAGGAATACGCCGCGAAGCTCCGCCCGTCCGGCAGCAGCGACACCAACAACTCCGGCGGGCGAACGCTCGCACGCCTCGCCGGGCCGGCTTCGCTCCCGACCGGTAATTCCTCCGGCGAAGGTCCTTTTCCCGTCCCTGCCGGAAAGGCCGACACCAGCGATGCGAACGGGCTGCCGTTCGATCCCGGGCTCATCACGATGGGACTTCCCCACGCCCGGTACACGAACGAGTTCGGCCTGCCCTGCCCCGGCGACTGTCCGCCGCCGACGATCAATCTCTTCTGCCAACCCCACCCCGATGCCCAGCGATTCCCGCGGCGCGTGATCGCCCGCTTCAGTTCGATCGATGAACCGACGCTCAATCGACTGGGCTTCACGCGTGCCTGGGTCCAGGGCCGATTCGCCGCCGGCAACGACTGGGCGACGCGCCTCGCCTCCGATGTCGCCGCCGGCATCCGGACCAATGCATTGTTCAACACGCCGATGCCCGAGGCTGAATTCCTGGGCGCGGATAAATCCCTCGAGATCCGCGAGGTCATCAACGACGCCCTCGCCAGCCTCGAAGCCTCCTATATCCCGGTCCTCGTCGACGCCATCGCCAATGCCAACAACGCCGACACGGCTTACGACCGCCTGCGCGACGCAGCCTACGGCGGTGCTCCCTGCCCCGACCTGACCCTGAGTGTTTCCGGGACGTTCACGCACACCTTCGTCTCCAGCTTCCTCTCGGGAACCGGCGGCGGCGCGGTGAGCAGCGCGGGCGTCGCCGGATTGTCGGGCCGCGTCAACGTCCTCGGAATGCCCGTGGGCAAGGCCAAGGCGTTCGTCGCCGGCACCGACGAACGCGGCAACCCCAACCCCTCCCTCTGCGGCGAAGTCGAGGTGGAGGTCGGACCGCTCTGGCTTGGGGCGATGCGCGGATCCATGGCCATGCAGGGAGCCGCGGAAGGCATCACGCGGGCGTTCGCACAGGTCGCCGGATGCCTCGCCGAACCCGTGCTCCTCGATGCCGTGCGTCGCGTCGCGCCCCAGTTGGGGGTCGCCGGCCTGACCCGCATCCAGATCATCGACCGGCTTAGTGCCAACGAGAAGGTCGCCATCCTCGCGCACCTCTATTCACAGACCGACCTCGGCGCGGAGGTCCGCACGTGCTTCGCGTCTGGCATTGCGACGCTGATGGCCGACGTGAACCCGGAACTCCTGTTCTGTGGCTCGGTCCAGCCCCGGCTCTTCGGGTTTCCGATGGGCACCGAACTCGTGGGGTACGGACTTCAAATCACGAAGAACCGATACACCGCGGTGGGCAGCGGATCACCGGGACAGATGCTCGTGACGGGATTGCTCAGCGTCGCGTCGGGTGTCAGCGGCGGCACCGCCGGAGCCCTGGCCGGCCCGCTCGCCAGCGCGCTGTTCGGACAGGACCGTTCCAGCATCGGATACGTCCTCGACTTTCCGAATCCGGAGGAGGCGTTCCTCGCCGGCATCGAAGGCGATCTCAGTTCGCCAGCGGCGATGCAGGCGTACCTCGACGACAAGTTCAGCGTCTTCCTGGAGAACGCGACCTATACGTTCGGCTATTCGATGAGTCCCATGGGCTTCAAGACGCTGGATTCCCAGGCCCGCCTCGTCCTGCCCAACGTCCTCGAACACCCGATGCGTCCCGGCAGCACGTGGATCCGACCGGAGAACCGCCCGGGCCTGAATCTGCCCTCGCGACTGAACCTCGTGCTTTCAGCGCTGACCAACCGGCTCCCCGGCTCGTCGCTCGGCCTGCTCGCGGATCCGAAGTGGAAGGGCACGGCCACCGATCTCGGCCTCGCCTTCCCCGAAGGTTCGGCGGAACGCGCCGCCGTCTCCGGCCTGAGCTTTGCCCGCGATTACTTCCCGCACGGTGGTCTCGTCGGGGGAGCCTACATCCAGATCCCGCGCGCCCTTTACGAGGCCCCGCCGCCGGTGTTCTACACGGCGCTCAACCCGACCAACGACGCCTTCACCCGTCTGCTTGCGGCCGCCGATTACATGCAGTCCTACGTCCTGCAGAGCCGGCAGGCCGGTGCGCTCGGATTCTACCTCCCGGCACCGAACCCGCCCGCCTTCACCGACGCCCAAGGGATCGCCCTGCCGCCGCGACGCGTGTTCGAGGGGCTGACCGCGCTCCGTTTGGAGGACGCGCGCTTCGCCGAACTCTTCCCCGGCAGTGAATTCTTCCTGAAGGGTTACATCGACGGGAAGCTCCTCGACGTCCCGATCGCCCGCGCCACCCTCGAAGCGCGCGTGGCCTCGGCCACCGCCGCCGGCACCAACGCCTATTTCCACGCGGCCGCCAATGTCCCCGCGGGTTCGTGGCTCGACGCCTTCTCGCCCGGAGCTTCCGTCGAGTTCGAGCTGCGCGGTGCCCCGCCCCGCCCGATCGAGTCCGTGTTCAGCAACCGGCTCGCCCAGGCCCGGATCATCCTCGCCAACCCGACCGAGGCCACGGTCCAGGCCTCCCTGAATGGCTTCCTCAACGAACTCCAG
>JAIXZE010000373.1 GCA_027489875.1 Verrucomicrobiales bacterium
GATTGGCGAGGAGCGGTTCGCCCGCCCAGAGGTCGACCTTCAACCCGGGCGTGATCTCGAACTGCTTGATGCGCGCCACGCCTTCGCCGGAAGACGGTGCCAGGATCGGTTCGAGCGGCCGGTCATCGGCCACCAATGGCTTGTAGATCCCGGCCGAGGCCGTGGTCTTCTGGACGTCGATGTCGGCCGCAGCGGCAATCGGCGCGACGGCAAGGGCAAGCGCGACAAGGCGCGCATCCAACACGCGGGGCATGCAGGGACGATGGACCGGGCCGGCCAAATGCGCGAGTTCGGAGTCAGGCGGGCTCACCCGGGGGCCGTCACCCGGCGCTTTGGGGACGCATCCCCAGGACATGCAATCCCGCGCCCGCCTTCGCCGCAACGCGGCGCACGGCGAAAGCCCAGGGTGGAGCGGAGCGGAACCCTGGGTCGCCCGACCCCATGACCCCTCGCCCCAACGGGGCGAACGGTGACAACCCGGGATCACACACCCACCACGGCGAATGTCCCCGTGCGCCCTTTCAGGGCGCGGAGAATGTTTCGGGGGACGTGGTCCCCGGGGTTCCACCCCGTATTGGAAAGCCGTTTGGCCCTTCGGGGCATGAGCGCGGTCCATCACCCCATCACACCCTCACTCCGCGGACTCCGCCGGCAACAGGATGAATTCGCGCTGGCCGTTGACGGTGGCGAATCCGACGGCTTGCCCGGGAAAAAAGGCCAGCAACTCTGCGTCCGTGATCTCGTGAAGGACGATGCCTCCTGAGGCCTGCGCTGTCGCCGGTGCGGACGGGGCACCCGCCACGTTCCCGACGTCGGGTTTCGTCGGCCCGCGCACCAACCAGACGACCGCCGCCACGAGGGACAAGGTTCCCACCAGTGTCGTCGCCTGCTTCCGTCGACGCCGGGCGCGGACCGCAGCCAGCGTGTGGGCCAGCGACGTCGCTACGAAGTCGCCGGAAAGCGACTCGTCCAAGGCACGGTGCAGGTCCCGGTTCTGGTCAGGTTCCGGATTCATGGCGTAGGAGTTTGAGGGTCATTCGACGGAGGGCGGCGCGGGCGCGGGACAGTCGGGATTCCACGGCTTCCTCGGTGAGGCCGGATTGCTGGGCGATTTCGCGGACGGGGCGTCGGTCCGAGTACTTCGCGCGAAGCAAGGTTTGGTCGGATTCTGGAAGCTGGGCCAGGGCCGATGCCAGCGCTGTTTCGAGGGTATCGGGTGCGGGCTCGGAGAGCATGGGTTCCGGTTCGTTGGAGAACCAATCGAGGAACCTTCGGTACCGGGTCGACTTCCGACCATGATCGGCAGCGGCCGAACGGGCGAGGCACGTCAGCCAGTCCCAGAAGACCTCTTCGGAATCGAAGCTTCGGATGCGCCGCACCACCCGGAGCAAGGTTTCCTGAGCAACGTCCCGGGCCGCGTGTTCGTCGCCGCGCATGAGGACGAGGATGTACCGAAACAATCGAAGGAACCAAACCCCGTGGAACTCGCGATAGGCGTCCTCGTCACCCCGCGTCATGCGCTCGGTCAGGGTGGCAATGCCCGCCCCCACAGCCGGATCGGCCGTGGGGGCGGGGGCCGCGTCCTGGACGGGCTTCATCAGCGGGATGGAGATGGAGAAGGCCAATGCGGTGAGCCGGGCTCAGAACACGTCCCTGGGTCGAGGCTGGTTGGGATTCTCGGGACGAGCGGCCGGCGTCGATGCCGTTGCACCGAGCGCGGTCAGGACTTCCTGTGCCAGTTCCATGTCCTCGGCGGTGCCGGTGACGAGCAAGGTCCGCGTCGAAGGATGAACGCGGAAGTTGAAGCTCTCGCTCATGCCAGGGCCTCCGGCGGCTTTACGGAATTCGGCCGCCGTGCCCATGATCTCGATGATGTCGCTTTGCAGCATCTTCGTGGCCTTGTCCAACTCCGCTGCCCGGAGCTTGTCCGATTCCGCACCCGAGAAATGCATCAGTGGCGTCGGGAGCCGGAACACCCGAAGCTTGATCTCGTTTGAGGAGGCTTTGTCGCGGGCGCTCGGGCGGAGCATAAGCGAAATGGTCGTTTCATTCGGGTTGGAGCCCAGCGTAAGGAACATCAGGCGCGGCTCGACACTGGCGATGGCCTCGAAGAGGCGCAGGGGTGTGATGTTGACCAGGTCCAGGTCCGCCGGGGCCTTCAGCTCGGCCACTCCGGGACCCACAATGATGTTCACCGTGTGCGTTGCGGACTTGTCCTTGGATACTTCGTCGCGGACGAACTGCACCAACTCGCCGACCGTCCGCTCCCCCTTTATCCGCACGTTGAACACGGGAAGGTTGGATGCCTTCGTGGGGGGAGGCGTGAGGTCTTGCTTCCGGACCACGATCGGTTGAGGGGAAGAGGGCTCCTGCGCCCAGGCCCCGTGGGATGTCACCGCCACCATTCCCGCCAGCGCCACCATCGGAAGGATTCTCATGCGTTTCATTGTCCGGAACACGCACGTACTTCCGGAATCCGTCGGGGAAGTTCGAGTTTTTCAGTCTTCACCTTCCACAGCCTCCTGACGTTGGCTGCTACGTCAGGTCACCTGAAAATGGAAACTGAAAACTTGGATCTCCCCCTACAACCCCCAGCGGCCTTCCTTGGCGGTGCGCGCCTGACGTTCGGCCACGCGGAGTTGGTATTGTTCGCGGAGGGGGAGCGCCCGGGTATCGGTCGTCTTCACTCCGCAACGTCCGGCTTCAACGAGGCCTAGGAGCACGCTGTTGGTTGAATCGAGGTAGAAATAACCGAGGCCCGTGCGCGTGACGTTGGTCTGGGTGAAGGCGAATTCCACAGGACGCCCCACCAACGCGTTCGTGAGATGCCGCCGTGTCTCGGCGACAAATCGAACTCCTTCGATCCCTGGCGGCAGTCCGTTGGTCTCGCAGCCCTGCAATCCGAGGTTCCAGACGGTGCCATCGTCGGTTTTGAACTGGACGATGGATTCGCCGAGGACACGGGTGACCTTGCCGGAGAAACGTGGGAGGGGTGGTGGGCTGGACCAGTTCGCGTCGCGCAGGATCACGGCGTAATCGACGACGGGGCGTGCGTGCTCGCGTTGGGTCCAGAGGGCGGCGGCGGCGGCGATCCAGCAGAGCCAGATGAACCCGTGGAGGCAGCGGTTGAGGAAGTGGAACATGTCAGCCCTCCTCCTTTCCTTCGGCGGGATTCGGTTTGGCGGCTGGGCTCGCGGCGTCGCCGAACAGCCGGATCCGCGCATTCCGTTTGGGGAGTGGCGCTGGCGGCGCGGCAGGCACGGCGAGGGGCGGCAGGGCGGGGGCGGGTTCGCGGATCTGGGACATCAGCGCGAGATTGATCTCGGCCTGTTCATGGGTTCCCGGGTCGATCTGATGGCGCGTCCGCAGGATCTCGTGGGCACGGACGCAGTTGGTGATGTTGTTGAAGCGCCAGACCTCGCGGGCGAAGACCTTCTCCAGCCACGATCCCGGGCGGGCATTGTTCATTCCGACCACGAACGCGGCGGGCAGGTTGGGATGACGAACGCCCTCGGCGAAGGCAGCCAGCACCGCGAGGCGAGGCCATTCCCGGGCCTCGCAACGGCGGGCGAAGCGGATCAGCCAGGTGCGGTCCTCGGAGACCTGGCCGTCCGTCATCAGCCCGGTCATTGGACCCGCCACGAGTCGGCCGAGCACCGGAGCCCAGGTGATGCTGGCGGCGAAGCCGACCACGACTGCGAGGGCGAACAGGCCTGCGTTGGAGACGTCGTCGTCGAGGTTCTCTGCGGCCTGTCGCGAAAGCTTCACGATCAGCCACAGGAAGAGCGAGGTGAGGAAGAACCGGAAAAGGACGAGCATGGTCAGGCCTTGGTGGCGAGGATGGGTTGGGCCGTGATGATGCCGCGCAAGGCCAGTTCCAGCCGGTGGCGGTTGACCGCGTACTCACGGGCTGTTTCCACCGAGATCACGCCGGCAGAGAGCAGTTCCTGGAGGTATTGGTCGAAGCTGTGCATCCCAACGTGATTGGACGCTTCCACGATTCCGGCGAGCAGCGTCAGCTGGTTCTCGCGGATGGCTTCCTCGACCCCGGCATCCCGCTTGAGGATTTCGAGGCAGGGCGTGCGTCCACCCGAAAGGTTGGGAATGAGGCGCTGGCACACGATGGCGTTGAGGTTCCGCGCCAGCAGGGCGCTGACGCCGGTCTGCTCGGAGGCCGGGTAGTGCTCGCGCAGTCGGCCGATGGCCTGTCCCACGGAATCAGCGTGCAGTGTGGTGACCACGAGGTGCCCGGTTTCCGCCGCCTGCATCGCTGCCCAGATGCTCTCGCGATCCCGGATCTCACCCACAAAAAGGATGTTCGGGTCCTGACGCATGGCGTTGCGGATACCATCGGCAAAGGAAGCAGTATCAATGCCGACCTCGCGCTGCTCGAAGTGCGACCGGGCATCCACGAACAGGTGCTCGATCGGGTCCTCGATGGTGATGATGCGCGCGGCGCGTTCCTCGGCGAGTTGCTGCAGCATGGCGCGCACCGTGGTGCTCTTGCCCTGGCCGGTGGGACCCGTGACGAGGATGAGTCCGCGCATCGAACGCATCAGGTCGGCGAGACTGTCGGGAAGCTGCAGTTCGGCCAGCTGCCTGCGTTGCTGGGGAACGATGCGGAAGGAGAAGGACTGGGCGCCGCGTTGCTTGCTGAAGTTGGCGCGGTAACGGAGGGCACCGTGCTCGAAACTGGCGTCCACCTCGCGGTCGGTGGTGATGCGGGCACAGAGCCTGGGCGAAAACGCATCGAGGAACCACGACTGCACCGTGACCTCCTCCGGCAGGGCGAACTCGGGTTCGGTCACCGGTTCCAGTCGACCCGAAATCCGGAGGATGAATCCGGAGCCGGAGCGACCGTGGATGTCGGAAGCGCCGCGGGCTTCGGCCCAGGTCAAAAGCCGGGAGAGCGCGCAGGTGGAAGGGATCCGTTCCATGGCGGGGAACCTACGCCGCGCGATGGGCAGCGCCAGTCTGAGTTCCCGGTTGCCAGTTCCCAGTTGCCGGATGCTTGCTATCGGCTGCGTGCGCCAAGTACGGAGGAGCGAATGATTTTGAGGTTGGGGGATCTGGGTTGAAAGCCTTCGCCGGGTGAGGGCACCCGGCCTTCACTTTCTGGGATGGATGGTGTCTTTCACAAACCCATCATACCTCCCAAGACTAGGGAGTCCGCTTTTCAAATTACCCAGCTACGCCGGGGTGGGCGTCTTGCTGAGTTCGAGGATCCGGCGGTACACGGCTTCGGTGATGGCCATCACGCTGAGGCGCGATTGGCGGATCAACGGCATGTCGGCGGTGATCGGGTCTTCCTTGAGGGACGCGAGGGTCACCGGGTGCTTCAATGGCCGGTCGGGGACGAGATCCACCACGGACCAGTCGCCCTCGGTGGCGGTGGGATCGGGGTAGGCTTCACGATCGACGCGTGCGATTCCCACGACCTGCTTGTCGGAAACGCTGTGGTAATAGAGAACCGCGTCGCCCTTCTTCATCGCGCGGAGGAAATTCCGCGCCTGGAAGTTCCGGACGCCGGTCCAGACGGTGCGCCCGTCCTGGACGAACGTGGTCCACGCGTAGGCCTCCGGTTCCTGTTTCACGAGCCAGTACTGCTTCGCCATGCGGCGAAGCATGGACCCGGAAGGGTTCGTGCGCGAGTCGGGGTTGGGATCCGTCCTGGAGCGGGCGCATCTTGCCACTGCGCCTTTTTGGAAAGGATTCGGGGCGCGATGTCCTCATCGCCGTTGGGAATGGCTTTGGAACGGCGACGAGGACGTCGCCTCCCCGTCCTTGAATGGGCAGACTCAAGTTGCGCCCCTGGGAGGCTGCGCGACCTCACGCGGCGAATCCTTCTTCCTCCGCCGGGGGAGATTCAGGTTGAGGTTTCGGGCTCCTGTGACGGCCTCAAGGGATCGTACGGATCTTCCAGCCATGGCACGGATTCGCCGGCGACAAAGGCGCGGAAGGCGTCCTCGGGCGATGATTCGAAACAACGTTCCACGCCTTCCCACGGAAGCCAGAGCCGGTGCGCGTGCAACGCCTGGTTGGCGAGGTGCAGGCGGCCCTTCTGTTCCGCGGACAACCGCCGCTGGACGAAGTCGAGGTACAGGGAATCGTCGCCGCCGTAGATCTTGTCGCCCACCAACGGATGGCCGACGTGGGACATATGGATCCGGATCTGGTGCTTGCGTCCGGTGTCCATCCAGACACGGACGACGGCGAAGGGTCCTTCGGCGCGACCAAAGCGGTGGACCACACGGAAACGGGTGCGCGCCCAGGCGCCGTCGTCGCGCACCTGATCGCGGATGGAGACGCCGGATTCGTGGTGTTTTCCAAGGCGACCGTTGATGACGCCGCTGTCTTCGGGGGGATGGCCGTGGACGATGGCGAGGTATTCCTTGGTGACGAACCCGGCCATCCACAGGCGGCGCAGTTCGGCGGAGGCCTCCTCGGTCTTGCCGAACACCATCACACCGCTGGTTTCGCGATCGAGCCGGTGCACCATCTGCGGTTCGGCGTCGAGGCCCAGGTGCAATCGCACGCGACCGATCAGGCTGGAGGCCGAGTCGCCCTTGGTGGGGTGACACACCAGTCCTGCGGGTTTGTGCACGACCAGCAGTGCGGAGTCTTCATGGATGACGTTCAACCAGCCCAC
>JAIXZE010000208.1 GCA_027489875.1 Verrucomicrobiales bacterium
ACGGAGTTGTCGACCTCGGCATCGACGATCACCGGGCTTCCGGTGTCGGGCGTCAGCGTGATCCGGATCGGGACATTCTTGCCGAAGTCGCGGGCCTGGATCTTCACGGTCCGCTCCGGCGTGGAACCGAACGGCAGCAGGAAGGTCTGAGGCCCCTCGCCCTCGGACACCGCATTGCCAGCGACCTCGATCGTCTGGAGGCGTGGCAGCACCGTGGGCAACGAGAACAGGTTGCCACCCACGCTGCTGACACCCTCAAAATTGAAGCTGATCCCAGACCGATCCAAAGTATCGACCCGGATCCTTCCACGGCCTCCGCCGCCCGCGCCCCGCGCGTCCAATCTTCCAGTGCCATCCACTTTCATCGAGACCAGACGGATCGCGCCGCCACTGCCGCCATTGAACGAGGAACCCCTGATGGCACCGCCGGTTGCATCAATCGTACCAGACACGGTGATCCGGGTATTTGCTGCAATCTGGACGGCTCCGCCTCCCCCCCCGCCGCCCGAGCCCGGGGATCCGAATGTGCCGCCACCCCCTGACCCACCAATCAGCGGTATCAAGAACACGTTGCCGTAGGTCTTGGCATTGCGGTTTCCGGCTTCGCCAAAGGCCCCGCCGCCGGCGTCGTTGGAGCAAAAGCATCCGCCGTCAAAGCCAAACGTGGCACCACCCGGCCCGTACCCGAACCCTGGCGACGTTGTTCCAAACCCCGGCTTGCCTCCCCCAAACCCTCCAGGCCCTGGAAGCCCACCGTCATTGCTGGTGCCTTGGGACCCACCCACCCGGATCACGCCATTCACCAACACATCCCCCTGCGACAGGATGTAAACCGGCGTGTTGTTGGTGTTCCTCTTGAACCGCATCTCGGCGCCCGCGTTCACCGTCAGGCTCTTGAAGTGCAGTTTGCCGTCCGGCGGCAGTTCGATGATCGTCGTCTCGCTGATCACCACGTCCCCACGGGAGCCATTGCTCCCCACGTCGAACGACTGCGCCTCCAACCGGCCGGCACACGCCGCCAGTGCGGTCCCGGCCAACAGGCTCAGTGCCTGGCGAACGGTCCAGTTTCGGATTTCTGTCATGGGAATGCCTCGTTGAATGCCTGTGTGCATGGAACTCGATCGTCGGATGTTCACTGCTGAAAAGGTCTCGTTGCTCATGTTCTGGTCTTTCCTTGAAAATCACTCCGTCCACCGCACGCGATAGAACCGTGCTTCGCTTCCGTCGGTCCGGCATCGCCCGGTGCACCGGCCTCCACCCTCGACCACCCGGTCAAGCGTCTCGGTCCGCCACGTCTGGAGATCTTCGCTCGATTCCACCCGGTAACGCGCACCCGCGGGACCACGCCACTCCAGCGTGACCCACCATGATTCCACGGCGGTGCCCACGGCCGCCTCGCCCGCATCCGCAGGGCGCGGCCCCACCACGGGATCCACCCGGAGCGAAAGCAGCCGGATCTCACCCGCAAGTCCCTCCGTCCCCTCGCCCGTCCCACTTCCGGCCACACCGGACGTTCCGGAGCCGCCGGTTCCCGAACCCGGATCCGGTTCCCAATCCACGAACACCACCGGTTCCGAAACCACCACGCCGAACAACCCGGCCGTATCCGCCGGTTGGGCTGGCAACACCACCTCGACGACCGGTTCGCTCACGACAATCCCGCCCGCCGTGACATCAGTCGACGGCGCTGACGGCAGCACGATGTCCACCGCCGGTTCGCTGACCACGATCCCACCTGCCGTCACCTCGGCGGAAGGCGCCGCGGGCAAGACCACATCCACCGCCGGCTCTGAAACCACGATGCCTCCGACGGTCACATCCGTGGATGGTGCCGTCGGCAGGACGATATCAACCGCTGGATCCGAAACCACAATCCCCCCGACGGTCACGTCTGTGGAAGGGGCCGCAGGCAGCACCACATCCACGGCCGGCTCGGCGAGGACGATTCCGCCCATGGTGACATCGACGGACGGTGCCGTCGGCAGGACCACATCCACCACAGGCTGCCCCACCACCAGGATCGTGGGCGTCGAGTCCGCACGCCGCGGATCCGATTCCAGCGCTACTTCCAGCCCGTCCTGCCAACGGTCCCCGTCCGAGTCCGGATTTCGCGGATCCGTATCGCGGAGCGCTTCCTGATCGTTCATCAAACCATCGCCATCAATGTCCACGTCCTCGGTGTCGGCAATGCCGTCGCCGTCCTGATCCAGATCGGACAGCAAGGGATTCGGATCGACGCCATCCACGATCCCATCGCCGTCCGTATCCGGATTCAACGGGTTGGTGCCTGCGACAATCTCAGCCCCGTCGCGCAACTGGTCGCCGTCCGTGTCCGCAACACCGGCGCGCAAGCCCCGGTTGAATTCCTCCAGGTTGGCCAAGCCATCGCCGTCGCGATCCAACACCGCGTCGTCCGCGAACGGGTCCAGGCCCTCCGCCACTTCATACCCGTCCGACAAACCGTCGCCGTCGGCGTCCGCGGTGGGTCGATTCGCTGAAACGAGCACGAAGACCCCGGGCACGGACTCGAGCGAACCATCCCGCACCGTATAGCGGAGTTCGTTCGTGGCGCTGATTCCCAGGGGGACATAGATCAACCGCACGGGATTGGCGGCGATTTCGGCGGGCACGTTGGTCACAGCCTCGCCGCGCGTCACGCCGTCCAGTGTCCGGAACAGTCGACCCAGGGATGGAATCGCCGTAATCCGTGTCGTCAGGATGTCGCCGTCCGGATCGGAACCGACCAGATCCAGCACCAACGGCGCATCCGCCGCCAGAGTGCTCTGGACGTCGGCAACCGGCCGTCGGTTGGCGACCAACGGCCGCGGATCCTCCGCGTCGTTCTGGCCGTCCCCATCCGTATCCGGCAGGTCCGCGCGCGTTCCCGCGACGAATTCGGCCGCGTTGGTCAACCCATCGGCATCCTTGTCCAGGTCCGCATCCGCAGCCCGGGCATCCAGACCGTTCGCGAGTTCATACGCATCAAGCATCCCGTCGCCGTCGGTATCGGCCGCCGCGTTCGGCGTCACCACGCCACGCACTTCAACCGAAGCGGATTCGAACTCCGAATCAAAGGCGAGGTACCGGAAGGAATCCGGCCCCGTGTACCCGGGATCCGGCGAGTAGACCACCCGGCTACGGGAATCGATGACATCGGTCGGGACCGACGTGATGGG
>JAIXZE010000386.1 GCA_027489875.1 Verrucomicrobiales bacterium
CCGCGACGAGACGCGGTGACGATGTTGTTGATCACGCCGACCCGGTTGATCCGGGCGGATTTCGAGGGGAAGCGGGAGCTGTTGTTGAAGCAGATCTGGGAGGCCCGGGCGCCGGCCGGGGAGACGCTGCCGGTGTTGGTCGAGGCGGCGTTCATGCTGGGAGCGCCGAAGAAGGTTTCGGTGTACGTGCTCGCGTCCGGGTTATCGACGCAGGTGCTGCAGGTGCCTGCGGGGAAGGTGGCCGGTCTGGAAGGGGATGAGCTGGCGAATGCGTTGAGTTTCGAGGCGGAGGCGATTTCGGGGATCAATCCCTTTGATTCGGCGTTGTCGGCGGTGCCGGCGGGTGGATCCGGAACGGATCGTTCCTTCTGGGTGACGCAGATGTCGCAGGCGGACCTGGCCCAGATCCAGGATTCGCTGCATGTCCGGAAGGCGGTCTTGCGCGGCATCTCGCACCCGGGTGGATTGTTGCGGGCGCTGGGTCATTCCAGTTCGGGCTGGCAGCGTGTGGAGTTGTGGAACGACATCGTGCTGTGTGTGGACGGGAGCAATCCGGCCACGCCGCGATCGCATGTGGTGGCGACGCCACCCTCGCGTGGGCTCTGGCGGCCACAGGTGGACCAATGGTTTGGTGCGTTGCTTTCGGACCGGGCGGTGATGGTGGCGGACAGTTCCCTGATCCAGTATGCGGATGGTCCGACGGTTTCCCTGGATGAGGAGATGGTGCTCAAGTCGTGGCTGCAGGAATGGGCCACGGAGCTGACGGCGGATCGGACCCGGATGCCGGTGGTGAAGCCGGCACCGAAGCCGATGCCCGACGCCCAGCGGGTGGCCTTGGCGGCATCCCTGGCGTTGGGGGCGGGTGCGATCTGTGTGGCCCATTTCTTCTTCATGGGGCACCGCATGGACGTCCTCCGCACGGAATTGGTGGAAGCGGAGAAGCCGGCGAAGGAGCTTGCTGAGTTCTCGAACCGGGCCAACGCGCTGCAAACCCAGCTGGAGCAAGTCCGGGCGGAAGCGCAGGAGCTTCGGGAACTTCGGGAGTTCTGGAAGGACACCCTCGACAAGGAACATCGGCGCCATGCCACGTTGCTGTTGACGCTGGCGCAGGCGACCCCGGTGGATCTGGCGATCGTGACGATCGACGAGTACGCGGGCGAACTGCATCTCACGGGGCTTTCGATGACGCCGGATGTTCCTGGTTTTGCCACGAATGTCGCGGCGGCCGTGGAACCCTTCGGCTGGCGCATTGAGCCGCCGAGGCGGCGTGCGTTGAACATCGCCGCCGATGGTGGACCTTGGCAGTTGGATTGGTCCCTGAAGACGGTGATCATGAATCCCGGAGTGGTCCTTGGCCCTCCGACGAATGCTCCGGCGACGGTATCGTCGGAAGCGATCCGCGCGGCCGCCGGTGCGGCGGGTGCGGCTGCGGCAACGGTGGTGACGGATGGGATGACGGGGCGGTGAACAACCTGAACTTCAACTGAACCAGCCATGGGAACAACAGGCGGCATCACCATTACGCGACGGGACAAGATCCTGCTCGTGATCGTTCCGGCCCTCTTCATCATCATCGTTTACGCCTATGCGTTCACGAAGGCTCCGATCCAACGACTGAAGGCGCTGAACGCCCAGGTCGAGGCGGCCCGGGCCAAGGCGCCGCGGAAGATCGACGTCGAGGCGGAGCGGGTCCGGGGAGTCCTGCTGACCCGCGATCTGGAGAAGGCGCGTGCGGAACTCAAGCCGCTCCGCGAGGAGTTGGGCCGGTTGACATCGTCGTGGACGAACAGCACTGATCGTTTGATGGGCAGTGACATGCTCTCCGCGCTCTGGGTCCGACATGGCCTGAAGCTTCAGGAGCAAACGGCGCTGACCAATCAGGCGATCCTGGCACCGGCACTCCAGCAGTTGGCGGATCGCGCCCGTGCGACGCTGGGTCCCGGACGCTATCCGGTGCTCTGGGAGGTCCAGCTGCAAGGCGGATACATGAACATGCTGGACGCCTTGGACGAGCTCTCCCGTTCCGATGTCGCGGCCGTGCCTGTGGCCCTCGAAATGTCTGACACCCCAAATCAGCCCGGCAAATCGTGGAAAATTCGTCTCTGGCAGTAGGAACGGGGAAGGGTGCCATGCACCCGAGACTCCGGGCCCTCCTGCGGGCAACGGTCCAGATGCAGGCCTCGGACCTGCATCTGGTGCCGGATCAATATCCGCTCCTGCGCACGGCGGGCCAATTGCATCCGTTGGCAGGTGAGGACCGGCTTTCGGCGGACGACCTTCGCAGCATCACCACCGAGTTGATTCAGACCACGGATCGCAAACGGCTGGATTCGGTTGGGGATATCGACGGGGCCATCACCTGCGAGGATGTCCGGTACCGTTTCAACGTCTTCAAGCGTGGGCGTGAGCTGTGCGTGGCATTCCGTCGTCTCGACGATCGGTTTCGGTCGCTTGGTGAGTTGGGGATGCCGGAGTCGCTCTACACGCTGTGCGATCTGCCGGACGGGTTGATCATTGTTGCGGGACCGACCGGTGCGGGCAAAAGCACGACCCTGGCGGCGCTCATCGACCGCATCAACCGGACCTACAACGCCCACATCATCACGATCGAGGACCCGGTCGAATACGTGCATCCGCCGGCGAAGAGCCTCGTGAACCAGCGTCAGGTGGGAGCGGATTGCGGGACGTTTTACGACGCGCTCGTGGCTTCCCTGCGTCAGGATCCGGACGTGATCCTGGTGGGCGAAATCCGGGAGATCAGCACCATCCGGACGGCGATCACGGCGGCGGAGACGGGCCACCTCGTGTTCACCACCGTTCACGCGGGCGACTGCGTGGGTGTCATCGAGCGTCTGGTTTCGGTGTTTCCGGCAGGTGAACAGGACGGCGTGCGCCGCCAGCTCGCGCTGGTGCTGCGGGCCGTGATTGCCCAGCAGTTGTTGCTGGCCGATGGACCCCAGGCCCAGCCGGGGGCGCATGGCCGGCGTCGTCGGGTGGCACTCAGTGAAGTCCTGCTGGTGAACCCGGCAGTGGCGAACCTGATATCCACGGCGCGCTCCGCCCAGGTGTACTCGGCGATGGAAGTCGGCGGCATGCACGGCATGCAGACCTTCGAACAGGATCTGGCGCGTTTGCTCGTGGACGGCCTGATCTCGGAGCCGACCGCCTTCAACTTTACCCGGAATCCGGCGGTGCTCCGCGAACGGATCCAGCGGTTCAAGAGCAACCCGGCCTTGTTGCGTCGCCCCAATCCAATCCCGGCGAAGTGATGAGTGCGGCCAACGATCCATCCATCATCGACAAGCCAACGGTCACGCGACCGTTGGATATGGACGATGTGCGGGTGGATCCGTTGCTCGCGCTGAGGGTTCCGGCGAATCTGGCACTCCGACGCGAGGTGCTTCCCTTCATCGAATGGCGGGGCAGGGTGCATGTCGCGTGCAGTGATCCCCGGGATGCCGCGAGCCTGGGCGCCGTCCAGCGGGCCTTCGAGTTGCCGGTGGAAGCGATTCCCGCCGAGCCTGAATCCCTGCGTCGGGCGCTTTCCCGGATCTACGGAAACCTGAAACCAGGAGCCGGAGGTACGGCGGCCATCGGACGTCCGACCGGCCGTGGCTCCGAAGCGGAGGTCATCGATGCGGCGAGCCTGTCCGACGATCTTCTTTATTCCGCAATCCTGCGGCAGGCCTCGGATATCCACATCGATCCGGGTGCCGAGACCCTGCGGATCCGGTTCCGGGTGGACGGCGGACTGGAGGAGATCCAACGCCTGCCGATGTCCGTCGCGGGCAACCTGACCAACCGGTTCAAGGTTCTTTCCCAGATGGACATCTCTGAAAAGAGAGCGCCTCAGGACGGAGCCTTTCGGCATACGTACGGGGATGGAAGGACGCTGGACATCCGGGCGGCGACCCTGCCGACGAAATGGGGAGAGCGGTTGACGCTCCGGTTGCTTGGATTGCAGACGGGCGTGCTGACGCTGGAGCGGTTGGGCATGGACGCCGGTCATCTCAAGCTGTTCGAGGCCGCGCTGGCCCAGCCGCATGGAATGATCCTCCTGACCGGGCCCACGGGATCCGGCAAGTCGACCACCCTCTACGCCGGGATCCGGCGGTTGCTGGAGTTGGAGGCCCTCAACATCATCACGGTCGAGGATCCGGTGGAGTACGACATCCACGGCGTGGCCCAGGTGACGGTGGACTCGGCGGACAAGACGTCGTTTGCAAAGGCGCTTCGGAGCATCCTCCGTCATGACCCGGACGTGGTCATGATCGGTGAGATCCGCGATGGCGAGACCGCGGACATCGCGGTCAAGGCGTCGCTCACGGGTCACCTGGTCTTCAGCTCGCTGCACACCAATACAGCGGCGGGAGCGGTGACACGCCTGGGGGACATGGGTGTTGAGCGTTACCTGATCGCCTCCACGCTGCGTCTGAGCATTGCCCAACGGTTGGTGCGGCGTTTGTGCGCCCGGTGTCACCGCCCCGGGGCGTTGACCGCTGCTGAGGCGATCGCGCTGGGCCTTCCAGACCTGGAAGGTCGCCCCTCCTTCTCCAAGGGTGGCTGCCTTTACTGCGGCGGGAAGGGGTCCGTGGGCCGGTTGGCGATCTTCGAATTCCTGCCGCTGGATGAAACCTGGTCCCAGATCGTGAACCGGGGTGCGCAGGAAGTGGAGATCCTCGAAGAAATGAAGCGGCGCGGGCTGCCCCTGCTTCTGGATGACGCGCTCAGCAAGCTGGCGAAGGGAATGACCACCTTCGAGGAAATCCGCAACGCCGTGGCTGCCTGGTGAACCCCTGATCTTCATGCCCTCCTTCAATTTCACCGCACGTGACACTTCCGGTCGGACCCAGCGTGGCGTTCAATCCGCGGCTTCCGCAGTCGTGCTGGCCTCCGAGTTGCGCGCGCGGGGGTGGCTGGTCCTCGACATCCAGATTGCGGCGGAGACGCGCGTCGGGCTGACGGACGCACTGAATCCGAGCGGGTGGCTGCCGGTGCGTTCGATTGACGTGGAGATGTCGCTCCAGCAATTGGCGGTGATGCTCCGGTCTGGCCTGACGCTGTTGAACGCCTTGCAGACGGCTGCGGAGCATGCCGACCGGCTGAAGCTCCAACGGATCCTGCGGCGAGTGATGGTCCGGATCGAGGAGGGCAGTTCGTTTGCGGACGCGCTGTCCGAACACCGGGTGTTCAACAACCTGACGGTCCAGTTGGTCAAGGTGGGTGAACAGACCGGTAATCTGGATGTGGTGGTGGTGCGGGCCGCGGAGGCGATGGAGCGGCGACGTCACCTGATCCAGCAGGTGATGACTGCGCTGACCTATCCCTTCATCACCCTGATGGCAGCGATCGGCGTCTCCCTGTTCATGGTGCTGAACGTCATCCCGAAACTGGAGATCTTCATCAAGGCCCTGGGGCGGAAACTGCCTCCCACGACGGTGATGCTGATGGATCTCTCCGCATGGTTCCGGACGAATGGGACGGCGTTGTTGGTGGTGATGGTGGTGAGCATGCTGGGTATCCTCTTTGCGACACAGATGCCGGGGCTACGTGCTCCGTTGGACAAGTTCATGTTGCGCGTGCCGTTGATCGGTCGGGTGCTTTGTGTGGCCGGTACCGCCCTGTTTGCCCGGGCGCTCGCGATCCTGCTGCGCTCGGGGGTCACCGTGCTGGACGCCCTCCGGACGATGGAAGCGCTGGGAAGCAACAAGCACCTCGCCGGTATCGTCGCCAAGACCCGGCAGCGCGTGTTTGCCGGCGGATCCCTGGCTGAAGCGTTGACGGAACCGGGCGGTTTCATGCCGATGTTGGGCCGGATGATCGCGGTGGGTGAATCCTCCGGACGGCTGGATGACGTCCTGGAAGAAGTGGCCCGCTTCTTCGAGAACCAACTCGCGGTCCTGATCCGCCAGCTCTCCGCCGTTGTTGAACCAGCCATCATCGTTTTTGTCGGCGGCGTGGTCGGGTTCGTGTACATCACCTTCTTCCTGACGATCTACGCCGCTGCCGGCTCCCAAAAATGAACCCTCAGACGAAGTCCAAACACACCTTGCGTTGGAGCCATGCTGTCGCCCTCTTTTCGGCAGCGGGTTTCACGACGCTGCTCGCACAGGCGCCCGCCGGAGACATCCGGATGAACAACGCGGTCAACGCGCTCCGCGATCCCACACAGGCGGGTGCCGGCTTGCAGGCGGTGTTGCAGGGCGGCGGGGGCGGCGTTGGCGGTGTTCCCAGCGGTCGCCTGCTCAAGATCGAGGTGGTCGGGCTTGGGACCAATGCCACGCCCGCGGAGGTTGAGATGTACCGGACGGCGAAGCCCGCGGAGCGCATGATCCGGTTGATCGACGTCAACACCGTTTCCTTTGCAGAAGTGTCGCGCACGCTGTCGCGGATGACCGGGTTGAATGTGGCCCCCACGGCAACCGCCGGGACCAACAATGTCTCGCTGTTCCTGTCCAACCTTCCGGTCCAGTCCGTTCTGGAAACGATGTGCACGGCGAACGGGCTGTGGCTCCGGGAGGACGAGAAGACCGGCATCGTCCGTGTCTACACGGTGGGTGAGTTCCGACGCGATCTGGCTTCCTTCCGGGATGAACAGACCGAGATCTTCACCCTGCTTTATCCGAACTCCTTCGACATCGCCAACGCCATCTCGGACCTGTTCGGCGAGCGGGTTGAGGTGAGCACCGGGGACAATGACATGGAGTCCATGATGGAGTTGCAGCAGCGGATGATGCGCTTCGACATCCTCGACCAGCGGGCGACGGGACTGGGCATGGCCGCCGCCGGTCAGGGGGGTGGTGGCATGGGCATGGGGGGCGGAATGGGCGGCATGGGCATGGGGGGCGGAATGGGCGGCATGGGGATGGCCGGCGGCATGGGCGGAATGGGTGGCATGGGGATGGCCGGCGGCATGGGTTTTGGCGGGTTCGGCATGGGCGGCATGATGGGCAATCAGGGCCAGCAGCGGCGGCGGCAAACCACATTGCCCCAGCAGCAGCAGTTGCTGACCAATCCCAACCTCAATGCCGAACAGGTGCAGGCGTTGTCGGACGCCCAACAGAACGGTGAAACGGGCAATGCGGTCCAACAGGTGGATCAGGCCTTGGGGCGTCGCGTGACGATCCACGTCACCGTGCTTCGCCGACAGAACAAGCTCCTGGTACGGACCGCGGACGAAAACGCGTTGAAGGATATCCGGAACCTGGTGGCCAAGCTGGATGTTCCGCAGTCGATGGTCCTACTCGATGTCCGGGTCCTCCGGGTGAGCCTGGGCGACGGATTCAATTCCGCATTCGATTACTCCTTCCTGAAGGGCGTTGGCGACGGCCAGTTGAACGGGGCTTTCAGCCCGACCGAGATCCTGCCTCCTGCGTCTGTCACCAGCGGAGTCACCCCGAACTTCAATCCGGGGGGTGGCGTCGATGCACAGGCGATGGTGTTCCAGTACCTCGGCCAGAATGTCCGGGCGCGCATGCAACTGCTCGAGACCAAGGGTCGCCTGAACGCGGTGGCGAGTCCGGTGCTGTTGACCGCGAACAACGAAGTCAGCCGTGTGTTCGTGGGCGAGGAAGTTCCGATCACCCGCGGTTTCAGCGGTGCCGCCACGATCCCCACCGGTGGGAACGGCGGCGCGATTGCCCAGGCGGCCAACGCGCAGTTGGAATTCCGGCCTGTGGGCACGACCCTGCTGCTCACGCCGAACATCAATGCGGATCGGACCGTGACGCTGCGGCTTGTTCAGGAGAATTCCTCCCTGCGTCGCAACGGCGCGACGATTCCGGTGCCCACTGAAGGTGGCGGCTTCCGTAGCCAGGCGGTGGACACGGTCCAGTCGCGTACGGTCAGCGGCACCTTCATTGCCCAGCATGAACAGGCCGTGGTCGTGGGTGGATTGATCGAGGAGAGCGAGACGGTGGATCGGAGCGGCATTCCCATCCTCAGCTCGATTCCCTATCTGGGAGCCCCGTTCCGCAAGGACACCAAGGCCAAGGTCCGGTCGGAATTGGTTGTGATCATCCGACCGTTCATCGTGAACACGCCCAAGGACGCCGAGGCGATCTCGCAACGCGTCACCCGTGAGCTGAGCCTGAACCCTGCGGCGTGGAAGATGGGGGATTCGTCGATCGGTCTGTACACGACCAACGACGTCGTGAATCCGGATCCGGCCAAGGCCCGCAAGGCGAACCGTGAAGCGCAGAAGAACGCGCCCAAGGCCAAGCCTTGATGCGGTCCATTCGATGAAACGGGTGGCGACGTCCCCGTCGCCCTCCGCTTTCCAATCGGCGTGCGATGAGGACATCGCGGCCCTGAAACCATGCCTCCCGGGGAGTGGTTTCGTGAGGTCCATCGAACGTAACCCTGAGCGGGGTTGCCAGTGATCGGAGATTGCCCTACCTCTTGGTCGCCTTATGGCAGCTGATCCCATCGTCCAGGTTCGCGACCTCTCCAAGCTGTACCGTCAGGGGGACATTGATGTCACCGCCCTGAACCATGTCTCGGTGGACATCCAGCCGGCCGAGTTCGTGGTGTTGATGGGGCCGTCCGGATCCGGGAAGTCGACCTTGCTCCACATCATCGCAGGCATCGACCGCCCCACGTCCGGGGACGTTCTCGTGCAAGGCATCAACGTCGGAAACCTTTCCGAGTCCGACCTGGCCACATGGCGCAATCAGTACGTGGGATTCGTCTTCCAGTCGTTCAATCTGATCCCTGTCCTGACGGCGGCGGAGAACGTGGAATTGCCGTTGCTGCTGACGCGTCTTGATCGCAAATCCCGGAAAGAGCAGGTGCAGGCGGCACTGGAATTGGTGGGGCTGGGTGACCGGCTTCACCATCGGCCCGACCAGCTCTCGGGCGGTCAGCAGCAGCGTGTGGCCATCGCGAGGGCCTTGGTGACGGATCCCGTCCTGATCGTGGCGGACGAGCCTACGGGCAACCTGGACGCGAAGTCCGCGTCGGACGTGCTCGACATCCTCCGGTCGCTTTCGAGCCGTTCCGGGAAAACGGTGATCATGGTGACGCACGATCCGAAGGCAGCGGGCTACGGAACGCGCAGCCTGCACCTCGAGAAGGGGGAGATCGTCGCGTGACGGTGTTCGGTTTCATCCTGAAGAACGCACTGCGGAACACCCGGCGTGCGTTGCTGACGATTTCGAGTGTCGCGGTCAGTTCGGCACTGCTGGTTTCGCTCATGACGCTGGAGCGGGAATTGACGGTGCCACCGGAGGCGGAGGGCGCGTCCCTGCGGATCATCGCGCGCAACAAGGTGTCGTTGATGCAACCGCTGCCGGCAAAGCAGTTGTCGGCCATCCAACGGATTCCGGGCATCGTGACGGTGACGCCGTTCACGTATTTCGGAGGACTGTACGAGAACGAGGAGTTCACCAGTTTTGCCCAGTTCGCCGTCGATCCGGTGCCGTTCCAGTCGATCATCGTGGACGGCCCGGTGATCGACGGCAGCTACGAAGCCTGGGTGAAGAACCGCACCGGATGCCTGGTGGGTGCGGACACGATGAAGCGGTACAACCTGAAGGTCGGGGACCAGATGCGGTTCCGGGGGACGTTTTACCCGTGCGATCTGGATCTGAAGATCGAGGCGGTTTATCAGGGCACGGTCGATGATCGGAACATCTTCTTTCACCACAAGCTGCTGGATGAGTTGACCGGAGATCCCGGAACGGTGGGCACGTGGTATCTGCGGGCCGAGTCGGTGGAGGTGGCCGACCGTGTGATCCAGCAGGTGAACGACACCTTTGCCAACACATCGGCGGAAGTCCGTGCGGAGTCGGAGCGCGCCTTCCAGATGGGGTTCGTGAGCATGTGGGGCAATGTCAGCAACCTGATCCGGGGCGTGAACCTGGTGGTGGTCTTCACCCTGGTGCTCGTGGCGGTGAGCACCATGAGCATGGCGGTGCGCGAGCGGTTCCGCGAATTGGCCGTGTTGAAGGCGCTGGGTTTCCAACGACGGGACCTGTTCGGTTTCATCCTTGCCGAGGGCTTTGGCCTGTCGGTGATCGGAGGGGCGGTCGGCATCGGAGGCGCGTGGGCGTTCTGGACGTTCTCCGACATCCAGCAGATGACCAATGGCTTCCTGATCGTGTTTGAGGTGACACCGCGGATCGTCGGGATGGCGGCCGCGGTGGCCTCGGTGCTGGGAGTGGTTTCGTCCATCGGACCGGCGATTTCGGTGGGACGGATGAGCGTGGTCGAGGGCTTGAAGACGCTGGACTGAGGAATCCCGATGAGAGGCGGCACGACAGGAATCGAGTGGTTGGTGCTGGTGGGCCTGGTTGCGGCCGGCGTTGGCGCAGTCTGGGGACTGGCCACGCTGGCGGGCCTGCCCATCCAGTACAATGTCCGGAATGTCCTCGTCCGATGGCGCTCGTCGCTGACGACGATCCTGGGGATTGGTGCGGTGGTGGCGGTGTTTGTGGTTTTGCAGGCGGTGGCGCGCGGGATCGAGGCCAGTTCAGGGAACACCGGGGATGACCGGAACGTCCTGGTGGTGCGGCGTGGTTCGCAGGCGGAGTCGGGCAGCCTCGTGACGCGGGAGCATTTCAAGACGCTCTCGTACATGGAGGAGATTGCGCGCAACGAAGCCGGACAACCGTTGATCTCGGCCGAGGTGATCATGATCGTCTCCGTGCCGCGCGTGGATGGGACCGGCGAGGCGAATACCCTGCTGCGCGGCTTGACCGCCCGTGGGATGGAACTGCGCCCGCAGGTGTCGTTGGTGGAAGGCCGATGGTTCGAACCCGGCAAGCGGGAGATCGTGGTCGCCCAGCGGTTGGCCAAGCGTTTCCAGGGCTTCGAACTGGGCGGAACGGTGAAGGCGGGTCTGACACGGTTGAAGGTGGTTGGCCACTTCGATGCGGGCGGCAGCGCCTTCGATTCGGAAGCGTGGATGGACTCCGATGAATGCCGCGCCATCTTCGAACGGGACCAGTATTCGAGCATCCTGCTGCGTCCGCGGGATACGAATGCGATGACGGTCCTGACCAACCGGATCGACACGGACAAACGGTTGGCGCTCCGGGCCGAAGGAGAGGTTCAGTACTACAAGGGGCAGACGGTCACCGCGGCACCGATCAAGATCATCGCCGGCTTGCTGGGTGTGGCGATGTCGATCGGGGCGGTGTTCGCCGCGATGAACACGATGTACGCGAGCGTCGCGTCGCGGACCCGCGAAGTCGGCACGCTGCGGGTGATCGGATATTCGCGGAAGTCGGTCGTGGTGTGCTTCCTCATCGAGGGAGCCTGTCTGGCAGCATTGGGTGGCATCTTCGGCTGTGCGCTGGCCCGCCTGACCGATGGGTTCAGCACCGGGACGCTCGACTTCCAGTCCTTTGCCGAAACGGTCTTCCAGTTTCAGGTCACGCCCATGTTGATGGCGAAAGGCCTGCTTTTTGCCGTGGTGATCGGAGTGGTTGGCAGCCTGCTGCCGGCCCTGCGAGCGGCCCGCATTCCCGTCATTTCCGCATTGAAATCCGTATGAGCCAGGACCCATTGGAGCGTCTCCGCATCTCGTCGCAGCAGAAGCAACGGCGAGGCAGTGCCACTTTCTGGATCGTGGCCGTCGCGCTGCTGGTCATTGCAGCCGCCGCCTATTTCGCCGTTCCCCGTGCCGGCGATAACGTCCGCTCACCGGTGAAGGCGGCGGAGAAGAAGCCCGGATCGAAGCCGCCAACGCCGACCGCATCCGCTCCGGGCACCAACGCGGTCTCGTCAACGTCTGCGGCCTCGGTCGGTTCGTCGCGGGTGGAAGGCTCCGTCCTGACCGTGACCGGGTACATCGTGGCGCGGGAGCGGATCGAGATCAGTCCGCGGTTCATGGGGATCGTGAACTGGATCGGGGTACGGAAGGGGGATTCCGTGACGAACGGTCAGGTGGTGGTTCGGTTGGACGACTCGGAGTATCAGGCCCGATTGGCCGAGAATGATGGCCAGTTGGCCGTGGCCCGGGTGGCCGTGGATCGGGCACGGATGGATCTGAAGCGGGCGGAAGGGTTGGTGGCCAGCCAGGTGGAGATGCAGAAGTTCCTCGATGATGCCCGTCTGGCGATGGCTTCCGCAGAGGCGACCGTGAAGCAGGTCGAAGGCGGCCGACGCTTGCTGGAGACCTGGATCGACTGGTGCGTCATCCGTTCCCCCGTCAACGGGATCGTCCTGGAGAAGTTGGTCGATGCGAACGAGCTCGTGACGCCCCAGACGTTCGGGGGAGGACGAGGTCCGAGCACGTCGTTGGTCGCCGTGGCGGATCTGGGAGACCTGCAGGTGGAGATTGATCTTGGGGAATCCGACCTGGCGAAGGTCGCCATCGGGCAACGGTGCGTGGTCTCGCCGGAAGCCTACTCGGACCGAAAATACGAGGGTGAGGTCGTGGAGATCGCGCCGGAGGCGAGCCGTCAGAAGGGGACCCTGCAGGTGAAAGTCCAGATCCGGAACCCGGATCGCTACCTGACCCCCGAGTTGAGTGCCCGGGTCGATTTCGTAGGTTCGAAGTAGGGCTCCCCTGAGAGGGGTAGGGAGAATTCCGCAGATCGCCACTCTGGCAAGGTCTGCGGTTGCCGCGCTTGGAACACATGGCCATGATCGCAGTCTGGAAATGAGTGCCGCCAAAAAGACGATCCCGAAGGAGTACGAGGGGTTCCTGCCGATGTCCCGCGCCGAAATGGATGCCCGGGGATGGGATGAACTCGATGTGCTGATCATCACCGGGGACGCGTACGTGGACCATCCGTCCTTCGGGGCGGCGATGATCGGGCGCGTGCTGGAGGCGGACGGACTCCGCGTCGGCATCGTGGCGCAGCCCGACTGGAAGACGATCGAGTCGATCCAGGTGATGGGAACGCCGAAGCTGTTCGTGGGTGTGACCGCCGGGAACCTGGATTCGATGCTGTCGAATTACACCGCCGCCCGCCACAAGCGGAAGGAGGACGTGTACAGCGAGGGAGGTATCCCGGGGAAACGTCCCAACCACGCCGGTGTGGTTTACTCGCAGATGGCGCGGCGGGCCTTCCCGGGAGTCCCCGTCGTTCTGGGTGGGATGGAAGCCAGCATGCGCCGGGTGGCGCATTACGATTACTGGGAAGACAAGCTCAAGCCCTCCATCATGGCGGACGCCAAGGCGGACGTGCTGGTGTACGGCATGGGTGAACGGGCGGTGCGTGAGATCACGCGGCGGTTGCGCGAGGGCAACCGGGACTTCCGGGAGATTCCCGGCACGACGTTGTTCCTGGGCAGCAAGGCGACGGCAGCGATGGATTTCAGCGACTGCATCATCCTGCCTTCGTGGGAGGAGTTGCAGGCGGACAAGACCCACCTGATGCGCCTGACCAAGGTGGTCGAGGCGCAGCAGACGCCTTATTGCGGGAAGCGGTTGGTCCAGATGCACGGGAACCGTGCGGTCTACATGGAACCGCCCGCGATGCCCGTGGATGGTCCGGAGCTGGATGCGCTGTACGAGTATCCCTTCATGCGGTTGGCCCACCCCATCTACAAGCTGCCGGTGCCTGGGTTCGCGACGATCAAGGATTCGATCATCGTTTCACGCGGGTGCGCGGGAGGATGCACGTTCTGCGGTCTGGGCTTCCATCAGGGGAAATTCCTGTCCAGCCGGAGCGTCGACTCCGTGTTGAAGGAAGTTCGGCGGCTGGCGAATTCGCCGAATTTCCGGGGGACGATTTCGGACCTGGGTGGACCCACGGCAAACCTGTATGCGGCCCAGAACGGGCATGCGGAGGCGTGCAAGAAGTGTCACCGTCCGAGCTGCCTCTGGCCATCGATCTGCCCGCATTTCGGCATCAATGAGCAGCCGGGGTTGGACATCCTGCGTGGAGCGCGCGCCCAGCCCGGGGTGAAGCACGTGTTCGTTCAGTCCGGCATCCGGATGGATGTGGCCCTGCGGACACCGGAGTACATGAAGGAACTGGTCCAGAACCACGTTTCCGGCCACATGAAGGTGGCTCCCGAGCACATGCATCCCGAGGTCCTGCGGCGGATGCGCAAGCCCGCCGGCGACTTTCCGGCGTTCATGGACAAGTTCTTCGAACTGAGCGAGGCCGCCGGCAAGGAGCAATATCTCGTGCCGTACTTCATCTCGAGTTTCCCGGGCTGCACCGAGAAGGAGATGGGCGCGGTCGAGGAGTTCCTGAAGAAGGAGAAGTGGAACCTCCAGCAGGTGCAGGACTTCATCCCGCTGCCGATGACGGGATCTGCCGCGATGTACGTGACCGGTCTGGACATCAATTCCGAACAGCCCATTCCGATCGTCCGGAATGCAGGCGACCGGGAACGCCAGAAGCGGATGCTGCGTCCCAATCTGAATCCGAAACCGATTCCGGGCGGGCGCGATCGCGAGGACAACCTCGACCGCGTCGACTGACGGGATGGGACCGCCGCTTGCCAGCGCCGCTGGGGGGGATACGCTCGTCCGAGCATTTTTCGGTTCGACCCCATGAAAATCCTCCTCAACTCGGCCGCTGTCGTTGGCACCTTCCTCCTCACCCAATCCGCGGTTGCGGGCGACTGGCCCACGTGGCGCGGTCCCAAGGGCGATGGCATCACGCCGGAGCGGTTTCCCGATGCGCTCCCGGTGGATGGGCTGAAGCGGGCCTGGAAATCCCAGGTCGGTGTCGGATTCACCGCCGTCAGCGTGTCGGGTGGACGCTTGTTCACGATGGGCAATCGGGACAAGTCGGATACCGCCACGCTCTTCTGCCTCGATGCGGCGACGGGAAAGGCGGTCTGGACGCGGGAATGGGAGAGCCCGCTGGCTGCGACGATGTATGAGGGCGGACCGAATGCGACGCCGGTCCTCGAGGGCGATTCCCTGTACGTGGTGGTCAAGCCAGCGCGCGTCCTGCGGTTGAAGGCAACCACCGGTGAGACCGTGTGGGACGTGAACCTGGTGGAATCCCACAAGACCGACCTTTCGCCATGGGGCATCGCGGGCGCTCCCCGACTGACATCCGAAGGCGTGGTCCTGAATTACGGCAGCAACGGAACACTTCTGGACAGGGAGACGGGCAAGGTCCGATGGACCACCGGAGGCAAAGGTTCGAGTTTCAACGTACCGGCGACGGGGCAAATCGGTGGTGAACCCGGCTTGCTGGTCCTCGCGACCAACGCGGTTGTCGGAGTCCGGTTGAAGGATGGGGGTGAGGAATTCCGGCATCCGTTTGGCGAGGGATACTTCTGTCACGCGAGTGATCCGATCGTTCGCGAGAACGAGGTTTTCGTGAGTTCTGCCGATCACGGGGGGCAGTTGCTGAAGTTCGGAAAGGGGCAGGTCGAGTTGGTGTGGAAGACGCGCGAGTTCGGCAACTTCATGTCGACCCCTGTGGTGCGGGACGGTCACCTCTACGGTATCAATGCCTGTGGAGTGAAAGCGGCGGACACAGCGCTGGCCTGTGTGGAATGGAAGACGGGGAAGGTGCTCTGGACGGAGAAGGGTTTCGGCTGGGGTTCCCTGGTTGCCTCCGAGGACGGAAAGTTGTTTCTGCTAAGCGACAAGGGAGAGCTGACGCTGGCGTCCGTATCCCCCAGCGGGTTCAAGCTTCTGGGTCGGTTCCAGGCCATCGGTGGCAAGTGCTGGACCCCGCCGGTGATCGCCAACGGGCGCATCTATCTTCGCAATGCCGCCGGGGAGTTGGTCTGCTACGAGGCCATTCCATCGGCCTCGTGACATCCTTCCGGTGAACCGCCTCGATGCCTCGACGGGTGATTCCGTCCCGCCTGCCGCCGCCTCCCTTGGGGTGACGCCGTCACCCGTCCAGGTACGGAGCCGCGGCCGGATGTTGGTCATCCGAGGCGGCGCACTCGGAGATTTCATCCTCACGATGCCGGTGCTTTCGGCACTGCGGCAGGCGTTTCCCGAGACCCACATCGAGGTGCTCGCGTACCCCCGCTTCGGGGAGTTGGCAGTGGCTTCCGGATTGGCCGATGCGTGTCGGGCGCTGGAGTCGCGGGGCCTTGCCGGATTCTTTGCGCGGAAGGGGGATCTGGACCGTTTCTGGTCGGAGTATTTTGCCGGGTTCAACGTGATCCTGTCGTACCTCTACGATCCGGATCTGTTCTTCCAGACCAACATTGCCCGGGTTTCGAAGGCGCAGTTGCTCATCGGCCCCCATCGCCCGGATGAGTCCCGCGAGGAGCACGCCACGCAGCAGTTGCTCCGCCCTCTCGAGAAGCTGGCGATCTTCGATGCCGAACCCTCACCGCTGATTCCGGGTGCCCGTTTTCGGGCCATGCTCGGGTCGGAGGAGGCTCCAGACGCGCGTCGCGTTGTGATCCATCCTGGATCCGGCAGCGAATCCAAGAACTGGCCCGAGGTTCGTTGGCGTGAGTTGTTGGAGCGGTGGTCGCGGGCAGGGGAATGGCAGGTGGATGTCGTCGGGGGCGAAGTCGAAGGCGATCGGTTGGAGCGTCTGGCGCGGGGTCTTGCCAACGTCCGGGTCCTGCGCAACGCGCCACTGGTCGAACTGGCGGCACGGATCTCGGGAGCCCAGCTTTTTGTGGGACACGACTCCGGAGTCTCGCATCTGGCGGCCGCCACCGGTGTGCCGGGCCTGGTTTTGTGGGGACCCACCCACGAACCCACATGGCGTCCTCGGAGTGATCGGTTTGTGAGCCTCCGACACACGAATGGGCTGGGTGGTTTGACGACGGATGTCGTCGAGGCGCGCGTGCGGGAATTGATGGATTCCTGAAGGAAAAAGGGCGCACAGGTCAGGAGTCCTGTGCGCCCACACCGGGCGGTCCCGCGACCGGCCGGCGAAAGGGTCCTCGGTTACCCGCGTGGGGGCACGCGGCCACAATTGGGTGAGGTGAAGGCCGGGTGACCTCACCCTGCGGCTTTGGGGAGAGCGCCGCGTGGGGGCACGCGGCCTTCAATCGGGAACCTGGCCCGGGGGCACGCGGCCAACGGCCGCTGGATGGAGGCCTAGAAGGCGCGGGATGCGCTGAAGGTGATGAGGAAGCTGGCGAAGGCCGCGTCACCGTGGCGGTAGCGGCTGGGGTTGTCGTTCGTCCAGCGTTCGTCCGCCACGCTGCGTTGGCGGTTGGCGTAGACCATCACCGGTGCGGAAACCGCGAAGGTCCATTGGCCGGGCATCCACGAAATGCCGGGTTCGATGCCAACGGAGAACCCCGGGCGCCGGAATCCGTTTTCATCTCCGATCAGGTCCTCGACGGGTACGCCCTCAAGCCGGGCTCCCAGGGTGACGGTGACTCCCTTGAGGCGCGGGATGACGTATCCCAGTCCGCCGCGCACGAGGTAGGCGTCCGGCACGGAAGTGATCTGCTCATAGGGGTTGCCTCGGGTCGTTCCGGAGACCGTCGAGGTCCCGTTCACGTCGCGGGGATTCGACAGGTAGAATGCCTGGCCGTAGGCGAAAAGATCCTGTGTGATGCTTCGGTAGCCATTCAATTCGAGGGTGACACCCCAACCGCCGTCGCCAGGTTGGATGGATTGGTCGACGTAGCCCGTGACGGGACCGTTTACCGTGGTGAATCGGTCCGTTGCGGCGTAATCACCCGTGGGTGCCTTGACGCCGATTCCGATCTGAAGGTTGCCTTTGGGCAGTTTGGCAGGATCGAGGATCCAGGCGCTGAACGTCAGGCGGGCGTCGCCGAGGCCGCCGGACTGGCTGCCGTGGCGATTCGTGCGGGTGTGCTCGTACCAGGAGGTGCGGTCATGTCGGACGAAGGGAAGTGCCAGCGTGGCGGAGTAGCGTGGGGTGAAGGCGTAGCTGATTCCGAGGTCGATGAAGTGGGAATCATTGACGACCTGGTTCCCGATTTCATGGCGTTGGGTTTGCTCCACATCGCCCACGAAGTGGCGATCCGAGTGGAGCCAGCGGTACGAGACCGAGGCGAGCCACTTTGAATCCAGGAGGTTGGTCATTCCCGCTGGTGTCGCAGCGCAGCTGCCTGCGCCGCGGACAGCGACACAGCCTTGGCTGTGCGCTGTTTGGGGAGCCAACGCAAGGCAGGCTGCCAATGCGGTGAGTGGAAGGATATGGGTAGGCTGGAGTCGGCTGGAATCGTTCATGGATACGCGGTCGTTTTACCCCAGGTTTGCCGACGGCCCCTCTCTTGTGGGGCGATGTGCAACGGAGGTGGGGTCAACGGCTCGCCCCATGGGGTGAAGCGTCCGCGCCAACCCTTCACCTCAGGCTGCGGAGCCTGGGATGCCTTTTCGTCCGAGCCACTCGCGATACAACCGGGCGAGATCGTCCACCATCCGCTGGGTCGGAAATCGATCCATCACGAAACCTCGGCCCTGCTGGCCCAGGTCGTGCGCGAGTTCCGGGGCGTCGGCCAGTTGCCCGACACGATTGACGAGTGCGTTCAGGTCGTCCGGAGGGATGAGGAATCCCGTTTCGCCATCGATGCACACCTCAGATGCGCCATCGCAATCATAGGCCACGATGGGTTTTCCGCAGGCGAGGGATTGGGGAAGGACCCGGGCGAGGCCTTCGCGACGGGAGAGGTGGACGACGGCATCCATGAGGGCGATGTGACGTCCGACCTGGGAGGGCGGGATCAGCCCAGCGAAGATCACCCGGTCCGCCAGTCCGGAGGCACGGGCCTCGGCCTCGAAGCGTGGACGCCACGGACCATCTCCCACGAGCAAAAGCTTGAGGCGGGGAATGCGGCGCACGAGTTCCGGGAGGGCCAGGAACAGGTCCTCGTGCCCCTTCAGCGCGAACAGGCGGGCGATCTTTCCGAGGACAAAATCACCCTGCTGGATGCCCAGTTGGGCCGCGAGCGCCGCGTCGGGACGACTCTTGAGAAATGGATCCAGGTCGAAGCCACTGAACACGCGTGTGTAGTCTTCAGGGCGTCCGATTCCAGCATCGCGGTATTGTCGCGCCATGGCGTTGGCGACGACGACAAAATGGTCGGTGCAACGGGCGGCCATTTTTTCCGCCCGGGTGAATGCCGCATTCGCGAGCATGCCTTGAAACGGTCCAAAGGAAGGCCCGTGGATGGTGTGGAGGATGATGGGAACGCCCGCCTTTCGGGCCGCGAGTCGACCGAGGATTCCAGCCTTCCCCGAATGCGTGTGGACGATGTGCGGCTGTTCGTCGCGGAAGAGTCGCGTCAGATCCCGGTAGGCGTACCAGTCGAGGAGCGGATGGATCTTTCGGATCAGGTGCGGGATGACGGTCAGGAGTCCGGGAGTTCCCGAGACCTGATCCACAATCGAGCCCTCGGGGCCCGTCGTGGGCCCTGAGATCAGGCGGAGATGGAACTCCGGCATCCGGGCGAGGCCCAGGACGGACGAGACGGTATTCTCCTGAGCGCCACCGAGGATCAGGCGGGTGATGACATGGTGGACGCGTTGCGGTTGGAGGGCGTCCGGTGCAGTCATGGCGCCGCTTTGATCGCTGCGAGGCGGGCGGTGATGTTGGACTGCGTCGGGCCGGTTTCCTTGATCAGGGAAAGGACCTTTTCCAGGCGCTGGATCGCCGAGGCCTTGTCCTTCTTGAGGAAGGCGGCTTCGGCGAGCCCGACCTGGGCATCAATCGCATCAGGAACCCGTTCCAGAACGGATTCGAAATCCTCGATGGCCTTGTCGGGACGATTGCCCGAGAGATGCAGGGCGGCCCGGTTCATCCGAGCAATGGTATCGTCGGGGTTCCGCTTCAGGATCTTGTCGTAGGTGCTGATGGCATCGTCGATTCGCCCCAAGTGGAGCAGGAGGTAGCCCCGACGCTGGAGAAGGACTTCATCATCCGGTTTGAGCTTCAGGATCCGATCGACATAAGGGAGGGCCTTCTCGCCGGCATTCGCGTTCATGTAGGCGAACGACAGGAGGTCCAGCATGGCGACGTCTTCAGGAAACTCGGTCAGGCCTGCGGTCAGGACGCGCTCCGCGCCGGGGAAGTCACCACTCCGGAGCCGGGCATTGGCCTCCACACGGAAAAGGAGGCTGCGTTGGGCGGTTGTCGGCTTTCCCTTCCGTGCCAGTTCCATGGCCACGGCGTGCGCCTCGAGAGCCAGCTTGGGCTCGTTCGCCGCCGCGCAGGCGCGGGCATAGCCAATGGCGGCGTCGATGCTGGTGGGGTCGAGCTCGCGGGCTCGCAGGAAGGCGATCGCTGAAGCGCGCACCAATGGGTCGCCCAGGTCGAGGACACCGGCACCCAGACGCTCCAGGAAGCGGGGTTCGTCGATGGGACCGTGAACATCGGCAATCCCGATGCCGTAGGACTCAATGAGCTTGGCGGCCTCGGGCCCTACAGGCCGCTTGTTGCGGAGGGCGTCGTTCACCAGGAGGTTCACCGGCACCGACAGGTTCTTGGAATCGAGCTTTCGGGCGAGGGCGAACAGGTTGCCTGCGACTTCCAGTTGGCCACTGCGCTGGAGTTGGACGCCTTGGGCATTGGCCGCCTGCGCCCAGAAGGAAGCCGCGTAAGCCATCGCGATGGAACTGCCTTCGGCTGGGACATCCGACATGCCGTCGAGGTTTGCCTTCTGCGATGACCAGAAGCGGTTGATGGCTTCCACTTCAGGAGCGGTGAGCGGTGGAGGTGCGACCTGACCGGGGACGTAGCGCCGGAACGCGAAGATCGCTCCGGCGGGAACGACGTACGAATCCTCGGTGACGAAACTGGTGGTGAGGTTGAGTGTGAATGCGGCACCGCCTTCGACGGCCTTTGCGAAAAGCCGGAGGAACGTGTCGCCGACGCCCAACTTGGTTTCAGCAAAATCCTTGAGGCCTGGCCAGACATCGCCGTGGAGTTTCAGCAACTGCCGACGGTAGGCGGCTTCCGGTGCGCGGCTGGAGTTGAGGATGAGATGCCTGGGCGCGTTGGCGGTTCGGCGGATCTGGGCGTCGAGCAATGCCTGCAGCACCGGATTGTCGGTGACGATGAGCGCCGGTTTGGCGGGCAGGGGCGAGAGGAGTTGGGCAGCGAGGTGGGACAGGGCACCTCCGTTCTGCTGCTGCACGGCGGAAAGGTTGCGGTACAGCAGCGAGGCGGGAACGACAACGACGCTCGCCAGCACCAGCCACGACAGCGCCGGATGAAGGAATCCACCGGCAAGGTCGGAGCGGTTCCACTGGCGGTCGGGTTTCACGGTCCCCAACACGATGAAGTAGCCAGCCAGGTAACCCAGCGAGAGGGCTGCGCAGTAGTGAAAGGTCAGGAGGGGCAGGGCACCGAAGTCGCCGGAGGTCGTCACCAGTCCCCGGGGACTGAACTTGCCGTCGAACACCATCCAGATGTTACCGGCAAACCAGACGACCTTGAGGATCGTCAGCGCGCCGAATGTCGCCATGCGCTCAATGCCGGATCCGCGCGGGCTGGACCATCGGAATCCGGCGACTCCGAGGGGAAGGATCATGATGGAGGCGAGCATCAGGAAGACGGCTTTCGGGATGCCGAGGAGGATGTTCTTCTGGGTTGTGATGAGTGCCCAGAGGGCTTCCCAGAACGGCTCTGGAAGTCCGCCCCGACCAGCTCCTACGAGGGGTGTCACCAGATAAAAGACCAGGCCGGCCAGACCGATCAGCAGCAGGCGCAGGATGCGCTGGACGCGAAGCTCCTCCCAACCTCCGATCCAGAAGCACGCACCAGCAAATGCCGGGAGGAACCCGATCATGGCCCAGTCGTTCGTGATGCCCACACCGACCAACAGCGCCATCGCGTCCAGCCAGCGTTGGTTCCGGCTTTGCCGGTATTCCATCAGCGCACGAGCGGCGGTCGAGAACAGGAGCAGGTTGAGCATTTCCCCCGACAGGGCCGTGGCGTGTTCCCACGCGGTCAGTTGGAAGCCAAAGAATGCCGCGGCGAAAACCGGAGGAACCCACGCGAACCGGTTGTCCAGGCAGCGCCCGTCCGAGAATCCGCGGATGCGCTGGGGATGGGTGCGGTCCTGTGGAAAGAGTTGGACGGTCCGGGCGAGGTTCCAGACCGAGGCCGCCGCAAGGAGCGTGGTGAAGATGTTTCCAGCGATGGGCAGCAATCCCGAGGGAATCCACGTCAGGGGCCGCGTCAGCAGGTAGAGGACCGGGGCATTGGAGGGGAAATTGTCATCCCAGCCGCCCACCTGTGATACAACCGTGAGACTCTGGACGGTGAGCCAGCGACTTACGGTCGCGAGATACACCGCCAGGGCTGCGGCGGAAACAATCCATGGAAGCAGTCGGCCAAGGGACGACGCCGTGCGGGGCTGCTCTTGCATAGCTGAGATGGGCATAGGTGACGGGACGGAGGGCGGGAGCGCAAAGCAAAACTCACGTGACCGTCCCGCTTGCGGCCCGGGGCGGTCAACGTTCACAGTTTTGAAAAGTTGCTGCCACGTATGAACGAACTCCGTCTTGGAATCATCGGAATGGGGAACATCGGCCGGCACCATGCCGGCTACCTCCTGGATGGGAAGGTTTCCCGATGTCACCTCACGGCCGTGTGTTCGACGTCGCCGGGGAAGCTGGACACCTACGCCGCCCGCGGGGTTCGCGTCTGGAGCCGTGGCAGCGAGCTGATCCGGAGTGGAACGGTCGACGCCGTCCTGATTGCGACGCCTCACTATGACCACACCACGCTCGGGATCGAGGCGCTGGAGGCGGGACTGCATGTGATGGTCGAGAAGCCGATCTCTGCGCACAAGGCGGACGCGGAACGTTTGCTGGCGGTCGCTCAAGGTCGGCCAAAGCAGGTCCTGGCCGGCATGTTCCAGCTCCGTGTGGAGCCCCGGTACCAGAAGATCCGGCGGTTGTTGGAGTCCGGCGAGCTGGGTCGTCTGGTGCGCGTGAACTGGATCAATACGGACTGGTTCCGGACGGAGGCCTACTATGCCAGTGGAGGATGGCGGGCGACCTGGAAGGGGGAGGGTGGCGGCGTCCTGTTGAACCAGTGCCTGCACAATCTGGATGTCCTCTCGTGGATGCTCGGGCAACCGCGGCGGGTCCGTGGCTACTGTGGCTTTGGGCGTCACCACCAGATCGAGGTGGAGGATGAGGTCACGGCCTGTCTGGAGTATGCCAACGGGGCAACCGGCGTGTTCGTCTCGAGCACCGCGGAAGCGCCCGGAACCAATCGTCTGGAGATCGTGGGTTCGCGCGGTCGGTTGGTATTGGAGGACGGGCGCCTGCGGTTCACCCGGAACGACGGGGACATGCTGGAGTTCCTGCGGACCGCGAAGGGTGGATTTACCAAGCCCGACGTCTGGAACGTCGACATCCCCTTTGAGAATGCGGCCGCGCCGCACGCGCAGTTGATGGAGAACTTTGTCGCCGCCGTGCTCGACGGAGCACCGCTCATCGCTCCGGGAAGCGATGGCCTGCATTCGGTCGAGTTGGCGAATGCCATTGTTTTCTCGGCCCTGCAAGGCCGCGAGGTGGACCTGCCCCTGGATGGGGCCGCCTGGGAGGCCCGATTGAAGGAGTTGATTGCGGGGTCGCGGCTCCAGAAGACGGTTGTCGCTGGCGGTACCGACGACTTTGCCGCGAGTTTCCGGCGGTGAACGAAACGGATTTGGCGTCGACGCACCGGGCGATATCAGGCAAAGGGAAGACCATGAATCGGCGCGAATTTCTGGTGGCGGGTGGGTTGCTGGGCGGAGCCGTGGGCGTCGGGGCTGCGGACCTGAAGAAGCTCCTGCCGCCGCCGCCAAAGCCCAAGCCACCGCTGGTGGGTTCGCAGTTGTATGGCTGGGGGCAGTATTACGGACGGATGGGCAAGGATTTCGGGAAGAGCCTCGATGAAATCCTGATCGCACTGAAAGACGCCGGGTACGATTACGCAGAGGGCAACCTGGATGTCGCCGTTCCGGAGAACAACGCGCGCTTTGCCGATCAGTTGCGGAAGCACGGGTTGAAGGCGGTCGCACTCTACACCGGTGGGGCGACCCACGTCCTGGGTCAGGCCACGCAGACCTGCGAGCGCATCGCGAAGGCGGCCGCCGAGGCAGGCAAGGCCGGATTCGGCATCATCAATTTCAACCCGGATCCCATCGGCCGCTCCAAGACCGACCGTGAACTGGAGATCCAGGCCGAAGCCTTGACCGAACTGGGCGAAGACATCCGCAAGGCGGGGATGAAGCTGGGGATCCATCACCACACGCCGGAGATGGCCAATGGCGGGCATGAGTTCCACTCGAACTTCCGCCGTTGTCCGGCCGATACGGTAGGATTCTGCTATGACGTCCATTGGGTTTTCCGCGGCGGGATTTCCCCGGCGGACTGTCTCAAGACCTACGGCGATCGGATCGTGTCCTGGCACCTGCGCCAGAGCCGGGACCAGATCTGGTGGGAGGATCTCGACTCCGGCGACATTGATTTCACGGCGATCGCGGCGGAGGTGAAGGCGCGGAAGTTGCCGCAGTTCCTGACGGTCGAACTGGCCATCGAGGGTGGGTCGAAAGTGACCCGAACGGTGGTCGAGAACCATGTGCGCAGCCGTCAGTTCGTGCGCCGCGTGTTCGGCGTCTGAGAACCGGGGCGCGTCGCTTGCACTTTGGATGCGGCTTCGCAATGCTCCCGCCTTCCTATGGCAGAACCGAAAGTCAACGAGCTGATGGAGAAGGTCGTCAGTCTCTGCAAGCGCCGCGGATTTGTGTACCAGTCCTCCGAGATTTACGGCGGCATCAATGGCTTTTGGGATTACGGCCCGCTCGGCGCGGAACTGAAGCGCAATGTGAAGGACCTGTGGTGGACGTCGATGACCCGGCGCCGGGATGACGTGGTGGGCCTGGAGGCCACCATCATCATGCACCCGCAGATCTGGAGGGCTTCCGGACACGTGGATACCTTCAGTGATCCGATGGCGGACTGCCTGCTGACGCGGAAGCGTTTTCGTGCCGACCAGATCGATCCCCAGTCCGGCACGGCCTACCACTACTCCGGAGCGCGTGATGCGGAGACGGGGAAGATGGTGGCAGAGGCCTACGCCGTCCTGCTGCCTGCTGGGAAACCGCCGGAGAGCGCCCGCAAGGTCGCGACGCAGTACTATCAGGCTCGCGGATTGAAGCAGGTGGAGTTGGAAGGGGAACGCACGGAGAAGGTCGAGAATTCGCAGCGGTTCAATCCGGAGAACGGTTCGCTCCTCACGGAGCCGCGTCCGTTCAACCTGATGTTCAAGACGTACGTCGGGCCGGTGGCGGACGAGGACAACGTGGCCTACCTGCGACCCGAAACGGCCCAGGCCATCTTCGCGCAGTTCAAGAACGTGCTGGAGACATCCCGCCAGAAGGTGCCGTTCGGCATCGCCCAGGTCGGCAAGGCGTTCCGGAACGAGGTGACGCCGCGAAACTTCACCTTCCGCTCACGCGAGTTCGAGCAGATGGAGCTGGAGTTCTTCATCCCGCCCGACGAGGCGGTCGAGGCATTGACTGGATCCGTGGCGAAGCCGGCGGCCCCCGGGCATCCGGGCGCTCCGCAACGCAACTGGGGTTGGCAGTTGTGGCACCAGTACTGGGTGGAGGAACGCATCCGCTTCTACGACTCCATCGGGTTGCCGCGGACCTCGCTCGAGGAGTACTGGCAGAAGCCGGACGAACTGGCGCATTACGCGCGGGCGACGGTGGACCTGCTCTTCAAGTTCCCCTTCGGGACGCAGGAGCTCGAAGGCATCGCCGCACGGAGTGACTTCGACCTGAGCCAGCATGAGCGGTGCTCGGGGAAATCCCAGGGCGTGTTCGATGAGGAACTCCGGACGGCCTGGGGCAAGTTGGACGAAGCCACCCGGCAACGGTTGTCGGATTCCTACTTCCAGCACCGCCAGAAGTACCTGCTCAAGGCGGGTGTTCCTGCCGAACAGGCAGCACGCGATGCCAAGGAGGATGCCGAGGGGTTGGCCAAGGGGCAGTACATCCCGCACGTGATCGAGCCTTCGGCTGGCGTCGATCGTCTGATCCTCGGATTGCTGACGAATGCCTACAGCGAGGTGACCACCACGGACGACAAGGGGAAGACCGAGACCCGGGTCATCCTGCGGTTTCATCCCAAGGTGGCCCCCATCAAGGTCGGGGTTTTCCCGCTGTTGAAAAACAAGCCCGAATTGGTGGCGAAGGCGCGGGAGGTCAACGAGCTTCTGCGCGCCCACATGATGTCCTTCTACGACGATGCAGGAGCCATCGGCCGGCGCTATGCGCGTCAGGACGAAGCCGGGACACCGTTCTGTGTGACGATCGATTTCGACACGCTGGGCGAGACTCCGGAACTGAAGGACACAGTCACCCTCCGGTACCGTGACGATGGTCGTCAGGAGCGGATGCCCATCAGTGCGCTCCTGGGCTTCCTGCTGGAGCGGATCCGGTAGTTTCGGCCGCTCCGTCATTCCTGTCACCCGGTCCCCATCCCTGCATGAGTCAGCAGACACGCATTTCCTACCTGTTCATGCTGGCCCTGCTGGGGTTGCTGGCGGGGATGCACATGATGGTGCCGTTGATCACGGTGCTGTTCGCGTTCTTCGCCCTCAACCGCCTGAGCTTTGGCCAGCGCTGGCTCGGGATCGTGTTGTTCGGTGTGCTGATGATCGGGGTGGTCAGCGGGCTCTACTTCTTCGCGAAGCAGGCGGTGGTGGCTCTTCCCACCATCGCCGGGGAGGTGATTCCCAAGATCATCGATTACGCGGAAGGGCAGGGGTTTGAACTGCCTTTCACCGATATGAAGAGCCTCCGGACATTGCTCATGGCAAAGGTCCAGACGCAACTTGCCCAACTCGGTCAATTGGCTGGGTTGGGGCATTACCTGCGGATCGCCGCCGTGGAGACCGTCAGCATCCTGATCGGGATCGTCGTGGCGGTGAGCCTCTTCTTCACCCGGAAACTGGACCTGGGAAGTCATCCTGGAGCCGAGGAGGGCAACCTGTACACGGCGACCGGTCAGGCCATCATCGAACGGTTCACAACCTTCTACCACAGCTTCGCCACGGTCATGGGGGCGCAGATCCTGATTTCGGCGGTGAACACGGCCCTCACCTCCATCTTCCTGATCTGGAACGGCTACCCGCACCTCCTGGTCGTCATCGTGCTGACCTTCCTGCTCGGCATGCTGCCGATCCTCGGAAACCTCCTCAGCAACACACTCATCATCGGAGTCGGATTCACGGTCTCGCACCGGACGGCCTTCCTTGCGCTGGTGTTCCTCGTGGCCATCCACAAGCTGGAGTACTTCCTGAACTCCAAGATCATCGGCGACCGGATCCGGAACCCGATGTGGCTGACCTTGCTCGGGTTGGTGCTCGGCGAACGCTTGATGGGGATCCCAGGCATGATCCTGGCCCCCGTGCTCCTGCACTACGTGAAGGCCGAGACCTCACGCCTGAAGGCCGAGCAAACCCGGACGAACGCGCCCTGATTCGCCGAAGCGCCTTTCCCGTTCCCTCCGGAGGGCAGACCGTGCCCGCGCCGGGCGTCATCTCGCCGCTTCTTCGGCGCGGACAAAGGAGCCTGATTTCCATTCGCGCTCCACGCAGTCGTGGAGGCGTGTCCATCCCAGCTTCGAAAACGTTTCCTCCACCGCGGGGAATTGGGTTGTCAGGATCCCGGCGAGGATCAGGCGACCGCCGGATGCGACCCGGGTGACCAGTCGGGGAGCCTCTGCAATCAGCAGGTCGGCCATCAGGTTGGCGCAGACCACGTCGAACTTCCTCTTCGGTCGCTTCGGCAGGCGGGTGACGTCGGCCTGTTCGAAGGTGACCTTGGCTGTCATCCCGTTGAGTGCGGCATTCTCACCGGCGGTCCGGACGCAGTCCGGGTCGAAGTCAAAACCCTCCACGGGTCCGAACCCCAGGGCGACACCCGCCAGCGCGAGGATTCCCGAGCCCATTCCCGCGTCGAGCAGGGACTGGGGGCGGTTCCCATCCCGGACATCCACCAGTTCCTGCAGGCAAAAGCGCGTGGTGGCATGCTGTCCCGTACCGAAACTGAGGCCGGGATCCAGCAGCACGAGCGCCTGACCGGGGGCGGGTTTCTTCCGGTTCCACGTGGGTTTCACCAACAGCTTGCGCCCGATGGAAACGGGCTTGAAGTGACGCTTCCACGATTCGGCCCAATCCCTGGCTGGGACCTTGCGGATCGAAAGCTTCGCCGGAGCCGGATCGATCCCGCACTCCACCAACCGGTCCATCGCGCTCCGGATCGCTCGCCGGATTTCCGGCATGCGGGCATCGGCCAGTTCAAGAAAGGCAGAGACCGTGACCGCCCCGGTCTGGACGTCGGTGTGGATGCCGGGCGTGATCCCTGTCACTCCTTCCAGCGCCACAGAGACGGCGTCTTCGGACTGTGCGTTGGTTGCGATGGCGATCTGCCGCAATGGATGTTTCAAAGGTCGCGCCATGGGGTGAAGTTGAGGAGTTGGATTTCCGTTCTGGGCCGACCGGCCTTCATTTCACCGACGTCCAGCCAGGAGACGCTGGCGTAGTCGATCTCGAAGTGTTCGAACTTCCGCATGGGCATCCCCAGCAGCACGGACAGCGCCATCCGGATCACTCCTCCGTGCGCAAAGATCGCGGCGGTCTGGCCCCGCGATTGTTCGATCGCGAAATGGACGGACTGCGCCACCCGTTGCCGGAAGGCGTCAATGCGCTCCGCCTGATGGATGCGGTCGTGTTCCATGTGCTCGAGCCAGTCGAAGGCGCTCATCCCGAACTTCTCCTCCACCTGGTTCCAGCCGAATCCGGTCCAGGCCCCGAAATCGATTTCCCGCAGACCTTCGAGAAGCACGGGTTCGTTCGCGTGATGCTCCCGGAACGGGGCCAGCGTCAACTGGACCCGTTGCATCGGGCTGGCATACACCGCATCGAACTTCCGTGACTTGAGCCATGCGGCCAGCGCCCGCGCCTGCTCGTGGCCACGGGGAGAGAGTCCCATGTCGATGCGGCCGCCAAACACCCGATGGTAGGTTTCCTCGACCTCGGCGTGGCGGATGAAATACAGGCTCGTCTTCATTGCGGCAGGTCCGTCCGTTCAGGCAGCGATGGCTGCGGACTGCAACGCGAGAATCTCCCGGATGCCCGTACGCCCCAGCGCCAGCATGGACGCCAATTGCGCGTCGCTGAAGGTGGCTTCTTCGCCCGACGCCTGGAGTTCCACGAATTCGCCCGACGCATTCATGACCAGATTCAGGTCGACGGCCGCGTCCTTGTCTTCGACATACGCGAGGTCGAGCAGGGCGACGTCCTTGACGACCCCCACGCTCACTGCAGCGACCCCCTTCAGAACCTCCGTGGCCGCGGCGAGCTTGCCCTCGGCCTTGAGACGTCGCATGGCCAGTCCGATGGCCACGTACGCCCCCGTGATCGAGGCCGTCCGGGTTCCGCCATCCGCTTGAAGGACATCGCAGTCGATCCAGAGTGTTCGGGTTCCCAGCGCTTCGAGGTCGACTGCAGCCCGCAACGATCGGCCGATCAGCCGTTGGATTTCCTGGGATCGGCCGTCGAGCTTGAGCTTTGAAATGTCCCGGGCCTTCCGATCCAGCGTGGAGTACGGAAGCATCGAGTATTCCGCGGTCAGCCAGCCGCCGGGAATCTTCTGGGACTGCATCCACTTGGGCACGGACTCTTCGATGGTGGCGGCGCAGATCACCCGGGTGTTGCCCCATTCGATGAGGGTGGAACCTGTGGCGTGGGGCGCGATGCCGTTCTGGAACCGGATGGAGCGCAATTGATGCGGAAGGCGCCCGTCGGCGCGCACGAACTCAGTCATGTGGGAGCGACGTTACCCGGGCGGATTGCCGGTTGTCGAACGTCGGAGTGGAGGTTGAGGTAGGCAGCGCAGGCCGTGCGGAGTCAGCGACGCGCTTGCTGGAGAGTGAGGGACGAGGTGGAACGGCGCGGAAGGTGCGGCGGTGGCGATGGAAGATGCCGCTGGAAAAGGAAAACACCGGCAGAACCGCGGGCACCCTGATCTCCCTAGCCCGCAACGGTTTTGCCGGTGCATCTTTGAGCGTATCCAACCCTGACTACCCCGGGATCCGCCCTTGTGTTACCGCTGACGTTGTGGGCCAGCGACGTTGCCAGACTGGGCACATATTTTGGAAAGCGCGAGTCGGGGCACGTGTGAAAAATGTGAGGGAAAATCCCTTACGACTTTCTTCCACACCTTTGTTGCCACGGTTCAGTGCCCGGCCTTCAGAACCACCGAATCCTTCAGGATCTTCACACAACAGGTGAGCCGGTACTTGTCCGGGTCCTTGTTCCACTGGTCCAGCACGTCCAACTCTTCATCGGAGGGCTCGGAAAGATTCTCCATGCCCGAGACCACTTCAGCGACGCAGGTGCCGCAGGAACAATTGAAGCAACCCGCTTCCATCTCCACGCCCGCCTTCTCGCCTGCCTCCAGAAGGGTTTCGCCTGATTCGACGTCGGCGGAAACGTTCTGAGGCTGGATCGTGATTTTCGGCATGTTGAAAAAAGACGCCGGAAAGTGTGTTCCGCGCGTCGAGTTGTCAATGAACGGAATCCCAGCGGCAGGCGCATCCTGACACTGCCCCCCATGCAACGGGGTGGCGACGTCCTCGTCGCCGTTCCAAAGCCACTCCCAAGGCGATGAGGACCGCGGCCCCGAATCCTTTTCAAAGTTCCCAGGCGGTGGAAGCCGTGTTTCAGGTGCCTCGCGCTCCTCCTGTTTGGGAGGAGCGGGTCCGAATCGATTGAATTCTCGTCGTTCTGGAAATTGTGGCTTGCACGATTTTTGGAATCGTCTAATCAAGCGGCCCGGTTTGCGAGATTAGCTCAGTGGTAGAGCACTTGCTTCACACGCAAGGGGTCGCAGGTTCGAAACCTGCATCTCGCACCATCCTTCCCCATTCCAAAGATCCCCACTCGTTCAGGATCTCCCGTTATCTCCGGCTGGTTCCCCTGATTTCCTCCCTTCGGATGGACCGTTGGGGCCTTGGTTTCGACTGCTGATGGAAGGGGGCGCATCTTGCACTGCCCCCACATGGAACGGGGTAGCGACGTCCTCGTCGCCGTTCCGGAGCCTTTCTCAGGGCGATGAGGACATCGCCGCCTCGAATCCTTTCCAAAGGGGGGCAGTGCCAAGACGCGCCCGATGGAAGGCCGGGATCGAGGCGGGTATTCCCAGCTTGGGCTTCCAGCGGTAGCGTCTCCGCATGTGGCTTCAACGCGGTGGACGGGCATGGCGGTTCTGCGTGACTTCGTGTTGCACTGGCATGGCCGGCGTTCTGCTGGCTGCCGGTCCGGAGACGCCGGAAGCTTTTGAATCGGCGTTTGCCGGGTTGCGGGAGTCGCAAGGGGAGATGCCGGAGGTCCAGCGACTCAAATCCCTGTTTTCGCTCCAATGGCGCTACTCCATGTGGGACAGCCCGGAATCAGCGACCTACACGGGTTATCCCGAGTTCAACCATCGGTGGGCCGATCTCGGAAGGGAGGCGATCGAACGTCGGAAGCGGGAAGTGACGCGGACGCGCTCCACCCTCAACTCCATCGGAGTGTCCACCCTCGACGAGGAATCCAGGCTGCATCGGGACCTCTTCGATGCGTATCTCAAGATGGACGAGGAGGGGATCCGGTTTCCGGGTGAGTACCTGATCCTGAACCAGCTCCAGGGGCCCCAACAGGATGTGGCCCAGACGCTGTCGCTGATGTCTGGCAGCACGCCGCGCGGCGTGGAGGACATACTTTCACGCCTCGATGCGACCGCGGGGTATGTGCGTCAATGCATCGCCCTTCTGCGCGAAGGCCTGGCCAAGGGCATCACCCCGCCTGCCATCGTGCTGCGTGAGGTCCCGGGGCAGATGCTGAACCTGATGCCGGAAGATCCGGCGAAGAGCCCATTCCTGCTGCCTCTCTCGACGCTTCCATCGGCCGCGACCGACGCCGAGAAGGCGGCTTGGCGGGGGCGTGCGCTGGCCAGCATCACCAACGGAGTCTACCCGGCGTTCAAGGAACTCCATCGCTTCCTGGTGTCCGAATACATCCCGGGTGCCCGGACCAACATTGCGTGCGTCGACCTCCCCAACGGACGGGAGTGGTATGCGCATCGGGTTCGCCGGAGCACGACGACGTCGCTGACACCGGATGAAATCCACGAGATCGGCCTGTCGGAAGTCCGGCGTATCCGTGCGGCGATGGAAGACATCCGCAAGGAGACTGGGTTCGAGGGGAACCTGGGGGCATTCTTCGAGTTTTTGCGCAGCGACCCTCGCTTCTACCACGAGACCGGCAATGCCTTGCTTGCGGGTTATCGGGACATCTCCAAGCGTGTGGACGGTGGGTTGCCTCGGTTGTTTGGGAAGTTGCCCCGACTGCCCTACGGCGTGATGCCGATCCCTTCCTATTCCGAGCGGTCGCAGACGACGGCGTACTACCAACCGGGTTCACTTTCTGCGGGGCGGCCGGGAAACTTCTTCGCGAATACCTACAACCTTCGGATGCGGCCCAAGTGGGAGATGGAAGCGCTGACCCTGCATGAGGCGGTGCCCGGCCATCACCTCCAGATCGCGCTGGCACAGGAGAACGAAGGATCCCCGGATTTCCAGAAGCATGCCGAGACGACGGCGTTTGTCGAAGGCTGGGCCCTGTATGCGGAGAGCCTGGGGCCGGATCTCGGCCTCTATGCCGACCCGTACTCACGGTTCGGGCAGCTGACGTACGAGATGTGGCGGGCGATCCGCCTGGTGGTCGACACCGGGATGCATGCCCGCGGATGGAGTCGGGACCAGGCCATCGCCTTTTTCCGCGAGAACGCCGGGAAGTCCGAGCATGACATCGTGGTCGAAGTCGACCGGTACATCGTCTGGCCGGGGCAGGCCCTCGCCTACAAGATCGGACAGCTCAAGATCCGTGACCTGCGACGGGAAGCGGAGGCGGCACTGGGGGCGCAGTTCGACCTGCGTGCGTTTCACGATGAGTTGCTCAGTCGTGGGGCATTGCCATTGACGATCCTGGAACCCCGCATGCGCGCGTGGATCGTCCGGCAGAAGGCCGCTTCGCCGCGCGGACAGTGAGCAATCATTGACCGCACCTGATCATCGGGAGGTCGAATTGTTTCCCGTACGGCAGCCTGGGTGGAGGTGGGTTTGGGCCGGGCACTCGATTTGGCCGATGCCCCGTTGCCGGATGCCGCTTCTGGAGACTCGGCCCCATCGTTGCCGTGCACTGTCCAGAATCCTCTGAAAACGGGTCTTTTCTGGGGCTTTTTTGAACTCGGAGAGTGGGTTGGGGAGTTTCTCGGAGGGCGGATCGGAGGGCTTGTTCAGATTTTGTCCGATCTTTATCCATGTTTTGTTTCGTGGTTGTCCAGAGCTGGCAAGCCGGCTGCTTTTGACTCCGGCATGATGCTGAATCGCGTGAAACGTCAGTCGGGCAAATCAATCCGGACCGGGGCTCGCCTGACCGCCGCCCGCAGTCGTTCGAGCGGAAGCCGTCGATCCAAGGGCGGCGTGGGATCCAAGGCCAAGCTCACTGTGGTGGTTCCTGCGGTTCGCGTGGAAGTCCCGCGGGAGAAGGTGGACGCTCCGCCTCCCTTGGTGACCGGCAGGGCAGCCTGGGGCGGAGACTCCTCCCTCCGGATGTATCTGCGGGAAATCAGCGAGACCCCATTGCTGACACCGGATCAGGAGGTCGAACTGGCCGGGCGGATCCAGGCGGGCGACGCCGCGGCCCGCGACCAGATGATCCGGGCGAACCTGCGATTGGTCGTCAAGATTGCCCACGATTACGAAGGCATGGGATTGCCCCTGCTGGACATGATCAACGAGGGCAACGTCGGGCTCATGCGGGCGGTTCAGCGGTTTGATCCGACCAAGGGCGCGAAGCTCTCCACGTACGGCGCGTGGTGGATCAAGCAGTCCATCAAACGGGCCATTGCGAACCAAGGCCGGACCATCCGTGTCCCGGTGCACCTGGTGGATCGGATCGCGAAGATCCGGCGCATGGCGATGCAGCTTCACGAAGAACTGGGACGCGAACCGTCGGACGCGGAATTGGCCGAGGCGATGGGCATGACCCGCCGTCGTGTGACGGAGTTGCTCGAGGCCAGCCAGCGGACGACCTCGCTGGATGCTCCGATCGGAGAGGACGACGACACCTCGATGGGTGAACGCGTTCGTGATGAAGCCATGATCACCGCCGATCAATCGATCCAGACGGAACAGTCGCATGCGATGATCCGTGAGTTCGTGGAGCGGCTGGACGAGCGGGAACAGACGATCCTGCGCTACCGGTTTGGGCTGGATGGCGGCGGCGAGAAGACTCTGGAGGAAGTGGGCCAACACTTCGGGGTGACCCGCGAACGGATCCGGCAGATCCAGAATTGCGCGATGATGAAGCTCAAGCGCTGGATCGAGAAGCGGGAGGCCGAACTGGATCCGGAGTTGTCGGAGCTTTCTGGGTTGTCGATCGCAGGTTGATCGGAACCCGGGTGATGAAAGGAAAGGGGGTGCGAACATCGGGTTCGCGCCCCCTTTCTGTTTGGCGGATGAACTGTCAGTGGGCAGCCATCGGAGCGATGGCATTCCGGGCCCGGGTGAGCTGTTCCGGGGTGCCCAGCAGCAGGAGTTGGTCGCCGGTGAGGAGTTCTTCGTCCGGGCCCGGATTCACAATCGAGGCGGAGCCGCGGGCGATGCCGACGACGCTGGCACCGGTGGTGGCACGGAGCTGGAGTTCGCGGATCAGGCGCCTTTCGGCCGGTGAACCGGGGGCGACGGCGACCTGTTCGATGCTGGCCCCGAGCAGGAGGCCGGCGGGTGAGGGCGAGGGATCGGGATCGGGATCGGTCTTGGTTTCCGACAAGGTTTCCTCCAGGGCCACCTGGGCTTCGGAGTAGACCCGGATGGACGATTTCCAGAGCACCCAGGTGAGCAGAGCGATGACAACCAGCAGCAGGACGAGCACGTTGGCTGGCGGGAGGATCGCGGAGCTCATGGCCATGCCGAACAGGACCAAGGCGACAAGTCCGGCGAGAGGGATGACGGTGGACACGATGCGCCGGATGGAGTCCGTGCGTGCGCCGGCGTTGGCCTGGGTGACGCGGAGTTCGGCAACGAGCATTCCAAGCGCCTGGAGCTTGCGGAATGTCGCGATGAAAAGGGGCAGACCGGCCAGGACGGCCGCGAGCCAGACGATCGAACCCAGGATCGCGGGTTCCTGAAGTGCTTCCGGAAGCCACGGAAACGGACGGCGACCAAAGAACGCGGCAATGATGAAGATGCCGGCGAGCAGCACGGTATTGAGCAGCATCTGGAGCGACCATTTCCGGATGAGGCGGCCGGCCATGCTCATCTTGCGGCCGCTGCCAAGACGGCCCACCCATTGGGTGTAGACCTCCAGGGCCCCCAGGAATCCGGCGGGCGCGAGGCGATCGAATCCGCTCACCAGCTTGTCCGTGCTGCGGATCAGGTAGGGGGTGGCGAGGGTGGTGATGGCGGAGACGGCGACGGCGATGGGATAGAGGAACCCGCTGGTGACCTTCAGCGAAACGCCGAGGGCAGCGATGATGAACGAGAACTCGCCGATCTGCGCAAGCCCCATGCCCACGCGGAGGGAGCTGCGGGTGTCGTTCCCTGCGATGAAGGTTCCGAAGGCGCAGGTCAGGACCTTTCCAACGATGACGGCCACGGTGATGGCTGCGATGGGAAAGGCGTATTGGACGAGGAGCTTCGGCTCGATCAACAGGCCGATGGCGACGAAGAACACCGCGCTGAACATGTCCCGGACCGGTTCGATGAGGTGTTCGATCTTGCCGATCTGGCGCGACTCCGAGATCACCGCACCGATCACAAACGCCCCGAGGGCGACGCTGTATCCGAGCTTCATGGCCAGAAGGGAGAATCCGAAACAGAGGCCGAGCACGGTCACGAGGAGCATTTCATTGCTCTTGTAGCGGGCGACGTAGGCCAGCAGGCGCGGGACGGCGATCAATCCCAGGACGAGCGCGGTGACCAGGAAGATGGAGAGCTTGCCGAGCGTGCTACCGATGTCCCCGATGCTGAGGGATCCGGTCATGGCGATGCCGGAGAGCAGGGCGATCATGACGATGGCGAGGATGTCCTCGATGATCAGGATGCCGAAGATGAGCGAGGCGAAATGCTCCTTGGCGAGGCCGAGCTCGCCGAGGGCCTTGACGATGATGGTCGTCGACGAAATGGAAAGCATGGCCCCCAGGAAGAGGCTGTCCATGTGGCTCCAGTCGAACCATCGGCCGAGTTCGTAGCCGACCGCGGCCATCAATACGATTTCGAGGACTGCGGCGAGGAGCGCGGTGAGTCCGACGGCTTTCAGCTTCCGGAGGTTGAACTCCAGTCCGAGGGAAAACATCAACAGGATGATGCCCAGTTCCGCGAGGGTCTCGATGGTGTGCTGGTCCCGGATCAGCGCGTACGGTGGAGTGTGGGGACCGATGATCAATCCAGCCAGGATGTAGCCGAGGACGACCGGTTGCTTGAGCCGGTGGAAGAGGAGCGTCACGAGGGCCGCGACGATCATCACTATGGCGAGATCCTGGAGGAACGTGGATGTGTGCATCGTTTTGTCGGCGGACGGCTTCGGTTGCCTTCAGTCTACCTAGGTGTGCGGTTGGCCCAAGGCAAGGTTGCATCTGGATTCGCTGTTGCGTTGGTGCGGCGGGGCGGCGTACCTCAAGAGGATGATCACTCCCGAGAGTTGTGCCCTGGTTCCAGGGATGGGTCGCTTGCTGGGCATCGTCTTGTTTTCGCTGTGCGCGTTGGCCGAGGACAAGGCCGCGGTGCTCGCGAAGCCCGGAAGTGCCGCGGCCTTGGCCGGAGGGGCGAAGTCACCGGGTGGTGGCGGTTATCGGAGCACGGTGACGAACGGTGTCGTGGAGGTGCCGGTGGTGGTGGTGGGCGGGACGCCTTATCAGATGGGCTGGCATTTTGGGCATCTGATGAAGGCGGAGATCAACGCGTTCGTTCCGGCGGTGGTGGCGGGCTTCAAGAAGGAACTGGGCGTTGGGGACGCCGATCTCGACGACGTCTGGGCAGCGACCGCGGGGTACACGGATGATCGCGTGGAACAGGAGATCCTCGGGGTTGCCCAGGGGGCGGGCCTTCCCGTGCGGTTGATGCAGCATGCCCACTGCCTTCCACTGCTGATGCCGTATTCGTGCAGCAGCATCGCGGCGTGGGGGGCGTCCACGGCGGATGGGCATCTTTACCAGACGCGAAATCTCGATTGGTCCCTTGAGGCCGGTGCCCACGAATTCCCGGTGGTGCTGGTCCGGTTGCCGGTTGAGGGACGGGCCCATGTGACGCCCACCTTCGCGGGCGTGGTCGGCGCCCATTGCGGTATGAACGCCGCCGGGATCGTGCTTTCGGAGATGGGTGATGCCTCGCGGAAGGATGCTCCGTACGACGTGCACGCGCCGCATTTCACGGCTTGGTTCCGGACGATGCTCTACGACGCCGGTTCCCTCACCGAGGCGATGAGTATATTCGGGCGTCAGTCGCAGACCAAGCGCTACCACTTTGTCTTCGGCGATGGGCGCACGGAGAAGCGGGCGGTCAAGATCCGGACCGATGCGCGTGTCCAGGGGGGCGACCGGGTCAAGGTGTGGAGGGACGCGGATGCTTCCGATGAACTCGCCCCGCAGGTGCTTTCGTGCGTGGTCTATCAGGACGAGGGACGGGGAGCGTTCCCGACGTTGTCGAAGAGCCTTGGGCGCCTCGACGGGCCGGCGATGATTGCGTTGGCCAACTCAATCCCGATCAAGGGCGGGAACGTGATGAACGCGGTGTTTGATGGTACCGGTCTGCGGATGTGGGTGAGTTACGCCCACGGTTCCGAGGAAGCCTACCAGCGGCCGTATGTGCATCTCGACCTGCTGGCGCTGGATGGTGACCACGATGGAATCGGCGACCTGGCGGAGGGAGCGCAGGATCGCGATTCCGATGGGAAGCCCGACTTCCTGGGTGGGCGCTGAGGCTAGAAGCCCATGCCGGGCATCTTCCCGCCGAACTTGCCCATCATCTTCTGGAACTTGTTCATCTTGCGCATCATCTCGCGCATTTCATCGAAGCGCTTCAGGAGGTTGTTCACCTCCGCGACGGTCACGCCGCTGCCCTTGGCGATGCGCATCCGGCGCTTGCCATTCAGGATTTCGGGGTGATTGCGCTCCTTGGGGGTCATGCCGCAGAGGATGCCTTCCATGCGCTTGAATTCGCGTTCGCTCTTGGAGAGGTCGGCACCGCGGATCATGTCACTGCCACCGGGCAGCAGCTTCACGACGTCTTCGAGGGGGCCGAGCTTCTTCATCTCGCGGAGCTGGGAGAGGAAGTCCTCGAGGGTGAAGTTGCCCTTGCGCATCTTCTCCTCGAGTTCCATCGCCTTCTTCTGGTCGACGGCCTCGGCGGCCTTCTCGACCAGCGTCACGACGTCGCCCATGCCCAGGATGCGTTGGGCCATGCGCTCCGGGTGGAACGGTTCGAAATCCTCGGGCTTCTCGCCGGTGCCCATGAACTTGATGGGCTTGCCGACGACGGACCGGAAGGAGAGGGCGGCACCACCGCGCGCATCGCCGTCGAGCTTGGTCAGGATCGCGCCGGTGACGCCGAGGGCCTTGTCGAAGTGCGTGGCGACATTGACGGCTTCCTGGCCGGTGGCGGCATCGAGGACGAGGAGGATCTCCGAGGGCTGGATGAGGCCCTTCAGCCGGACGAGTTCCTGGACGAGGGGCTCGTCAATCTGGAGACGGCCCGCCGTGTCGAAGATCACCGTGTTGCGCCCAGTCGCGGCGGCGTGGGCGAGGGCGTCGCGACCGATCTTGAGGACGTCCTTTTCGCCGTGCTGGAGGAAGACGGGCACCTCGACCTTGTCACCGAGGACCTTGAGCTGGTCCATGGCGGCGGGGCGGTAGACGTCCGCGGCGACGAGGAGCACCTGGCGGCCCTGTTTCTGGAGGAGGCGCGCGAGCTTGGCGGAGGAAGTGGTCTTGCCGGACCCATGCAAGCCGCACATCAGGATGCAGGTGGGGTTTCCGGAGAGCTGGAGTCCGGCGTTCTCCGAGCCGAGCAGCACCACGAGTTCGTCGTGGATGATCTTGACCATCTGCTGGCCCGGCTGGACGGATTGCAGGACCTGCTCGCCGAGCGCCTTGTTGCGCACCGTTTCGATGAAGTCCTTCGCGACCTTGAAATGGACATCCGCTTCCAAAAGCGCGAGCCGAACGTCGCGAAGGGAATCGCTGACATTGGACTCTGAAATCTTTCCGAGTCCGCGCAGATTGCGAAAGACGTTCTGGAGCCGGGAGCTCAACGAGTCGAACATGGTCGCGGACGTTAGGAAGCCTGTGGGCATCGGCAAAGATCAAATTGGATGTGAGTGTGGCGCGGAGTGGCTGCCTTCGGGCGGTGTGGGACTGCCGCGGATGCTTGCGGCCATCGAACTGGCGACACGGAGCGTGTGCCTGGAGATGTACATTTTCCAGGCCAGCGGCCCGGGTGAGGAGTTCCGCCAGGCGCTGGTCTCCGCCGCCGAGCGCGGGGTTCGCGTGCGTGTCCTGCTGGACGCCCTCGGGTCCGGTGGATTGGGCGAGGAGTATTGGCGGACATTGATCCGCGCGGGCGGGGAGGTTCGCGTGTTTCACCGCATGCGCAGTCGCCTCGCCATGGTGCGCAATCACCGGAAGATGCTGCTCTGCGACGGCCGCCTCGCCTTTGTCATCGGGTTCAACATCGGATCCGTCTACGACGGGGATGGGGTGGAAGCAGGCTGGCGGGACACGGGCGTGCTGCTGGAAGGCGCGCCGGCCATCGAGTTGCAGCGGCTCTTCGAGGAACAATACGCCGTGGCGGCCATGCGGCATCCGACCTCGGCGCGCTTGATGCGTCGAAGGGAGCAGCCCACGAGCGAATGCGGCGGCGAGGTCCGGATCCTGCCGGTCACGCCAGGCCGTGGCCCCAGTTGCATGACGACCGCGATCGAGGAGGACCTGATCCACACGGCGAGGACGGGAGGGGAAGTCGTGATTGTCAGTCCCTATCTGGTTCCGACGCCGCCGTTGCGACGGGCCTTCCGAAAGTCCGTGCACAACGGGGTGAGGCTGCGATTGGTTGTCCCGTTGCAGAATGATGTCCGGATCTCGCAACTGGCATCCCGGCGACTGTATGCCGGCTTCCTGCGGGCGGGCATCGACATCCTCGAGTACACCCCTCAGATGCTGCACGCGAAGGTGTTTCTTTTCCCGCACGCGGTGTACGTGGGGTCCTCCAATCTGGATCCCCGGAGCCTGCACCTGAACTTCGAGGTCATGGTCCGCCTCACGGGCGAAAGGGTTCTTTCCCAGGCGCGGGCAGACGTCGCTGATCTGGTCCGGCGTTCGCGTCCGGTGGACCCCCGTCAATGGGCGCGATCCCGTTCGTGGTGGATGCGGTTGCGGGAGGAGTGGGCTTTCTGGGTGTTGTACCGGATTGATCCGTGGGTCACCGCATGGGCGGCGGGCAGCGCGCGGTGAAGGTCAGGCCCGGAACAGTTGGCCGAGCTTCTTGCCCATGATCCGGCCGGCAATCAGGAGGCTGGACGTCAGGATGAGCATGCCGATCACGCCCAGGGCGCAGGCGACCGAGGGTGCGGAAGGGTTGATCCGGCCCATCAATTGCCAGATTTGCTTCGTCACGGGAAAGAACTGGTCCCGCATGGCGAGGATGAGGGAATCGCTGACCTCCAGCATCGCGAACGAAAAGGTCAGGATAGTTCCAGCAACCAGGTTCGCCGCCACCAAGGGCAGCGTGATGCGGCGCAAGGTGCGCAGCGGAGAAGCTCCAAGGCTGGCGCTGGCTTCCTCGAGTGTGACCGAGGTTTGCTGGAATCCTGCGTAGGCCGAACGGACGATGTAGGGCAGACGACGCACCGAGTAGGAGATGATCAGGAGCAGGGTGGGGTTCGTTCGTGGATCAAACCAGCCGTCGAGCACAGGATGCGTCTTCTCGTTGATGTCGAAACCGGCAACGTACCCGAAGGCGAGCACGAGTCCCGGAATGGCGAGAGGCAACATCGCAAGCGCGTCGATGAGCCCGGCAAAGGGCAGGCGACGGCGGGTGAGCAGCCACGCGATCAGGACGCCCAGGATCAGGTCGATGAAGGCGCTGATCGATGAGTAGAACAGGCTGTTCCGGATGGACGACGCCGTGAGGCCGTGTCCGAAGACCTCGGTGAAATGGGCCGTCGTCCACTCCTGCGGCAGGATGGAGAAGAACCATTTGCCGGCGAAGGCCTGGAGGATGACGGCGAAATGCGGCAGCAGGGCGACGCAGACCAACCCGCCCCCGGCGAGCCACGCGATGACGGCCTGCGAGCGCGAGGCGGAGCTTTCTGCGGCGGCCGTGTGCCCGCGGGCGATCATGGCATGGGACCGGCGGGCGAAGAGCCGTTTCGACAGCGTGAAGAGCAGGACGGTCACCATCAGCACCACCACGACCAGCGCGTATCCCTGTGGGTTGGTGTTGAGGTCATTCACCGCATCGAAGATCTGCACCGGCACCAATCGCGGAAAACCGAAGATCAGGGGTGTTCCGAGATCCGTGAAACTCCAGATCCAGACGATGATCGCCCCGGCGAACCAACCGGGCAGGATCAGGGGGAGGGTCACCGTCCGAAACAGACGTGCACTGGAGGCCCCCAGGTTCTGGGCTGCCTCGCGAAGCGTCGGGTCCACGTTCGCCATGGCGGCGGACACGTTGAGGAAGAGGATTGGGTACAGGTTCAGCATCTGCAGGATCAGGATCCCCCAGAATCCGCCCGCTCCCAGCCAGTCGATGGGATCGGCGGGATCACCGAGCCCCACCTTCTGGAGGAGGAGGTTGAGGGATCCGTACCGCGCGAGGATCTGCTTCAGTCCGATGGCACCGACGAACGGCGGCATGATCATCGGGATCAGGAGCAGGGAGGAGAGGATGCTGCGCCCGGTGAACTGCCATCGCGTGAAGATGTGGGCCAGCGGCAGGGTGATGAGGCTGCAGCCGAGGGTGGTGAGCGTGGCGAGGAGCGCTGAATTCAGGAGGGATTCCCGTTGGACGGGGCTCTGGAACAGCAGGACGAAGTACTTGAGGGTGAACTCATCTCCCGCACCAAACCCCCGCCGGAGCATGAAGCTCAGCGGATAGAACAGGAATGCCAGGAAGAAGACCGCCAGCACTCCCAGGAATGCCAGTGTCCAGCCGTTGAGATCCCATCGTCGCACCCGCGCACTTCCCGTTCGGCAGGGCGAAGATTCAAGCATCAAGTGGAGGCGGACGAAGGTGAGCGGATACCGGAAGCCGGTGCTTTTGCAACTGGACGTCGCATATGCGACGTCCGGATGCAAAACGGGGGCGAAAAACGAGGATTCGAGGGGTGATTTGCAATCGCACGTCGCATATGCGACGTGCGATTGCAAATGGAGGGGGATGGAGGGGGATGGAGGGGCGAAACGCGGAAGGTGTAACCGGGGAGGGCTACGCCAGGGGGGCGGGCGAGGTGGTCATGGCCAGGAAGGAGGCTTCGTCGAGGACCGGGATTCCCAACGCCGTGGCCTTCTCCAGCTTGGAACCGGCTTCGTCGCCGGCCACGACGTAATGGGTCTTCTTGCTGACACTGCCGGAGACCTTGCCGCCGCCGGCTTCGATCAGGGCGGTGGCCTGCTCGCGCGACAGGTTTGGCAGGGTCCCCGTGAGGACGAAGGTCTTTCCGGCGAACGGGCCGGCGGCCGATTCGGTGGGCGGCCGGTAGAGGGAAGAGGTGAAGGTCAGACCGGAGGCGCGCAGTCGTTCGATCAGGTCCTGGTTTGCGGGGTCGCGGAACCAGTTGTGGAGGGAATGGGCAATGACCTCGCCGATGTCCTCGGCCTGCATGAGTTCCTCGGGCGTGGCCCGGGCAATGGCGTCGAGGTCGGGGAACCGTCGGGAGAGGGCCTTTGCGGTGCTGGTGCCGATGTGAAGGATGCCGAGGCCGAAGAGGAGCCGCCAAAGTTCGCGGGAACGGGAGGCATCGATCCCGGCAACGAAGTTTGCGGCGGACTTTTCGCCCATTCGCTCGAGGGCGGCGACCTGTTCGGCCTTCAGGTGGTAGAGGTCGGAAACGTCGTGGGCAAGGCCGGCGGCGACCAGTTGGTGGACCATGACCTCGCCGCCGCCTTCGATGTCCATGGCACCGCGGGCGCACCAGTGCTCGAGGCGGCCGCGGACCTGGGCGGGGCAGGCGGGATTCTGGCAGCGCCACACGACGCCCTCGCCGTCGGAGGTCTTTTCACGGGCGACAGGCGAAGCACACTCGGGACAGGCCTTGGGGAACTCGAAGAGGGTTTCGGTGCCGGTGCGACGCTCGGGCACGACGCGGACGACGGCGGGAATGACTTCACCGGCCTTCTCGATGATGACGCGGTCGCCGACGCGGATGTCCTTTCGCCGGAGTTCGTCCTCGTTGTGGAGGGTGGCGCGGCTGACGGTGGAACCGGAGAGGAAGACGGGTTCGAGTTCGGCGACGGGCGTGAGGGCCCCCGTGCGACCGACCTGGATGGTGATGGCCTTGAGAAGGGTTTCGGCCTGCTCCGGAGCGTACTTGTAGGCCATGGCCCAACGTGGGGCCTTCGAGGTGTTCCGGAGCTTCTCGTGGTCCCGGAGCTGGAGGTCATCGAGCTTTACGACGGCTCCGTCGGTTTCGTAGCCAAAGGAACGTCGGACGGTGTCGAGTTCCTGGATGGCGTGGAGGACCTCCTCGGGAGATTGCGCGGTCCACAGACGTTCCGGGACTGGAAGGCCGAGCGACCGGAACCAGGCGAGGAGGTCTGCCTGACGCGTGGGCACCGTGGCTCCGGAGACCTGGCCCAGACCGTAGACGACCACGAGCATGGGGCGGCGGGCCACCAGACGTGGGTCGAGTTGCTTGAGGGATCCGGCGGTCGAGTTGCGGGGATTTGCGAAAGGCTCCTCGCCCGCGGCAATGCGTTCCGCGTTCAACTTCTGGAAGGCTGCGGTCGCCATGTAGACCTCGCCGCGAACCTCGAGCACGTCGGGGATCGCGGTGCCTTCTGTCGGGGTGAGGCGCAGGGGCAGGTTGCGGAGCGTGCGGAGATTCGACGTGATGTCATCGCCCTTGGCCCCGTCGCCACGGGTGGCTCCTAGGACAAACTGTCCCTGTTCGTAGCGAAGGGACACGGCAATGCCGTCGATCTTCGGTTCGATGGTCCAGCGCAGCGGGATGTCGCCGAGCGGTTTCTGGACGCGTGCGAGGAAGGCGCGGACCTCCTCGGGGGAGTAGGTGTTCTCCAGGCTCATCATGGGCACGGAGTGGGACACCTGGTTGAATCCGGGGATGGGCGCGCCGCCGACGCGCTGGGAGGGGGAGTCCGGTGTCTGGAGTGTGGGATGCGCCGCTTCGAGGTCGCAGAGTTCGCGGTAGAGGCGGTCGTACTCGGTGTCGGAAATGGTGGGACGTGCGTCGACGTAATAGGCGCGGTCGTGCGCCCGGATCTGGGCAGCCAGTTCGGAGTGTCGCGCGGCAGCGGCGGCAGGCGTCATGGTGGTGGGGAGGATGGCGGAAGTGGGACTTGGGTCCAGTCTTTGGCTGGCCGGACGATGTGTCGGGATCCCGGTGATGCAACCTGGGTTCAAACACGAGTCCAGGGCGGCGATGTCCTCATCGCCCTGCAATGCGCTTCGGGATGGCGACGAGGTCGTCACCCCACCGTTGCAGTTCGGGGAACAAAAAGCCCCGGTCTCCGTGAGGAAACCGGGGCTTGCGAAGGCCGCTGAGCGGCCCGTTGGATCACGGATAGACGAGGCGGTAGAACCCGGTGCCGCTGGCCGGCACGGTGTAGGAATTCTGGCCACCAGTCTGGGTGATGCCGGTGGTGATCGAGGTCCAGACCGGAGCGGTCAGGCTCGGGGAGGTCTGGAGCACGTACGGGATCTCGGGCCACGTGAGGGTGGCATTGGAACCGGCAAGGGCGATGCCGAGCTTCGGCTCAGCCGTGGTGGCCACGAAGTTGTCCCAGGTACTGTCGGCTCCCGTTTCGCAGGCACCATTGCTGGCCGAGATGAGGCCAACGAGGCCTTCGGGGTAGGTGTTGTCCGGATCGGTGGCGGGCAGGACGATGAGCGGCGTGGTGAGGTCGGGCAGTTCGTAGACGCGGGCTTCGAAGTTGTTGCCGCTGCCCATGAACACGAACCGATAGCTCCGGCCCTTCCGGAGGTGCAGGCCGCTCGGTGCGGTTTCGATCTGCTTGGTGGCGGCTTCGTCGACGAGGAGCGAGATGTCGAGGTCACCGTTGGTTTCGCCGGGCAGCGTGCCGCCGCCGGGTTCCCAGCTGAACAGGTAGCCGCCGGTGGTGCCGAGTCCGGGATTGGTCACACGGGCGGCGACGCCAAAGGCCTGGCGGATGGTATCATCGAAGTCGATGAGATCGGCGGAGACGTAGAAGTTGCCGTAGGTCGTCCCCTTGATGAACGAGCCGGCGCGGGCCGGTCCGGCGTCGCAGTTTGGCGCCTGCTGGGCGGGAGCGTTGAGGCGGTAGCGTCCGCCCGTGACGGCGAAGGTGGCCGGAGGAGCGGTCAGGCCGCCGATCGGGTCGTAGCGCTGCCAGACGGGGTTGGTGGTGTCGTTGCCGTCGTTGAAGTTGTCGAAGACGGTCGTGACCGCGGGTGCTGGGATGAGCACGAGGTAGTCGAGGGAGATGAGCCGGGCATCGCTGGATTCCACGCCACCGATGGCGAGTCGGAGGGTCTTGGTCCCGTTCAGGGTGACAACCGCGGGGGAGCCACCGGACATGAGGGGTTCGTAGAGGTAGTTCAGGCGCATCACGTGGTTGCTGATCTCGAACGTTCCCAG
>JAIXZE010000285.1 GCA_027489875.1 Verrucomicrobiales bacterium
CAGGGCACAGAGGTCGTTGTATGGCGTGGTCCCCGGGGTTCCACCCCGGGCTTTCACCGGTTGCCCCTTCGGGGCAGGCGGCCTTCAATCTTCAAGCTCCAAACTTCCAACTCCCTGCTGTAGGCCGCGTGCCCCCACGCGGCGGAGGAACACCAAGGCTACACACGCCCCCCGTCCCTCACGCCTCCACCAACGGAATCCGCGCACGGGTACCGGCAACACCCACCTCCACCGCCTCCGGACGCAGCATCCGCACGGCCGCGGAATCCGCGAAGCGCAGGCCCTGTCGATTCAACCGAAAGCCCGCCTCCCCGCGTTCCGCCCATCCGCACGCTTCCAGAAACCGCAGGTCTTCCGCCCATTCATTCCGCAGATCGAATCCGGTCCGAGCCTCGAACTCCGTATAACGCCATCCTGCGTTCATGCGGAGACCGAACGCCGCCAACTCCCCCGCGCGCGCCAGCGGACCAAGCGCCTCCGCAAATTCCTTGGATCGACGCCCCCGCTCCGACTGTTCGCAGTACATCGTCGTGTTGGCCCAGTTCCGCGACCGCATTCCGTCCACGTACTCACTGGCACTGGGCCCGCATCCGAAGAAGTCGTGGCCCATCCAGTAGGCCACATTGTGCCGACACGCGAACGCCGGAACATCGGACATCCCGGCCCCTGTGAACGCACCGGACTCGCCCGCTTCCCCTGCGCGACGATCCCGCGCGAAGTTCGCCACCTCATATTGGCGGAAGCCCGCCGCCGCCGAACGATCCACAAGCGCGTCGTACTGGGCGCAGGCCAGTTCCTCATCGACGTCGATCTCGCCGGCCTTCAACTGTTCGAACAGCGGCGTGTCCTCTTCGTAAATCACCTCGTAACAGCTCAGGTGTTCGGTCCCCAGGGCGAGCGCCTCCGCCAACGTCCGCTCCCACAGTTCGAGGGTCTGCCCGGGAATGGCGAACATCAGGTCTACATTGACGCTGTCGAATCCCGCCTTCCGCAGGATGTCGTAGCTGCGGAAGACCATCTCCCGCGAATGCACCCGCCCCAAGCGCTCGAGCATTCCCGGATCCAGCGACTGCACCCCCATCGAGATCCGGTTCACGCCAGCCGACCGGAGCAGCCGCGCCTTGTCCTCGGAAACGGTCGCGGGGTTGCACTCCACCGAGAACTCCGCCGCGCCCAGCAACCCCAGACGGCGCATCGCCTCGAGCACGGTTTCCCATTGCTTCAGCGTCAACAGCGAGGGGGTTCCGCCGCCGAAGAAGACGGTCTTCGGACGACACCGCGGCGCGATCATCTCCAATTCACCGACCAGCGCCGCCACGTATCGATTGACTTGGTCGCCCGACGGCGGTGCCGAATAAAACGCGCAGTACTCGCACTTGTGCGCACAGAACGGCACATGGACATACAGGTGTTCCACCACGGAGGCTGATGGAACGAAGGACGCAACGGAGCGGCTCATGGGGCAAACCTCAATCCAAACCCAGATGTGTCCAGAGATCCGCCGGCGAAAGCCGCAGATTGATGTAGAACGGGCCGAACTCGCCGTACCGCGCACTCACCTCGTCGAAGCGCATCTCGTAGACGATGCTCTTCACATCATCGAGGCGCTCGGCCATCAGGGTGACGCCCCATTCCCAGTCATCCAGGCCGGCTGATCCGGTGATCAACTGCGAGATCTTGCCCGCGTACTTCCGCCCCGTCCGCGCGTGTCCACCCATCAGCTTCTTGCGCGTCTCGAAATCCAGGCTGTACCAGTTGTCGGCACCGTCCCGCTTCTTGTTCATCGGGTAGAAGCAGAGGATCGGCCAGTCGAGCAACTCCGGGTTCAACCGGTAATGCTGGTACTCGGCATTCTTCTGCCGTGCCGCCGTCAGTGCGCTCTCAAACTCGGGAGTTCCCGGCTCCAGCTTCCGTTCCCCATGTTGCAGCATCCGACGCAGGTCTTCTTCCGTCGTCACGTACTCCGGCAGTTCGGTCACGCTCAGGTAGCTGTACACCGGCACCAACGTCCCCGGCGGAAACGCCCGCTCCACCTCGCGTTGCAGCGAACTCAAGTGCTGCAACTGCGCCGCGAACAACACGACCGCGATGTCTGCCTTGCCGCCCACGTTCGCGAACACCATCACCCGCGGCTGGGCAGGTCCCGGATTCGCCGCACACACCGCCGACAACCGCTTCAAGGCCTCTGCCGATTGCGTGGGCGTCAATTGCGCCCAGCGGAAACGATCAATGCGGAAGAACAGATGCATCACGTGGATGCCCTGCGAGAGGGAAACGATGGGAAGGGACATGAGTCAGGAAATGTTTGAGGCGGTCATGGCTGTCAGTCCACCGCCAGGACGTGTTCGAGCAGTTGTGGCAACTGATCCAGGATGCCCGTCTCCGCCGCCACCAACCGCGCTCCGGCCTTCACGGCCGCATCCACGAGCTTCTTGTTCTTCGGATCTCCGTAACCCAAGACCGGCACGTGACTCGTCTCCGGCGTCCGCGCCAGTTCCGCGATGATCGGACACAGATCGCCGGTGCGCAGCGCCAGCTCCGCGATGATCAACAGCGGCCGCTGATCACGCGCCTGCGCCACGAGATCGGTTGCCACCTTGACCTCAGTCACCCGCCACCCCAGGTCCGCCAACCGATGCCCAAGGCGGTTCCCAGGCACCAGCTTCTCGAAAAACACAATCGCCAACGGTTTGGTCACGACGACGCCGACGGTGGACGACCCCCACCCCGAAGGCAAAAGAAGAAGTGCCCGAAGAGAAACCCAACTCACGCGGCCTTCGCCGGAGCTGCAACCACCCCACGCCGAGGAAGGCTGACGAAGAACCGACTTCCCTTTCCCGGCGCACTTTCCACGCGGATCTTCCCGCCGTTCTTTTCGACGAAATCCCGGCACAGCTTGAGGCCCAGACCGGTTCCCCGCTCCTGTTGGGTTCCCGGCCGGCTGACAATGTCGAAGCCAAACAGTTTCCCCACCAGACCGGGGTCCATGCCCACGCCCGTGTCCGCAACGCACAACGTCGTCCAATCCGCGTCCATGAGGCAGCTCAACCCGATCCGGTCCCCCGGACGACAGAACTTCACCGCGTTCCCGACCAGGTTCCGGATCACCAGCGAGATCATGTCCCGGTCGGCGAACACTTCGGCGTCAGCCGCCACCGCCTCCGAGAGCTTCACTCCCTTCTCGGCAAGCTTCTTCTCGAACAGGACCAGGTTCTGCGTGATCAGCTCCTTGAGGTTGAAACGTTCCGGCTGGATGACCTCGCCTTCCAACTGGCTCTTCGACCAATGCAGCAGGTTCTCGAGCAACCCCGACGCATCCGTCACACCACGTGAAATCATGGGAATCAGATCCCGGAACTCCTGCTCCGACAGCATCCCCGAGTCCGCGACCTGCAGCACACCGGTGAGGGTCGCCAACGGACTCCGCAAATCATGCGCGATGATCGAAAGCATCCGCGTCTTCACCTGGTTCAGGTCGCGCAACTGGGCCGCTTGCGACTCCAGCAACTGGGATGCGTGCTTGCGGTCGGTGATGTCCCAGAAGATGAGGAGCGTCCCACAGCGGTTCGCCCGTTCGTCATGCAGGGGCGTGACGTGGACATCCACGCTGCGCCTGTCATCGCCCGGCCCAAGATCCATTTCGAGACGCCCACCTTCCGCAGCGGCCGCCACCCCTTCGAGGAAACCCTGACCGGGGAACAAGGCGGACAGGGTTCCCCCCACTGCTTGGTCAGCCTTGTCGCCCAGAAATCCCCGCATCGTCGTGTTCAGGTCGATCACCCGTCCGTCACGATCCAGCACCAGCATTCCCTCCCGGATGCCTTCGATCACCCGCTCCCGCGCGAGCGGTACCACGTCAAACAAGCGGAACCGGACCAGCGCAAACCCCAGCACGAGCGACGTTCCCAGGAACGCGAAGGGCGTCGGATCAATGTGCCCGTAGGGCCGAAACCCAAGCAGGTACACGAAATTGCTGACCCAGGGAATCAACGCCCCGCCCAGGATCGCCATGTTCTGGAGACGGTACACGCGGTCGGCCCGACGGAACCGGGCAATCAACAGGAACAGTCCAAACCCCACGAGGGCGTAGAAGAAGACCGTGTGCACGTGGTACCAGGGTCCACGTTCGAACGACAGCAGGGGGAAAGGTCCGGTGGTGTCCAGTCCGACATTCCGGTAGTGCAGCCGATGCCACGGATTCGTCCACACCGCCAGAAGGGTCAGCACAGGAAACCCAAAGATCAGGATGCCGTTCCGCAACGTGAACCATGCCTCGCGTCCGACATACTTCAGGACAAAGACGAACCACACCGCCGGAACGAACGCGATCGCCACGTATTCCAGCCGGATCCAGAACCACATGGCCGGGAGGTCCGCGCTCGCGAGTTCCAGCGCGTAGGTAATCGCCCAGAGCGCGTTCAGTGACATCATCCCCGAGAACCAGCGCACCGCTGATTCCGACCGCACGGCGAGGTACGCGGCAAACAGCAGCACCAGCACTCCCGAAACCAGGAGCGTTACCGCATAACCATTGAAGGCGAGATCCATTCCCAAAAGCCCCGGTGCGGGGAACCACCCATCGCCAGGAACCTTCCTACACGCTTCCCGGCTGCCAACCCACCAACTTCACCGAGATTAGGTACAAGTCCCCATGTGGCAACCCACTTCACCACTCACCATGTGCCCAAACCACACCGCATGTTTGCCGTGGAAGGATGCCGGGAGGTGGTGAGCGGAACTCCCCTTTTGCAGGCCGCATGCCCCCCACGGCGCTTCCTCCGGCTGCCACTCCACAGGTGCGGAACAAGGCCAACCGCCATCCCTGCGGCTAACGGGTCTGGAACGCCGCGGACTGCACAACCGCGTGGATCAGGGCATGAAGGCGGTAGTCCCCACGCTTCAACGCATCGGACGCGCCCTCGATGCTGCGGTGGTCCGACATCACCAGGCCGCGACCCAGCGCATAGGTCATCATCTTCTCGGTGAAGCCGCGGGCGAAGTCATCGCGCCTGTGGAACAATTCAGCACGCACCGCCTCCGGCCCCTCCAACCGCTTCGCGGCCTCGCTCCGGATCGGCAATTCGAACCGGACATCGATGGGAAATGTCCGCGGCCCTCCCCCTTTGGCCGCCCCGTTCAACTCGGGACGGCTGGGATCCTCCCAGGCCGCCTCCTGGGTCCGCCACGCACCCACGGCATCATAGTTTTCCAAGGCGAGCCCCCACGGATCAATCCGGCTGTGGCAACCACTGCACGCCGCTTCTTCGCGGTGACGCGCCAGATGTTCACGAATGGTCCGTGCCGACGCCGTGTTGGGGATCAGGTCACCCACGTTGGGAGGCGGCGGCGGAGGCGGCCGATGAAACAGGGTCTCCAGAATGTAGGAACCGCGTTTCACCGGGGATGTGCGCGTCGCCTCGCTGGTCAACGTCAGCACCCCGGCCATGCCGAGCAACCCACCACGCTGGCGGTTGGGCAGTTCCACCCGACGCATGCTGCTGCCGCGAATGCTTTTCCGGTCCATCCCGTAGTGCATCGCGAGCCGCTCGTTGGCCCAGGTGTACCGGGCATCCAGGAAGTCAGTCACCGGACCGTTCTCCCGGAGCAGCGCAGCGAAGAAGGCCCTGGGCTCTTCGGCCGCGCTCCGCTTCAGGTCATCTCCAAAGCGCGGGAAGAGCTTTGGCTCCGGCATGACTCCAGCCAGGCGATCCAGCTGCAGCCACGAATTCAAGAAACCCTCGGTGAGTGCAGCCACACATCGCGGATCCCTCAGCAGCCGGTCGACCTGGGCGGCCAGCTTCGCCCCTTCCTTGAGGTCGCCCCGACCCGCTGCGGCGCGCAGTTCCGCATCCGGCAAGGTGCCCGTCAGGAAATAGGAAAGGCGGGCCGCAAGCTCCCAGTCCGTCAGCCGATAGCTCCCACGCGGTGTCCCCGGCGGAACAGTCTCCACCAGGAACAGGAACTCGGGTGCCACGAGGATCCGCGTCAGGGCCGCCTGGACTTTCGCAACGAAGCCCCCGGATGGCTCCGCTGCGCGGATTGCAAACGCCTCGATGCCGGCCACCTCTTCCGCCGTCACCGGACGCCGCCACGCCAACGGCAGGAAGCCGCTCAGCAATCCTCGCAGGTCCTCCTTCCCGAGCGCCTCACCGAAGGTCCGTTGGAATCCTACCGGCGGCCACACACCCGGTTCCGGTCCGACGATCTCCAGCTCCACGTCCGCGATACGCCGCACCGGCAGGTCCGGCGGTTCCGAGGGCATCCAGTCATCTCCGGGGTTCTCCTTCAGGCCCGGGAACCGGCTCGCCCTGAAATCCACGTATGTCTGCCAGCAGGAGCCGTGGTAATCCTCCGTTTCGCCCACGGCCGTGCCGAACGGATTCCCATTCACATACGTGAACGTGATGGCCGCAGCACTTTCGGAGTAGAACGGCACCGGCTCCAGCCAGACGCGGGTCTGCAGGAGTGGCTGGTCGCCAGCTCCCACGGTCGGAATGCCGGAGTCGAACACACCAACCCTCCGGCCATGCACGTCCAACCGAAGGATCACACGCTCGCCCGGCTCCAGTCCGCGAGGCTTCCCCCGCAACGTCAGCGTATAGAAGCCGGGAGCGTGCACTTGTTGGTCCCACCCCCACGAATTACCGACCCATTGCCGGTTCTCCCACGGTTTCCGTGGATCGCCAAACCGCACGAGGGCATTTGGGTTGAACAGCCGGAAGCCCGGCGGATCCTGGGTGTTCATCGCCAACCGGAACACCTTCCGCTCCGGCGGTTGCACGTCGTAGGCCCGGGTGACCGCTGCCGCCATCTCCTGGGCAGCGGCGAGATACTGCTCGAGGAGTACCGTCGAGGTGTTCAACCCCTCCGCCACCGTGTTGAACCCATGCAGGGCATCGTCCGGCGGGAAAGCGTCGGCCGGTCGCAGCGGAAGCCCGAACAGGTCGCTGACCGTCCGGTTGTACTCGGCCCGGTTGAGCCGCCGCTGCGCACGCGGGCGGGCGGACGCCGTCCGTTGTTCGCTCTTCTCCAACTCGCCGCGCAACCACCGGATCTGCGTCTCGTAGGCCTCATGCGAAGGCCGTTCCTCCTCGTCCGCCGGCGGCATGTCCCGGCCGGAGAGCTTCTCCAATACGTTCCGCCAAGGGTCGTCGAGCCCTTCCACCGTGGGCTTCGCCAGCAGTTCATCCATCCGGAAACCGCCCTTGGCCTTGCCCTCCTTGTGACATCGTACGCAATGCTCCGCGTAAAAGGCAGCCACCCGCTCAACGGTCTCCAACCGGGGAACCGGCTCCGCAGCAGGCAGGATTCCGCACGCCAGAAGAACGGCCGCGAACCACCGGACACCGGGAATGCACACAGGACGCTTCAAACGTTCACCCTCTCGGCGGCATCGGCAAACTGCTTCACCTCCACCCCGGCTGCATCGAGCATGCTGAGGAACAGGCCGGCCAGTGGCTTGCCCTTGAAATCCACGTGTCGACCCGGCTTCCACCGCCCGCCACCGTGGCCAAGGATCAGGTTGGGAAGATCCTTCCCCTCGTGTGTCTGCCCCATGCCGGACCCGTACACGATCGCCGACTGGAACAGCAGGCTTCGATCCCCTTCCCGGACTTCCTTCAGCCGACCCAGAAAGTGCGCCAGATGCGCCATCCGATGCCGGTCCACCTTCTGCATCAGCGCGATCTTGTCGGCCTTGTAGTCGTGATGGGTATAGTTGTGGTAGCCGTCCGACGCCCCGATCTCGGGATACTGGCAGCTCATCCCGCCGATCTGCAACGTGACCACCCGCGTCTGATCCGTCTGGAGGGCCAGTGCCGCCACGTCCATCAACGCCCGGATCCGATCCGTGCGGTTCCCGCCCGAAGACGGCACCCGGGCACCTGCCGGTGCCGCAGGTGCGGCTTGGTCGAGCCACCGGTCGGCCACCTGGGTCCGCCGTTCGACCTCCCGCACGTTCGTCAGGTATTCGTCCAACCGGGACCGATCCTGACTGCCGATCCGCCGATCCAGATCGCGCACGGATCCCAGAACGTCATCCAGCACACTCCGGTTCAGCGCCAACCGTCGCTTCGCTTCGGTACGCGCGGCTGGCGATTGATCCGAGAACAACCGCTGGAACGCCGTCGCCGGATTCGTCTCGGCCGGGATGGGCGTCCCATTCTCGGAATAGACCATCGAACTGATCCCACCCGCGCTGAAGTGGAGATGCGGGAACCGGGTCCGCTCGCCCAGATGCCGCACCGCGACCTGATCCACCGACACCGTGTTGCGCGTCGGCACCCCGGGAACCGCCCCAAGATCCGCACCGGTCAGGAAACACGTCGTGTCCTGGCAATGTCGTCCACAGGAATTGCGCTTGAACGCTGCTTCGTGGAACAACCCCGAACACACCGAGAAGTCCTCCCGGAATGCAGCGAGTGGTTCCAGCGTGGGCGTAAGCGCATAACCCGCACCGGTCGTCTTCGGGGTAAACCTGTCCATCCACATGCCGCTCTCGGTATGGATGAACACCAGTCGCACCGGAGACCTCGGGGAATCCACGGACGCACCCAACGCACGACGAGGCATCATCGACTCCAATAACGGGAGCGCGATCGCCGCACCCGCACCACGCAGGAAGGTTCGTCGGTGAATGGGAGCAACGAGGCTGGGATTCATGGCACAGGCAGAGTGGAAGCTTGCGAAACTTCCACTCCCCGGCGGAGGCACGCAATCTGAAATCCTTGATTGAACGCCGCCCCCCGGCGCACCGCCCCCAACCCCAACCGCGCGAATCAACAATAGAAGGACACCCGCTCTTTCCCCCTTTGCGTCTCCTGACTAACTCACCCGGTTACTCTCCGGGTCGACCGGGTTTTGGGACCCTTCTTTGCTACCAATGAACTGAAGACCGGTTCGTTGAGTCCGAGCCACGGATCTGTAGGCCGGGTGCCCTCACCCGGCACATGCATTGAGGACCGTGCTTCCGTCTCGGCGGCGGGATG
>JAIXZE010000077.1 GCA_027489875.1 Verrucomicrobiales bacterium
CTTTGGGCGACGTCCTTCCTCGGCAAGAAGGGCCCCACCCTCGAGGTGGAGAAGTGGATGGGCACCGAACCCAAGCGGGAGGGGCGCTGGATCCTCATCGATTTCTGGGCGACGTGGTGTGGTCCCTGTCGCAAGGCGATCCCTGAACTCAACACCTTCCACAAGCAGTTCGGCGACCGGTTGGTGGTGATCGGGATCACGGATGAATCGGAGGAAGTGATCCGGAAGATGAAGACGCCGGTGCTCGAGTATTTCCAGGCGATCGACACCCAGAAGCGCACCTCGAAGGCGTATGGCGTTTCCGGCATTCCCCACGTGGTGATCCTCGATCCCGAGGGCATTGTCCGCTGGGAAGGCTACCCGCTGCTCGATGGCCATGAACTGACCGCGAAGGTGATCGAAGGATTGCTGCCGGCGAAGAAGGGCTGAGGCCCAGGCGGATCTGCTGACCGGGGATGAGATCCCCTTCGTACGGGACGGTCTGCGGGACGGAGAACACATCCGCCACGAGATGCACCGGTGGTTCGAGGCGGCCCTGGCGGCACAGACCGTGCTGTGGCAGTTGGTGCGGGGCTCGCGCGAGGAACGGTTGGAGGCCGCGTTGATGCGGATCCGGACGTTGGCGGGTCTGGGATGACAGGCTCCGGGTGTCTAGTTTTTTGTTCCTTTCGGCCAAATCCTCAGGGAGTCGAGAAGTGGGGTGGTCGAAAGACACGCAGGAGACGCAAGAAAGGTGGGCGGTGGATCGGTGGGATTCTTTGGCGGAATGGTCGGGGGGATCTGTCGCCCCGCTGGGGCTGGGCTCCCATTCTGACATGGAATCCAACGCTCACGCGGTGGGCTATCCTCTTTGGGTGCTTCGCACCTGGGGGCAAACTGAGCCGCCGTCCAAGCCTGATCCCGGGCTTATTCGGTCAGAGCGGAAATGGTCGTCCCAGGGCAAACCTGTGGTTCGCCCCTTCAGGGCTTTGGACCTTATCGGGCGGATTCCCGGGGCGATGCCCCGGGCTGAAGTAGGACGCCCCCTTGGGGCTGGGGCAGGTCGCCCCGTTGGGTTTCTGTGTCTTTCGGTGCTCCGCACCTGAAGCCGCCTACTTCGCCAGACCGCGTTCGCTGGACTGGGTGAAGGCGACGAGGTGTCGGACTTCGGGGGATTCGCCGAGTTCGGCCTCGATGCGGGCGAGGGCGTTGGCGGTGGTGAGGCCGGAGCGGAACAGGACCTTGTAGGCCTTGGTGAGCTGGCTGATGGCCTCGGCAGAGAAGCCGGCACGTTCGAGTCCGACCTTGTTGGTGAAGCGGGTCTCGGCGGGGTTGCCGTCGGCCATCATGAACGGGGCGATGTCCTGAACGACCTTGGCGCATCCGCCGATCATGGCGTGGCGTCCGATGCGGCAGAACTGATGGACGGCGGCGAGGCCGCCAATGACGACGTGGTCCTCGACGGTGACGTGGCCGGCGAGGGTGGCCACGTTGGACATGATCACGTGGCTGCCGACACGGACGTCGTGGGCGAGGTGGGTGTAGGCGAGGAAATGGTTGTGGGAACCGACAACGGTGGACTGGCCGTCCGCGGTGGCGGCATGGACGGTGGCGTACTCGCGGAAGACGTTGTGGTCGCCGATGCGGACGTAGGTGGTGCCGCCGCGGTACTTCAGGTCCTGGGTCTTTCCGCCGAGGCAGGCGAAGGGGAACACTTCGTTGTCCGATCCCAGCTCCGTGCGTCCCTCGATGACGACGTGGGAATGCAGGGTGCAACGCGGCCCAAGGACGACGTGCTCGCCGAGGACGCAGAAGGGTCCGACGGTGCAATCCTCGCCGAGGATGGCGTTGGGATGGATGACGGCGGAAGGATGGATGGACGTCGGCATGGCCGTGGATGCAGTGGCGGGGCAGGGCGGGTCAGCGGTCCATCAGCATGAACGTGACGTTGGCCTCGGAGACGGCCTCGCCGTTGACGGAGCAGACGCCGCGGGCCTTTCCGATCTTGCCGCGGGACTTGGTCATCTCGACCTCGATGATGAGGCTGTCACCGGGGCGGACGGGCTTGCGCCATTTGACGTCCTCGGCGGACATGAAGTAGGCGAGTTTCCCGGCATTCTCGGCCTGGCGCATCATGAGGATGCCGGCGACCTGCGCGATGGCTTCGAGCTGGAGGACGCCCGGCATGATGGGATGCCCGGGAAAGTGGCCCTCGAAATACGGCTCGCCGATGGTGACCTGCTTGAGGGCGGTGATCTTGTTGCCCTCGATGCGCGTGACGCGGTCGACCATCAGGAAGGGCGGGCGATGCGGGAGGATGCGCATGACCTGCATGATGTCGAGGGTGGCCCCATCGCGGATGAGGGCTTCCGTGGAATCGGGAGTGTGGCTCACGGTGTTGGCGGCGGCCGGTCGTTTCTCGGCGGGTTTCTCCTGCGGAGGACGTTCCTGGGGTTGCGCGGGGGGCGGAGCGAAAGTCTGGGCAGCCTCGATGGGCTTGCGCATCTGGGAGGTGAGGACGCGGGCCAGTTCCGTATTGGCGTGGTGGCTGGGGCGGACGGCGATGATGTGGGCGTGGATCGGCCGTCCGATGAGTGCCAGGTCCCCGATGATGTCGAGGATCTTGTGCCGCACGAACTCCTCGCGGTAACGGAGGGGTTCGTTGGTGAGGATGGCGTCGTCTCGGATGACGATGGCATTCTCGAGGGATCCGCCCTTGATGAGGCCGTTGCGGATGAGGAACTCGATCTCCTCGAAGAAGCAGAAGGTGCGGGCGTGGGCGATTTCCTTGTCCCAGGTCTCGGGGGTGATCTCGGTGCTGTAGTACTGGGTGAAGCGCCCGCCGCGGTCGGAACTCGTGCAGGTGATCTTGAATCCGTTGTGCGGGAAGACGGCCATCTGGGTTTCCCCGACCGTCAGTTCGAGGGGGGCCGTGACGCGGAACGGTTCGAAGGTCTCGTTCTGGGCCACGGAACCAGCCTCGCGCAGGATCCGTGCGAACTCGCGGGCGGAACCGTCGGCGATGGGGGGTTCGTTGGCGTCGAGTTCCACGATGGCGTTGTGGATGCCGACGCCCGCGAGGGCCGCGAGGACGTGTTCGACCGTGTGGATCTTGACGTGCCCCTTGGTGATGGTGGTGGAGCGTTGGGTCTCCGTGACGTACTCGGCGCGCGCCTCGATTTCAGGCTTTCCTTCGAGGTCGACGCGGCGGAAGCGGATGCCGGTGTTGGGAGGCGCCGGAAGCAGGGTCAGGGTGACCTTGTTTCCGGAATGGAGTCCGATGCCGGCGTAAGTCGCCGGGTTCTTGAGTGTGTGCTGTTGCGGCACGGGGCGGAGTTGTAACCAACGGGGTTGCCACGGCGCAACGGGTCAGTTCGTCAAGTTTCAGGGGAAGATCCCAGTCGCCAGTTCCCGGTTTCCAGATTCCTTCGCCGCGGGCGCATCTTGACACTGCCCCGTTTGAGAACGGGAACGGGGTGGCGATGTCCTCATCGCCCTACGAAAGTTTTGGAACGGCGACGAGGATGTCGCCACCCCGTTCCATGCGAGGGCAGTGTCAAGATGCGCCCCTTCGCCGCCGGGTGGGGGCACCCGGCCTTCATTGCGGCCGGGCTTCACACTTGAATCCTGAAACTTGAAACTCCCCCCCCGGTCAGGCCTTCCAGCCGTGGTTTTCGCGGACCTGGAGCATGGCGGCGAGGATGTTGTTCCACGTGTCCTGCTTGGTCATGGTGTCGTTGGGGAACATGCAACCGTCCCAGCAGATGTGCTTGGTCTTCTTGGTGACCTTGCCGGCGTCGTCTCGGAGCCAATAGGAGGCGTCGCGGGGGACGTTCAGCTTGCCGTTGGGATCGTTGACGACGCAGTGCTTGCCGGTCTTGTCGTGGGAGCCGGAGCCTTTGACCGTGGCGTCGTTCTGGGCGACGTGGAAGTCGAACATCCACGGGCGCAGGGCGGACGTCATCTTCTTCATGGCCTTGTGGAAGGCTTCGGGTTCCCAGTGGAACTTGGGCGGCACGATGCGGTGCTCGGGCGCGTTGTAGCCGAGGGTGTAGAGGAGGGTGTGCGCCATGTCCGCCTGGAAGCCGACGACCTTGGGCATGTCGGTTTCTTCGAGGGTCTGGAGCATGTACTTCCAGGAGTGCATGCCGGCCCAGCAGATCTCGCCTTCGGCAGCGAGGCGTTCGCCGAGGTCCTTGGCGACCTTCCCACCCTCGCGGAACGTCTGGGCGATGATCTTGGTGTTGGCCTTGGGATTCGTCGCCCAGTCATGGACGCCGGCGGCGGAATCGATGCGGACGATGCCGTAGGGGCGGACGCCGAGTTCGCGGAGCTTGGAAGCGATGCGGCAGGCCTTGCGGACGGCCGCGACCCAGTTGGCGCGTTTGGTGGCGTCGCCCATGGCGGAACCGTCGAACCAGACGGGGGCCACCACGGAACCCACGACGAACCCCTTGGACTGGATCTTCTCGGCGAGGGCCTTGATGCCGTCGTCGGAGATGTCGATGTCGACGTGCGGGTTGTAGAGGAAGAGGTCGACGCCATCGAACTTCTGCCCGTTGACCTCCGCCTTGGCGGTGAGGTCGAGCATGGTGTCGAGGTCGATGAACGGTTCGGCGCCGGGGCTGCCCTTGCCGACGAGGCCGGGCCACATGGCGTTGTGGAGTTTCGGGAAATTGTTGGAAGCGGCGGCAGGAGTGCTCATGGCGTGGAGATGATGGGGCTTAGTTGCCGGAAAGCGGGCTTCACGGCAAGGACGAGTTCGTCCGGACTGCAATTGGGAGCAAAACCCGCTTGCCCGTGCGGGGTCCGGGCCTAACGTCGCCCCTTCCGCCGCCGGCGGATCCGATCTCTTCATGAGCCACGTCACCGACCATTCGCGGGGCGACCATCGTCTGCCCCATCCTGACCGTTTTGTCCGTCGCCACATTGGTCCGTCCGAAGCGGACCAGCAGGCGATGCTGAAAGAGTTGGGGTTTGAAACCCTGGCTGCCCTGACCGAGGCCGCGGTGCCGGCGACGATCCGGGTGTCGAAACCGATGGACCTGCCGCCGGCCCTGTCCGAGAGCGAAGCGCTGGCCCACCTGCGGTCGATCGCGTCGAAGAACCAGGTTTTCCGGTCGTACATTGGCGTTGGCTACTACGGAACGGTGACCCCGCCGGTGATCCAGCGGAACATCCTCGAGAATCCGGGTTGGTACACCCAGTACACGCCGTACCAGGCGGAGATCTCGCAGGGGCGGTTGGAAGGGTTGCTGAACTTCCAGACCATGGTCTGCGACCTGACGGCGATGGACATTGCCAATGCCTCGCTGCTGGACGAGGCCACCGCGTGCGCCGAGGCGATGATGCTGTGTCACCGGGTGAAGGAAGGGGAAGGCGCTGAACGGAACACCTTCTTCGTTTCCTCGGATTGCCATCCGCAGAATGTCGATCTGGTGCGGACACGCGCCAAGGCGCTGGGGTTGGAGGTCGTGGTGGGCGACTGGCGAACGTTTGCGTTTGGGCCGCAGGTGTTCGGTGCGCTGGTGCAATACCCGGGCACCTCGGGGGTGGTGGAGGATTTCACGGCGTTCACGACGGCGGCCCATGCAGCCGGGGCGATGGTGGTGGTAGCCACGGACCTGCTGGCGCTGACGCTCCTGAAGGCTCCCGGGGAGTTCGGAGCCGATGTGGCCGTGGGCAGCGCGCAGCGGTTCGGTGTTCCGCTCGGATACGGCGGACCGCACGCCGCCTTCTTTGCGACGCGCGACGCGTTCAAGCGCCAGATGCCCGGTCGGCTGGTGGGCGTCTCCAAGGATGCCCGGGGGCGGCCGGCGCTGCGGCTTTCGCTGGGAACGCGCGAGCAACACATCCGACGCGACAAGGCGACCTCGAACATCTGCACGGCGCAGGCGCTGTTGGCGAACATGGCGATGGCTTATGCGGCCTACCATGGTCCGGACGGACTGAAAGGCATCGCCCAACGGGTGACCCGGCTCACGTCCATCCTGGCCGGCGGCCTGCGGAAGCTGGGGCACCGCATCGTGAACGGGAGCTTCTTCGACACCCTGACCGTCGAGTTGGTGGGAACGACCGCGGCAGACGTGCATCGGATCGCCGCTCAGCATCACGTTAATTTGCGGGCGCTGGACGCGAAGCATGTGGGGGTCTCGCTGGATGAAGCGACGACGGTCTCGGAGATCGAGGCGCTGCTGAAGATCTTCCACGGCGGCAATGCGGTCGCCTTCGACGTGATGTCCGTGGCCGCCGACTCCGGTCTTCCTGCGGCCATGGGACGGACCTCTCCCTACCTCCAGAATGCCGTGTTCCAGGAGCACCACAGCGAGACCGAGATGCTGCGGTACCTGCGGCGGTTGGAGTCCAAGGATCTGTCGCTCTGCCACTCGATGATCCCGCTGGGCAGTTGCACGATGAAGCTCAACGCCTCCGCGGAGATGTTCCCGGTGAGTTGGCCGGAGTTTGCGGGCATCCATCCGTTTGCGCCGTTGTCGCAGACCCGGGGTTACCAGCAGCTGTTCGATGAGTTGGAGGCGTGGTTGTCGGAGGCGACGGGCTTTGCGGGTGTTTCCCTGCAACCGAATGCCGGGTCGCAAGGCGAGTACGCCGGGTTGTTGGTGATCCGCGCGTATCACGAAAGCCGGGGTGAAGGCCGTCGCAGTGTGTGCCTGATTCCCACCAGCGCCCATGGGACGAATCCGGCTTCGGCCGTGATGGCCGGTTTCTCGGTGGTGCCGGTGGCCTGCGATGCGAGCGGCAACATCGACATCCCTGACCTCAAGGCAAAGGTGGCGGCGCATGCCTCGGACCTTGCGTGCCTGATGGTGACGTATCCCTCGACCCACGGTGTGTTCGAAGCGGGGATCAAGGAGATCTGCGAAGTGGTGCACGCCGCCGGCGGCCAGGTCTACATGGACGGTGCCAACATGAACGCTCAGGTCGGATTGACCTCGCCGGGTGCCATCGGCGCGGACGTCTGCCACCTGAACCTCCACAAGACCTTCTGCATCCCTCACGGGGGCGGTGGTCCCGGAGTGGGCCCCATCGCGGTTGCGGAGCATCTGGTGCCGTTCCTTCCCGGTCATCCGGTGGTCAACCTCGGGGGTGAGGACCCGATCGGCGCCGTATCTGCCGCGCCGTGGGGATCCGCCAGCATCTGTACGATTCCGTGGATGTACATCGCGATGATGGGTCCGGAGGGGCTCAAGCAGGCGACCGAGGTCGCCATCCTGAACGCCAATTACATCGCCCGCCGTCTGGAGCCGCACTTCGCGACGCTTTACCGCGGCGAGAATGGGTTGGTGGCGCATGAGTGCATCCTGGACCTGCGCCCGTTCAAGACCGTCACGGCAGAAGACGTGGCCAAGCGCCTCATGGATTACGGATTCCACGCACCGACGTTGAGTTGGCCCGTGGCCGGAACGCTGATGGTGGAACCGACGGAATCGGAACCGCGCGCCGAGTTGGATCGATTCATCGAGGCGATGGCGGCGATCCGCGAAGAAATCCAGGCGGTGGAAGAGGGGCGCGTCGACGCCAAGAACAACCTCCTGAAGAACGCGCCGCACACGGCCGATGTGGTCTGCGGTGATGTGTGGGACCGGCCGTACAGCCGAGCCCAGGCGGCGTTCCCGGTGCCGGCGTTGAAGGACTTCAAGTTCTGGCCTGCTTCGGCGCGGGTGGACAACGTCTTCGGCGACCGGAACCTGGTCTGTTCGTGTATCGGGATGGAGGCCTACGGGCGTCCCTGAACCGGTGCTTTCGAAGTCCAGAAGCCGCGGAATCCCCAGATTTCGCGGCTTTTTGCGTTTTGTTGGGGTGCGGGTTGAACGGGATTGGGAAAGTTGCAACATATCTTTGACTTCCTCAGCTTGGGACTTGTCAGGCTCGGGAAATCCCGTACACCCTGCGTACGTTCATAACGGACAGGGGAGTTGGGATACTCCCTTCTGGAGGAGGCTTTGGAGCGGTTTCGATTTCACCCCCCCCCTTGGAATCGAACCTTCCTGACGCCACCAGGAGGCCCCACCCGATGGAAACAATGCCGAGGTCGTGCGCCATGGAGCGGCGGCGGAGGCGGGTAATGCTGGCGGTGAAGCCGCCCTTCGATTTCCGCGGGTTCCCCAAGAGCGCAATGAGAGGTGCCGTACTGTCAGGGACGCGGCTCTGCCGCGTGCAGTCGTTCCGGGTTTCGAAGGACCCGGAGTCGTAGGCTGCGTGTGGTCCGGAGGTTCCGGAAGCGTCCATGCGGTGGCTGGAGGAAAATCACGGATGGAAGTGATCTCCCGGTGAAGGCCAGGCGCGTTGAGCAAAGGAAGAACCAACACATGAAGACCCAAAGCATGCCCGTCAGGTGGTCCCTGACAGGGCGATGGTCCGGTTTGCAGGCAGCGCTGATGATGCTGCTCCTGTTGCTGGGCGTAAGGTCCGGGGAGGCGCGTGCCGCCCTCATGACCCAGAGTTATACCACGGCCATCCAGTTCACGGACTGGACGAACTCGGTGACGTTTCCGCAGTTCGACACGGGGCTCAGGACCCTGATTGCGGTACGTTTCCAGATCGTTGGGACAGCGCGCAGCATCTCCCGTGTCGAGAACCTCAGCACGGTGGCTGTCCCCGGGGTCATTTCGGGAGCACAGGTGAACTCGGTGGTGAAGGATGCCTTTGGGACACCGCTGGTCTCGATGTCGCAGTTCGTGAGGTTCACGAACAACCTGGCGGCCTATGACGGGCTTTCGGACTATGGTGGGTCATCGGGTGTGTCCAATGCGCGGCGGACGGTGACCGGCAATCAGATCAGTGCCGTGCTTCCGCCCTACACGCCGTACGAGGGACTGGGCAGCTACACGCTGGATGTGGAGGCCGTTGGAACCGGGTTTTGCATCGGGCCGGCCAACTACCTCCTGCAGGTCCGCCCGGAGTTGGGAGCCACCGTCACGGTGTTTTACGACTACGAGGAGGCGGTCATCCCGACGCTCATCGGTGATCTGGTCTGGAATGATTACAACGCGAACGGGGTCCTGGAACCGGGCGAGCCAGGATTGGCCGGCGTGACGGTGAGCCTGTTGGATGAATTCGGATCTCCGGTGGCAGGTTTCCTGCCGACGGTAACCGACCTGAATGGGTACTATGCGTTCTCCGGCGTCCCGCCGGGCAACTACTACGTCGTGGTCGAGGCTCCGGTAGGTTTCACGCCAACCTACGATCTCGATGGCGTGGATGGCTCTTTCTCGGCCTTCGTCTCCCTGGCCTCGGGTGAAACCCAGGACGATGTCGACTTCGGGTTTGCTCAGTTGACCAGCACCGTGGGTGACCGCGTCTGGATTGATGTGAATGGTGATGGAATTCAGGACCTCGACGAAATCGGGTTGTCGGGGGTCACGGTGCTGTTGCTGGACGAGTTTGGCACCGAGCTGACTTCGACGGTGACCGACATCAACGGGACCTACGGCTTTGCCGGTCTGAACCCGGGATTGTACACGGTCGTGGTCACGAACGTGCCTGCGGGATACGTGCAAAGCTTCGATGCCGACGGCATCGGCACGTCGGGCCTGACGGCGGTGCTGCTGGGGACAGGTGAAGTCTGGGACACCATCGACTTCGGGTATCAGCCCCGGACGTCTGGGTTGGGCGACATTGTCTGGCAGGACCGGGATCTTGACGGGGTTCAGGACGTGGGTGAGCCCGGGCTTGCCGGGGTGACCGTCGAGTTGCGTTCAGCGGTGGATACGTCGTTGCTGGCGACCACGCTGACGGATGCCAATGGCGCTTACTCCTTCACGGGTCTTGCCGCGGGCAACTATCTGGTCGTGGTGCTGGCTCCGGCCGGGTACCTGCCGACATACGACCTCGATGGCACCGGGACGGCGAGCCAGGCCCAGGTGGCATTGGCTGTGGACGAGATCCTGAATGACGTCGACTTCGGATATTCTGGGGGGCGACTGGGTGACCGCGTCTGGGCGGATGCGGATGCCGATGGGGTGCAGGACTCCGGCGAAACCGGTTTGGCGGGCGCGACAGTGACACTGTCGACCGGGCAGACCACGACGACCGATGCGAACGGCTATTACTCGTTCGCGGACCTTCCGGCGGGCACCTACACGGTGACGGTGGCAGTTCCCACCGGATGGGTTGCGACCTACGACCTGGATGGCGTGGGAACGGTCGGTTCCACGGTGGTGACGCTCGCCGCGGGCGAGGTGACGGATACGGTGGACTTCGGATACCAGGAGCAGACGGCGAGCCTCGGCGACCGCGTTTGGCGGGATGACGACGGCGATGGCGTCCAGGACTCCGGGGAAGTCGGATTGGCGGGTGTGACCGTGGAGTTGCGGGATGCCACGGGTACCACGGTGGTCGCGAGCGTGGTCTCGGATTCCAACGGGTTCTACGAATTCGAGAATCTGGCGGCGGGCACGTATGTGGTGACGGCGGTCCAGCCGGCTTCCCACGTGCCGACCTTCGACTTCGATGGCCTGACGGTTCCGAACCGCACGGTGGTTGTGGTCGCCGGCAGCGAGGCCCGCAACGATGTGGATTTCGGGTACCAGCCGCTGGGAACGATCGGAAACCTCGTGTGGTTGGACCTCGACGAGAACGGTGCCTATCAGCCCGGGGTTGAACCGGAGTTGGTCGGCGTGGTGGTGACGATCTCTGGCACGGGTGGCACGTTTACCACCACAACGGATTCGCTGGGGCTCTATACGTTCCCCAACCTGCCGCCGGGCACCTACACGGTGGCGGTGACCCCGATTCCGGGATTGGATCCTTCCTATGACTGGGATGGTACGGCGACGCCGGATACGGCCGTGGTCGTTCTCGGACCGGGTGAGGTCAACCTGGGTGTCGACTTCGGTTACAGCATCGGTTCGAACCTCTCCGACGCGCAGGTCGGGGATCGGGTCTGGCTCGATGTCGACAACAACGGTGTCCAGGACATCGGTGAGGCCGGGATTTCCGGTCTGACGGTGTTGCTGAAGGACGGTTTCGGAACGGTCATCGATTTCCGGACGACAGATGGGAACGGTGAATTCCTCTTCAGCGGACTGCCGGCGGATACGTACACCGTGCAGGTGACGGGAACGTCGGGGTATATCCGGACCTACGATGCCGACGGCGTCATTTCGGCGAACACGGCGACGGTGACCCTGGACAATGGTGAACAACGGTTGGACGTGGACTTCGGCTATCGGTTGCCGCCGCCGCCACCCGCGTCCGTTGCGGGTCGTGTGTGGGATGACGCGGATGCGAATGGTGTTCCGAACGGCAGCGAGACCGGGTTGTCCGGTTTGGCGGTCACCCTCTGGAACTCCAGTGGCACGGCATTGCTGACGATTCCGACGGATGCGCTCGGTTATTACAGCTTCACCGGATTGGTTGCCGGATCCTACGCGGTCACGGTGGCACCGGCGAGTTACTGGGGGCCCACGTTCGATGTTGATGGAACGGGGACGCCGAACATCGCAGGCGTTGCGATGGTTGCGGGACAGAACCGCACAGGCGTGGACTTCGGCTACCAATACGCCCCGCCGCCGGGCAGCCTCGGCGACCGGGTGTGGCATGACCTCAACGGCGACGGTTTGCAGGATTCCGGAGAACCCGGCCTTTCCGGCGTGACCGTGGAGTTGCGCGATGCGGGCGGGACGCTGCTGGCATCGGTGCCTACGGACGCCGCGGGCTACTATGGATTCCTGACGGTGGACGCGGGGGATTACACGATCAGTATCCTGCCGCCGACGTACTATGATGCGACGGGCGATGCGGATGGATCTGCATCCCCGAACGTGACCGCGTTGACACTGGGGATCGGCGAGGAGATCGAGACCCTTGATTTCGGCCTGATCTACAATCCGCCGCCGGCGTTGATCGGCGACCGGGTCTGGGAGGATCTGAACAGCAACGGCGTCCAGGACCCGGGTGAAAACGGATTGTCCGGGTTGTCCGTCATCCTGCGCGATTCGTTGGGTGCGGTGATTGCCACGACCACGACCGGAACTTCCGGTGAGTATGCGTTCGGCGATCTGGAAGTAGGGACCTACTCGGTCACCGTGACGCCGCCGACGTATTACATCCCGACCTACGATCTGGACGGGATTGCGACGACAAACGTGGTGACGCTGACAGTCGCCATTGGGGAGACCAACGCGTTGGTGGACTTCGGCCTGATTTACGCGCCGCCCCTGGGCAGCCTGGGTGACCGGGTTTGGATCGACGGCAACTCCAACAGCGTTCAGGACGTGGGTGAGTTGGGGATGACCAACATTCCCGTCACGCTGAAGGATTCGGGGGGCGTTGTCCTTGCGACCACCACGACGGATGCCGCGGGCGAATACCGGTTCACCGGATTGTCCGCACGCACCTACATCGTGGAGGTTTCTGTTCCGACGAATGCAGTGCCCACGTTTGATGCGGACGGTGCGGGGTCCGCCCATGTGGCCACGGTGGCGCTGGCCATTGGCGAAGATCGCACCGACGTGGATTTCGGTTACTTCATCCCCGCGGCTCCGCTCCTCGGAAAGATCGGCAACCGTGTCTGGATCGATGCCAACGAAAACGGGGCACAGGACGTGGGTGAGGTGGGCCTGACCAATGCGGTCGTGACCCTTCACAACGGGCTGGGAGCCCTCGTGGGCACGGTCACGGTGGGTGCCACGGGAGCCTATGAGTTCACTGCGCTCGAGGCCGATACCTATACGGTGACGGTGGCTCCTCCGGCGGATTACGCTGCGACGTTCGACATCGACGGGCTGTCGACCATGAATTCGGCCGAGGTCTTCCTCGCGGCTGGTGATGAGCGGGACGACGTGGACTTTGGTTACGTCTACGTCCCGCCTGATCCGATGACTGGACGCGTGGGTGACCGGGTGTGGTCGGACGTGAATGGCAACGGTCTGGCGGAGATTTCCGAACCTGGACTGACCAACGTGGTCGTCGAGCTCCGCAGTTCCGGCGGCACCTTGCTGGCGGTCACGACGACCACCAACAACGGCGCGTACGAGTTCACCGGTCTTGCCGCCGGAACCTACTCGGTGCGGGTCTTCCCGCCCTCGGGCTTTACGCCCACGACGGACGCCGACGGAACGTCGACGCCGAACGAGGCGGCGGTGAGCCTCGCTCCAGGCGAGCAACGGTTGGATATCGACTTCGGATATTGCCCGCCGGCACCGGCGACCATCGGTGATCGGGTCTGGATTGATCGGAACAGCAACGGTGTTCAGGAGTCCTCGGAAGTTGGGCTGACGAACGTCGTGGTCGTCCTGCGCAATGGGTTCGGGATGCCGATTGCGACCAATTCCACCGGGGCGAACGGAACCTACGCGTTCACCAACCTCACCGCTGGAACGTACACGGTGGTGGTGACGCCGCCGGCCAACTACGGACCGACGTTCGATCGCGACGGTACCGCGACGCCGAACCGGGCGACGGTAACGGTGGTGACGGGCGAGCAACGCCTCAACGTGGACTTTGGTTATGTGTTCTGCCCGGGAACGGGTCGGATCGGTGACCTGGTCTGGATCGATTCAGACGCCGACGGTACCCGCGACAACGATGGATGCCGTGGTTCCGAGTCGGGTCTCCCGAACGCGACCGTCCGGCTCTTTGATGTGAACGGCTCATTGATTGGCACGGACGTGACCGACTGCAATGGCCGGTATGAGTTCACGGCCTTGTTCGCCGGGACGTACTCGGTGGTGGTGACGCCTCCCTCGGGTTACACGGCGACGTACGACCTGGACGGGTTGCTCACGTTGAACCGTGCGAGCGTCACACTGGCCAACGGTCAGACGCGGAACGACGTGGACTTTGGTTACACGCGGTACACACCGAAGCAAACGACCGGAACCGGATGCACGATTGGTTTCTGGCGGAACAACAACGGATTGTCCCTGATCCGTCCGTATGACTTCGCGGTGCTCACGTCCCTGCGGTTGGTCAACGACAACGGATCGGATCGCAACTTCACGTCCAACCTGGCTTCAAACAAGTCGGCGTTCGCGAGTTGGTTGCAAGCGAGCACCGCCACGAACATGGCGCGGATGTTGTCGGCGCAGTTGGCGGCATTCCAATTGAACGTGCTCCACGGCTTCTACGAGGCCACGGACATCATCCCGACGCCGGCCATTGGCACGGGCAGCATGACGGCCCAGCAGTTGATCGATGCCGCGAATGCGGCGCTGACCGCGGATGGTTTCACGCCGACGGGTGATCCGAACCGTCTCGGACAGGAGCGCCTGAAGAACGCGCTCGACGCGGCCAACATTGCCGCCCAGCGCTGAACGGGGCAGCCCATCGCCCGGTCACCGGGTTGAGATCACAGCCCGCCGTGTGTCGCACAGGTTGCGCGCACGGCGGGCTTTTCTGTGTTCAGGCGGGCTCGCCTTGCCGTGGGTGGCTGGTTATCGTGGCCACATGGAACAGCGCGGAGCATCGCCTTTGGTTGGCATCATCATGGGAAGTCAGTCGGACTGGGAGACGATGGAGCATGCGGCCAACCAGTTGAAGGAACTGGGCGTGCCGTACGAAGCCTCCGTGGTGAGTGCGCATCGGACTCCGGACCTGTTGTTTGAGTATGCGGCCTCGGCTGCGGAGCGAGGTTTGGAGGTCATCATCGCCGGCGCAGGCGGCGCGGCTCATCTACCGGGGATGTGTGCGAGCAAGACGGTCCTGCCGGTGCTGGGTGTGCCGGTTCAATCCAAGGCGCTGAACGGCATGGATTCGTTGCTGAGCATCGTCCAGATGCCAGCGGGCGTCCCGGTCGGAACCATGGCGATTGGGCGTGCCGGAGCTGTCAACGCTGCGCTGCTGGCGACGGCCATGCTCGGGGCCAAGCATCCCGGGTTTCGGGCCGCGTACGATGCCTTCCGGAAGCGTCAGACGGATGCGGTGTTGGCGAAGCGCGAGGTGGGTGGGGCTCCGGCACCCCACTGATTGTATCAGGCGATTTCTCGATCAGGGATTGAGTCGCCGGATCATCTCGGCGATGCGCTCGGCATCGATGCCTTCGGGTGCGGAGTCGAGGATCCAACGCAGGTCCGAGGCCGCGCCGGCCGTGTCGCCCGACTGGGCGCGGAGGCGGGCGCGATCGACGCGTTGGGCCGCTTCGGCCCGTGGTTCTCCGGCCAGGGCCACGAGGATGTCGGCGTAGTGGAGCGAGGCGGCGGCCCCCGATTCCCGTTCGGTGAAGGCCTGAAGATTCGTGACCAGGCGCACCAGCATCTCCCGTTTGGTCGCGGGTCGAAGCAACTCGGAGCGGACAGGAACTCCGGCATGGCTGCCTCCGAGTTCGTCTGCCTCGGAGTGGGTGAGGTATCGACCGCCATTGTAGACGTCGATCAGGCGTTCGTCGGCGTTGGGAGGCGCATGCTTCACGAGGAAATGGCCGGGCAGGGGAACGCCGCGGACATGTTCGATGCCGGCGTCACCCGCGATCACGAGGAATACAAGGCTGAGGGTGATGGGCAGTCCCTCGCGGTCGTCGAGGACGTCGTTGAGGTAACTGTTGGCGCGGTTGTAATAGTCGTGGCGGCTGCCATGGAATCCATTTTCCTCGAACAGGAACTTCCGGAGCTGATCGACGCGTTCACTGGCGGGCATCGCCTCGGAGAGTCGGGTCCGGACTTCCGAGGCGAGGGAACGCAGTTGTTGGCGGTAGGCCGGCACGTCGAGGTCCGGATTGTCGAGTTGCGCGATGAGCAGGGCGGCGCGGGCGAGGTCGATCTGGGTTTCGGCTTGGCCGAGTTCGGCGACAAGTGCGTCACGGACGGTTTCCCGGTGGAGGCGGAGTGAGAGTTCGCGAAGGCGTGCTGCTTCCAGGTCGAGGCTGCGGGCGCGGGCCGCAATGAAGGTCCGGGCCGCGTTCAGATTGGTTCGGAGCTGGACCATGTCCTCAGGACCGACCGTGGTCGTGGGGACGTTGGGCCCGCCCAGCGCCATGATGAGGGCGGGATCGAGACCGGGGGCGGTTGCTTTGGAATCCCCGACGCTGAAGTCCCGGAACTCGGCGGAGGTGTCGCGAAACTTGGCGAGGCCAACCCTTCGACCATCGAACGCGGTATCCGCCATGGAGAAGACGGGAGCGTCATTCACCCAGCACTGGATGCGGCCGGCCTCGTGGCGGATGCGCAGGAGGTTCCAATCGTCGGGACGATACGCAGCGCTCGGGACGGTCCCGAGGATCCGCCAGGAGAACACATCGGGGCCTTCAAACGCCGTCAGGCGGAGTTGGCCGCTGGTTGGGTAGAAACCGTAGTGACGACCGTCGGGCAGGCTGCCGAAGACCAGTCCTGCGGCGCCGGATTCATTGCCGAGGCGGACCTGAACGGAGACGTCGTACGTGTTGGTCTGGGCTTCCGTGCGATGGAGGATGAAGGCGCGTCCGCCAAAACCTGAGCCGGTGCCCTCCACAGCGATCCTTCCGGCGCGCTGCCGCCAGCGGGCTCCGAGGTGGGACTCCCACTGGGCCGGGTCGAGTGTGCCGATGCGCACCCAGCGTTCAAACGGAACGGGGTTGGGCTGTTCGAGGAGGGGCTTGAGGAGGTTGATGGGGGTGGCGAACCCGAGGTTGCGGGTGAGGAGGGACTTGGCATTCACGATGCCATGGACGTTCCCGGCCCGGTCGAGGAGTGGTCCGCCGGAGTTCCCGGGTTCGATGGGGATCGCCACCTGGAGCATCTCGACCTCCTCGAGCGTCCGCCGTCCGGAGAGCACGCCCGCCACGACGGAGTTCTCGAGGCCCAGCGGGTTTCCCAAGGCCACGACCTCGGCTCCCACTTCCAGGGCGGAGGAGTCCCCGAGATTGAGGGAGGGCAGGTTGGTGGCATCGACGCGCAGGATGGCGAGGTCGGCATGCCGATCGAAGGCGTGGATGGCAAGGATCGGGATCTCGCGTCCATCGACAAGACGGGCGACAACCGGCCGGGATTCCCCCACGACGTGGAGGCTGGTGGCGACAAGGCCGGAAGGGTCGATGACGAATCCGGTGCCGACGCCTTCGCCGATGCCATCCCGGCCTCGGGTGGCGAGGACGACCAGCGAGTTGCGGGATTTACGGGCCAGTTCCTCGGTGGAGAAATTTGCCGCGGGAGCGGCGTTGGTGGGCGAGCCCGGAATGGTTCGGGTGGCGGATTTCGTGCGGGCCCGCGGGGACTTCAGTTCGATCGCTGGGGCAGCGGCCAGCGGCACGGCGAGCCCGCAGGCAAGGAAACAGGACAAGCCGGCGCCAAGGAACGTCATGGATCGAATCCTAGGCGAGGAACGCGGGGGAGCCAACTGGCCAAGTCAGGGCTTGGTGACGCCGAACTTCTGGCGAAGCAGGGTGTTCAGGTTCGCGGGGCTTCCAACGGACGGGTTCCACAGGGCACCGGCGATACCGCTGGCGTAGGCGGTTGCGGTGGATGTTCCGGTGACAAGCCAGCGGTCGCCGCCGTAGGGCACAATTCCGGACCCGGGAAGCATGAGGTCCACAAAGGGGCCGCGGTTCGCGTAGGGTGCGTATTGGCCTGAGGAATTTCCTGCGGTCACCGCGAGGACTTCGGGGTACGAGGCGGGGAACGTCGGGGACACGATGGGATCGTTGCCGGCAGCGGCGAGGAACAGGACACCGCGTTGGTTGTAGGTCTGGATGACGCCATGCAGGAAGGGGGAGTCCACCGCGCTGCTCAGGCTCAGGTTGATGACATTGGCTCCGCGTTCGACGGCACGTTGGATGCCCAGGGCGACGTCATAGGCGGTGGTGCTTTCGCTGGCACCGTACACGTCGACCGCCACCACGCCGAAGGAAGCGGTGCCGCCTTGGCCCGCCGTTGTCTCCGCCGCCTTTACCAGGTTGGCGAACATCGAGGTGCCGTGGGACAGCTCGGAAGAGGCGGACTGCGAACCCACGACCGACTCGCGTCCCAGGAGGAAGGCGTCATAAGCGGGGTTGATGGGCTGCACGGCGGAATCGATGAGGCCGATCACCAGCTTCCCGGTGGAGACGGCTGCCGGCCGTATGCCGAGTCCAGCACCCGCTTCCAACCCCGAGAGCAGGCCGGCCGAGTCCTGGTTGGGCAGCCGGTGGTTGTCTTCGACCGAAACCCCTTCCATCGCCGCCAGCTTCTCGCGGGCCGCATCCGCGGCGGCCGCGTCCGGGTACCGCAGGCGCGCGGTATTCAGTGCCTCCAGCTTTCCGGCGACTTCACCGCCGGTCAGCTTGGCGAGTTCTTCCGGGGTGAGGCGCGACCCGTCCTTGAGTCGCACGACGACTTCCTCGTCCACACGCAGGGCGTCGCTGGGATCCACCTCTTCGGTGGCCGAGCCCGAAGAGGTTCGGAACACGAGCAGCCTGGGCCGGTTGTTGGTTCCGGGAAGTATGGCGTAGCTGAAATTGGACAGGATCCGGCCGATGGCTTCCCGTGCGGGCTGGTTGCGGAAGGCAGACGAGATCAGGCTGTCTGTCCCGGGTTCGGTAAACACCTGCCAACCGGAGGCCTTGGCGATGTGGGGAAGGACCTTGGACAGGGGTTGACGGATGATCCGGGCATCGACGGAGTCGGGCTCGGTCCGCCAGGTCAGGGAAAGATCGTTCGTGGCTGGTCGGGCTCCCACCGGGGCCTTCGCAGCGGGGTTCGTTGCCACGATCCTGCTGCCGCTGGAGTACGATGGGCGAGGCCTGAGAGCGCCGACGGATGGGGGGAGGTCCTGTGCGTGGATCGCAAGCAATGGCAGGACCAACAGCAGTCCAGTCAGGATGGCGTGGCGGCGCATGGTGGGAATATGGCAAATGACCGTGCAGAAGGCGAACCCCAAGGGTTGGGCGAAGTTGCGCGCGTTTTGCGGTGATGTCGGGTGGGGACGGGCGCATCTTGACACTGCCCCCGCATGGAACGGGGTGGCGACGTCCTCGTCGCCGTTCCGAAGCCTTTCCCAAGGCGATGAGGACATCGCCGCCCCGTTCGGAGTCTCAAACGGGGGCAGAGTCAAGATGCGCCCGGTGGGGACCACCGATGCACGGGTGGCTTGTCATCCGGAAGCACGGGCGTAGCCTCATTGTCCAAGGATCATGAACACCCCAATGCCAGCCCGAGCGAGCCACGCAACCGCCCGTATGGAACCCGCGTCCAGCCTCTCGTGGGTTGGCTCGGGAGTGGGACGGCGCACGGCCTTTCTCGTCTTGGGAGCCCTGTTGGTGTTCCATACGGCGATGTCGAAAGAGTCAGCCCCAGTTGCCGCTCCGCCCGCCCCGCCAGTGGAACCCCCGGTGGCGGCCCGGAAGGATCACCCCATGACGTGGCACGGGGAGACCGTGAACGATCCGTACTTCTGGCTGCGCGAGAAGACGAATCCCGACGTGATCCGGTATCTGGAGGCGGAGAATGCCTACACCGAATCGCGGACAACGCAGGAGAAGGCATTCGGCGAGAAGCTTTATGCGGAGATTCTTGGCCGGATCCAGCAGACCGACCTGAGCGTGCCGGTGCGGCGTGGGGCCTTTGAGTACTTCTCGAGGACTGTCGAAGGGCGCCAGTATCCGATCCACATGCGTCGACCGGTCGGTCGGGGGAAGGCCGAGTCAGCTGACCAGGTACTTCTGGACCTCAATCAACTGGCGGAGGGGCGACCCTTTCTTGGTCTGGGCGGGCTTGAGGTCAGTGACGATGGAAATCAACTGCTCTACAGCACTGACGTGACCGGATTCCGGCAGTACACGCTTTATCGGAAGGACCTCGTGACGGGTCAGACCGGGGCAGCCCTTGCGGAGCGTGTGCGGGGTTTTGAATGGGCTGCGGACGGACGGACGGTCTTCTACGTGACCGAGGATGAGGTGACCAAGCGGAGTGACAAACTCTGGCGCCGGGATCTTCAAGGAGGGAAACCGGAGTTGGTGGTCGAGGAGAAGGACGAGCTCTTCAGTCTCGGAGTGAGCCGGACCAAGGACCGCAAGTTCCTCGTGTGTGGGAGTGGCAGCACCGACACCTGGGAGCAGCGGATCCTTTCCTCTGCTGAACCGCAGGGGACGTTCCGGGTCGTGATCCCGCGCGAAAAGGGGCACAAGTACGACGTCGAACACCGGGACGGCTTGCTCTATCTGCGGACCAATCGGGGGGCGAAAAACTTCCGGTTGGTGACGGCTCCCGTCGGGTCGCCGACGCAGTGGACCGAAGTGTTGGCGCATCGTTCGGATGTCCTTCTGGAAGGCCTGGAGGTTTTCGAGCGGCACCTGGTTGTCCAGGAACAGAGGGAGGCGCTGACCCGGTTGCGCATCCAGGACCTGCGCTCAGGGGATTGGCGCGAGGTCACCTTTCCTGAGCCCGTGTACTGGGCTTCGGCGTCCGGCACACCGGAGTATGGGGCCACGCATGTCCGGTTGAACTACCAGTCGATGGTCACACCCCAGAGCGTCTACGACTGCGACCTGGGTTCGGGTGAATTGACGCTGTTGAAGCGGACGGCCGTGCTCGGGACGTACGATCCTTCACGGTACGTGACCGAGCGACGTTGGGCGGTCGCCCGGGATGGCGTGCGGGTACCTCTGTCGGTGATGTACCTGAAGGGCACTCCCATGAACGGAACGGCCCCCTGCCACCTTTACGGCTATGGGTCCTATGGTCTGGGCATGGAGGCGTCTTTTTCCATTCCCCGCCTGTCCTTGGTGGATCGGGGAATGGTTTCGGTGATCGCCCATATCCGGGGTGGAAACGAGATGGGGGAGGGGTGGCACGATGATGGCATGCTGATGCGGAAGAAGAACACCTTCCACGATTTCATCGACAGTGCGGAATGGTTGGTGGCCCAACGGATCGTGGCCCGGGACCGCATCGTGATCGAGGGCGGTAGCGCCGGTGGATTGTTGATGGGCGCGGTCGTGAACCTTCGGCCGGATCTGTTCCGCGCCGTGCATTCCGCGGTGCCCTTCGTGGACGTGATGAACACGATGATGGACGCGAGCCTGCCCCTGACCGTTGGCGAGTATCTGGAATGGGGGAATCCCAATGAAAAGGCCGCCTTCGACTACATGCGGTCCTACAGTCCGTATGACAACCTTCGCCGTGCGGCCTATCCGGCCATGCTCGTGACCACGAGCCTGAATGACAGTCAGGTGATGTATTGGGAACCCGCCAAGTACGTGGCCAAACTGCGTACCCTCAAGACGGATTCAAACCCGCTGCTGCTGAAGTGCAACATGGGGGCTGGCCACGGTGGTGCGAGCGGACGCTACGATCGTTTGAAGGAGGTGGCCTTTGAATACGCATGGTTGATGCGCCAGGTCGGGATCGAGAAGTAACGTCGGGTGCGTGTCACCGTGCGGGCAACGCGAGGAGTTCGGCTGGTGCCACCTCCAATTGCCGGCCGAGCGATTCCGGAATGGCGGTGGCTTCCATCCGTCCGTCGGGATTCTTCGACACGCAGACCACCACCAGACGCCCCGTCCCGATCTCCTCGGTGGGCCCCGGTTCAAGGCGGCGGATCCGGATCTGGTAGGCGAGGCTTCGTGGCCTGATTTCGGCGACCAGGAGGTGGAGTTCCATGACGTCCTCGAATCGCAGGGGGCGGCGGAAGTCGCACGACGCATGGACGCGCGGAAACCCGATGGGCGGTTGCAGTCCCGGCATCACCACCGAATGGCCGAGGGATCGGAGGAACGCATGTTCCACCGATTCCATGTAGCGGAAGAAGTTGGCAAAATGGACGATACCGGCGAGGTCGGTTTCGTTGAACTCCACCCGGCGGGTCATCTTGAACTCGAAAGGCACGCCGGAAGAATGCCATCGCACCGGCGTTTGTCAGGCGTCAGGCGGATTGAAGCGTGCCGCGGGCGCGGGCATCCCGTCCGTAGACCCATTCGAAGACCGGCGTCGCCATCAGCGTGGTGACGATCGCCATGACCACCATGATGGAAAAGAGCTCCGGGGTGATGAGGCCCCGTTCCAATCCGATGTTCAGGATGATCAGTTCCATCAGCCCCCGGGCATTCATCAGGGTGCCGATGGCCAGCGAGGTGCGCTGGTCCTCCCCGTGCATCCGGGCCGCACCCCAGCACGCGCCGAACTTGCCGAGGCAGGCCGCGAGCAGGACCACGAGCGCAACAGCCCACAGCGTCGGCGTTGTGACCAGATCGAGGCGCGTGTTCAAACCCGAGTACGTGAAGAATGTGGGCAACAGGAAGACCACGACGAACGGTTCGATCTGGCGTGTCACCGCAGCGGCAAAGGCCCCCCGGGGCATCGCACATCCCAGGATGAAGGCTCCGAAGACAGCGTAGATGCCGATGACGTCGGTGAACCACGACCCCAGCATCACCAGCATCAGGACGGTCGCCAGCACCGCATTCGGCAGGGTTCCATCCGGGTTCACCCGACTGCCGAGTCTGGCCAACAACCGTTTGCCCACCGTCAGGGTGAAGGTGGCGTACGCGATCCCGCCACCAATGGCCTTCACGGCAATGGCGGCGTCCGATTGAAAGCTCGCGAGGACGACCGCCAGGAGGCACCACGCCGCGGCGTCGTCCATGGCACCGGCGGCCAACGCAAGGGTTCCCAATGAAGTTCCGGCAAGACCGCGCTCGACGATGATCCGTGCGAGCATCGGGAATGCGGTGATGCACATGGAGGCACCCAGAAAGAGGACCGCCTCCCAGGTTTGGACCTTGACCGTGAAATACGCGCCAGGGTGCTGGGCCATCCAAAGGGCGATCACCGCTCCAAGGGCAAATGGGGCGAGCATTCCCGCCAGCGAGACGCTGGCGGCCGCCCGGATTCTGGACCGGAAGAGGTCTGACCTGAACTCCACCCCGACGAGGAACATGTAGATCGAGAGGCCAATCTGGCAGGTGGCGAAGAAGATGGCCTTGGATTCCTTTGGGAAGAGCCACTGCTGAAGCGGACGGGAGAACTCGAAGAGCCCCAGCAGCGACGGACCCAGGAGGACGCCGGTGATCATTTCCGCCACGACCTGGGGTTGCCCCACGCGACGGGCCAGAATTCCCACGATGCGGCACGCGCCGAGGACGACGGCGAGTTGCAGGAAAAACCGCACGGACAGGTCAAACGTTGACGGTGGCAACGGTGTCATTCGCGACCCATAAGCTCCCCATTGGTTTTTCAAGGTCAACATCTGCGTCAGGCAAACTGTGATCTCGGGGACGGTAGGCCGGAATTGAGGGGTGAAATGGGGTGGCCCCAAGATTGCCAGCGTGCCGGTCCGGCCGGCCGCCGAATCCGCCGGTGGCATTGGGGCGCATCTTGACACTGCCCCCCCACGCAACGGGGAGGCGACGTCCTCGTCGCCATTCCAAAGCCATTCCCAAGGCGATGAGGACATCGCCACCCCGAATCCTTCCCAAAAGGGGGCAGTGTCAAGATGCGCCCGTGGCATTGATCCCGCGGATTCTGGCCTCGCCATGACGCCGCATTCTGCGGTAACCCGATGCCTGAGTGAAACCTCTCCGGAAGCTCCCTCTTGTCGTCCTTCCCCTTCTGGTCGGGACGGGTTTGTCCGATGTGCCCAAGCCACCGGGGCCCGCCGTTCCGCCAATGGTCCCCGCCACCATCCGGGCGGACCGCGAAGCCGTTCCGAGCGCGGACCCAACGCAGTTGTGGGATGTCGGGGCCTGGACGGACGCCGAGCAACTCGTCCTCGAACGTGTGAACCGGACCCGCGCCAATCCGCGGGCGGAGACCGAGATCCTCCGGCAATTGCCGGATCCGCTGATCCAGTTCGCTTATTCCTTCTTCCTGGTCGACTTCCGTGTGATGGCGGCCGACATGGAAACTTACAGCCCGCAGCCACCGTTGGCACCGCATCGCCTGCTCCTCCAATCCGCCCGCGGCCACAGCCAATGGATGTTGGCGAATGCGACCCAGTCCCACGTCCAGGGCACCGTGGACATCCTGGCTCGCGTGCTCGCCACCTCCTACCCGGTGGCCATCGTTGGCGAGAACATCTACGCATCCTCTGAGGGGCCGGAACACGCCCACGCCGGCCTGGAGGTGGATTGGGGCTATCCCGGGAACACCACTGTTCCGACCCCTCCCGGCATGCAGGAGCCGCCCGGGCACCGCATCAACAACCACGATTCCCGCTTTCGCGAAGCGGGAGTCGGCGTGGTCTACGGACGCAACAGCCGCTCCGAGGGAGGTTTCACTGAGACGGTCGGCCCGGAGTTGTACACCATCAATTTCGGCGCGAGGCCGGGTGCCGGGCCCATGGTCACCGGCGTTGCCTATTTCGATCTGGATTCGAACCAGCAATACGATGTCGGGGAAGGGATCAGCGGGGTTCGGGTGGAGGTGACCGACTCTTCCTATCATGGCGTCACGTCTCCGGCGGGTGGATATGCAGTCCCTACCGCTGATGGGGCGCGCACGGTTTCGTTCCTGGCACCCGGTCTGACGACCGTTTCGCGGACCTTGAGCGTGGTGGGCGGAAGCAATATCAAGTCGGACCTGAGGCTGGCCTACACGCCGCCGGCGGTCAGCGGCACGGCCACTCCCGTGATCGGGCAGGAAAACGCGTACACGCCGGCGTTGGTGCCCGCAGCAACGGCCTACGACTGGAGCCTGGGACGGCGGGAATCCACCGGAGGCTTGTGGACGGCCGAGCAGGGCCTCGGCCGGTTGCTGGTGCAGGCCACTCCGGGATATGACGTGCGGACCACCGTCCGCCGTGCCAACGGTGCCTACAGCTATCGGTTGACCACGCCACAGCCCGTGGACCAGATCCTCGCATTGGAGGGGCGGTACGTGGGCGGAAGCAGTCCTGCGCTGGCCTTCTCCGTGGCCCTGGGATTCGCGACGGAGGATCAGACCGTATCAGCCGAAACCTCCGACGATGGGGGTGTCACGTGGAAGGTTGCCTGGAGACGCTCCGGCGTGACCGGGCTGTCCGATGCCGCCTTTTCGCGGGTTGTCCTGCCGCTGCCTGCCTACCGGGAGCGCGATTACCAGGTGCGCTTCCGCTATTCCGTTGGTTTGGGGCCCTATTACAACACCACGACTGCTGGCGAGGGGGTGTTCCTCGACGACATCGAACTCGTGGACAGCCACAAGCTGGTCGAGTTGAGCACCGGGCGCGTTTCCGCGGGAAGTCCCGTCAACTTCACCCCGTCCCAGGCAGGTGAATTCCTGTTGGCCGTCCGCCCCCTGGTCGGAACACGACTCTTTCCTCAGGGGCCTCGAAAAGTTGTCAACGCCGTGGTCGGCCCGCCCATCCTCCGCTTGGGGCGGCCGATGGTCCTGGCGGACGGTCGGATCGAGCTCGGATTCACGGTTGCAGGAGGAACGGCAAGCACCTTCGTACTGGAGCGGACCTCGCAGCCGGGGGGGACGTGGACCACGGAGTCCGGTGCGACCCTGACGACCGTTTCCGCGGGGAACTTCCTGTTCCGGGTGGCCATGACAGGGGATCGAGCGCTGTACCGGATCCGGTTGCCCTGAGATCGGCGTAAGCGTCCCTGATGCTGCGTCAAGGCGCGCTGATACCCGGAGCTAATGGTTTGACGTATGAGGGAGTCGGTCATTAGATGGCCTGACCTTGCCCGATCCGGGCTTGAGCGGAGATTTTTCAATGAACCTGATCACGCGCTTCTGGCGCTCGTCGTTGGGTAAGAAGTACGTCATGGCCCTGACCGGGGCAGCGTTGTTCGTGTTCCTGATCGGCCATCTGGTGGGCAACCTCCAGGTATTTGGCCATCCGGACCTGATCAACGGGTACGCCCATTTACTCAAAAGCAACCGTGGCCTGTTGTGGGGTGCGCGGCTTGGATTGCTGGGCTGCGTCGGTCTGCACATCGCCGCGGCGGTGACTCTGGTGCTGGCAAACAAGGCCGCCCGGCCCGAGGGCTACGCCGGCAAGTCGGCCTACGGATCGACCTTGGCCTCGCGTTGGATGCCGATGAGCGGTTTGGTGGTCCTGGCCTTCATCGTTTACCACCTGCTGCATTTCACCGCCCTTCAGCCGGGCATCAACGGGGTCGGTGACTTCTCCAAGTTGACGACCACACTGAATGGGGAATCGGTTCCGGACGTGTACGCCATGATGATCCTTGGCTTCAACGTGCCCTGGGTGGCGCTGGCCTATCTGGTCGCGCAGGCGCTGCTCTTCATGCATCTGGGACATGGCCTCTCGTCGATGTTCCAGTCACTGGGACTCCGCAATCATGTGTGGTGGCCCCGTATTCGCGTCTTTGCCCAGCTGGCCAGCATCGCAATCTTCCTTGGGTACGCCTCGATCCCGGTCGCCATTCTGGCCGGTGGATTGGGACGTGACCACGCCCAGAAGGCGAAGGCGCAGTTGACCGTGGCCGCCGCAGGAAAGGAGGTCGTTCGCTGACATGGCAACGCTCAAATCAAACATTCCTTCAGGCCCGCTTTCCGAGAAGTGGGAGAACCACAAGTTCAACAGCAAGCTGATCAACCCGGCCAACAAGCGGAAATACAAGATCATCGTCATCGGAGCTGGCCTCGCCGGGTCCAGTGCCTCCGCGACGCTTGCCGAGCTCGGATACGAGGTGCACAACTTCGTGTTCCATGATTCGCCGCGGCGCGCGCACTCCATCGCGGCGCAGGGTGGAATCAATGCCGCCAAGAATTACCAGAACGACGGCGACTCGGTGCACCGTCTGTTCTACGACACCATCAAGGGTGGCGACTACCGCGCCCGCGAGGCCAACGTCCATCGTCTCGCGGAGGTCTCGGTCAACATCATCGATCAGTGTGCTGCCCAGGGTGTGCCCTTTGCCCGCGAGTACGGTGGTCTGCTGGACAACCGGTCCTTCGGTGGGGCTCAGGTCAGCCGTACCTTCTATGCACGCGGTCAGACGGGTCAGCAGTTGCTGCTGGGGGCCTATTCGGCGCTCTCGCGCATGATTGGCTCCGGGGCCGTGAAGTCCTATACCCATTCCGAGATGCTGGACCTGGTGGTCGTGGATGGGCACGCGAAGGGTGTGATCGTTCGGAACCTCCAGACCGGTGAGATCACGAGGCACTCGGCCGATGCTGTGGTTCTCGCAACGGGTGGGTACGGGAACGTGTTCAACCTTTCAACCTACGCCCGCGGCTCCAACACCACTGCAATCTGGCGGGCCTACAAGCGTGGCGCTTGCTTTGGCAATCCCTGCTATACCCAGATCCATCCGACCTGCATTCCGGTCAGTGGAGACTATCAGTCCAAGCTGACCTTGATGTCGGAGTCCTTGCGCAACGACGGACGCATCTGGGTCCCGAAGCGTGCGGAGGACTGCAAGAAGAACCCTGCGGATATTCCGGAGGACGCCCGCGACTATTTCCTAGAGCGCATGTATGGCGCGTTTGGCAACCTGGCACCCCGTGACGTTTCCAGCCGGGCCGCGAAGTATGTCTGTGATGAGGGGCGGGGCGTGGGCGGCACAGGACTCGGGGTGTATCTTGACTTCTCCGACGCCATCAAACGACTGGGTGAGGACAAGATCCGGGAGCGGTACGGCAACCTGTTTGCGATCTATCACGAGATCACGGACGAGGATGCCTACAAGACCCCCATGCGCATCTTCCCGGCAGTTCATTACACGATGGGTGGCCTCTGGGTGGATTATAACCTGATGTCCAATGTGCCCGGTCTGTTCGTCTTGGGAGAGGCCAATTTCTCGGACCACGGGGCCAACCGACTGGGTGCTTCGGCGCTCATGCAGGGATTGGCTGATGGGTATTTCGTGCTGCCTTCGACCATTGCGACCTATCTGGCGACGGTGAAGGCGGGCAGCCGTCCTTCAGAAGACAAGGCTGAGTTCAAGCAGGCCGAGGAATCCGTCCGCAAGGAGGTTGCCGCGTTTCTTGGATCCAAGGGCAAGCGGACACCGTCGAGCTTCCACAAGGAACTGGGCAAGATCATGTGGGATCATTGCGGCATGGCACGGACCAAGGCCGGGTTGGAGAAGGCGATTTCACGCATCTCTGCTCTGCGCGAGGAATATCGGACCAACCTCCACGTCTCCGGTGAGGCCGGTGAATGGAACCAGTCGCTCGAACAGGCTGGGCGGGTTGCCGATTTCATCGAATTGGGCGAACTGATGTGCCGGGACGCCCTGATGCGCGAGGAGAGTTGCGGTGGGCACTTCCGGGAGGAGTACCAGTACACGAAGGACGATCCGGAGGTGCAGCAGGGAATCGTCAACGCAGGCGACGTGAAGCGACGCGACGAAGACTTCGCTTTCGTGGCTGCCTGGGAATACGCGGGAGCCGGCAAGGCTCCGATCCTCAACAAGGAACCGCTCAACTATGAGGAAGTGAAGATGAGCACCCGGTCTTACAAGTGACCTGGCAGTCAGACACCCAAACCCATTTATCCGAGCCATGAAGGTCAAACTGAAGGTCTGGCGGCAGAAGAATCGGAACAGCCCCGGTGGATTCGTTACCTACGATTCACCCGAGCTGAACCCCAACATGTCCTTCCTGGAGATGTTGGACGTGATCAACGAACACCTCGCCAACAAGGGTGAGGAGCCCATCGCATTCGATCATGACTGTCGGGAGGGCATTTGCGGGACGTGTTCCCTGGTCATCGACGGAAAACCCCACGGCCCACACAAGGCCGTCGCGTCCTGTCAGACCTACATGCGGAGCTTCAAGGATGGCGATCTGATCACCGTCGAACCGTTTCGCGCGAAGCCTTTCCCGTTGGTGAAGGACCTTGTTGTGGATCGGAAGTCCTTCGACCGGATCCAACAGGCGGGTGGCTTCATCAGCGTCCGTACGGGAAGTGCTCCCGATGCCAATGCCATCCCGGTCCCGAAGGAGAATGCGGACCTGGCGATGGATGCAGCGCAGTGCATCGGTTGCGGTGCGTGTGTTGCCGCGTGCAAGAACGCATCCGCCATGCTGTTCGTCTCGGCCAAGGTCTCGCATCTGGGCCTGCTGCCTCAGGGGCAGCCCGAACGGTATCGGCGGGTGAAGGCCATGGTGGACCAGATGGACACCGAGGGCTTTGGCGGGTGCACCGTCACGGGATCCTGCGAAGCGGTCTGCCCGAAGGAAATCAGTTTGGATTTCATCGCGCGGATGAATCGGGATTACGGACTCGCGCTGTTGATGGGAGACGCCAAGAAGGTGTCGGGTGGCGGGGCCTAGTCAGAGCACTTGGCCTTTGCCTACCTCATGAACCCCACATCTCCCCCAGTCATGTCTCCTCGGCTTCGGCTGGGTGTTCTGGGTTCCGGCAAGGGCTCCAATTTTGTCGCCATCGCAGATGCAATCCGTGAGAGGAATCTGCCGGTGGAGGTGGCCTTGGTCATCAGCGACGTACCGGATGCCGGAATCCTGCAGCACGCAAAAGACCGTGGGATCGCAGCCCGGTTCATTGAACCGGGTCGGTTCCGGACCAAGCTGGATGAGGAGTCCGAGGTCGCCTACACCTCGGCCCTCCGTGAGGCAGGGGTGGAGTGGGTCGCCTTGGCTGGCTTCATGCGGATCCTGAAGGGGGAGTTCCTCCGTGCCTTCCCGGGACGGGTCCTGAACATCCACCCTTCCTTGCTTCCGTCCTTTCCCGGCTTGGAGGCCTGGCGACAGGCGCTGGATTACGGGGTCAAGGTGACGGGTTGCACCGTGCACCTGGTCGATCAGGGGATCGATACCGGGCCCATCCTTGCCCAACGGGCGGTGCCTGTTCATCCGGACGATACTCCTTCAACCCTTCACGCCCGGATCCAGCAGGCGGAGAAGTTGGCTTATCCGGCAGTGATCGAGACCATCGCGCGTTCCGAATTGCGCGTTCGCGGGCGGTTGACCGGGGGTGTCCCGGGAAATGTCACCGGATTGTGAATCGGATGGCGTCCTGGTGTCGCTTGTTTGCGGCACAAGAGGCTCATGTCGATTGTTTCCTGGATGAGGCGATTGCCCATTGTGGCCTCCCTTCTTGTGCTTCCGTCGGTGGTTGCCCAACTTGCGATCACCGAGGTTCATTCCAGCGCCTCCACCAATGGAACCGTCACCCTCCATGCGGATTGGTGGGAGTTGACGAATCTGGGCTCCCAGTCGGTCGATCTGACAGGGTATCGATTCAACGACGCCACTGGCGGGTTGGCTGCTGGTTCGGTCACACTGCCGAGTCTCACATTGGCCGCCGGGGAATCCATGGTCCTGGTGGAAGCCATCAGCGCAGATGACTTCCGGCAATGGTGGGGTGCCGGACTGCCTGCCGGGTTGCAGATCTTCACCTACACCACCAATGGCATTGGCCTGAGTTCCAGCGGGGATTCTGTGCAACTTTGGGGGCCAACGACCACCAATGAACTGGAGTGGGTGGACTCCGTTGCGATCGGAGCCGCGGGATTGGATTCCTCGACGTTCATCTATGATCCCGTCACAGGGCAGATGAGCGCGCGTTCGGTGGTGGGGCAGGGAGGCGCTTTCGCTGCAGCGGACAATGGGGATGCGGGTTCACCGGGAGTTGCCGGATCTGCCGCTGCACTGGAGATCCTCCAGCAGCCGGCGGATGTCGTGGTGAACCCCGGTGATTCGGCGACCTTCACGGTCACCGCCCGTGGGCTTCCCCGGGCGCGGTACCAATGGAAGTTTGGCGGACAGGCGATCCCTGGGGCCATCAGGTCCCAATTGGTCGTTTCGAATGTGAGTGCAGCCTCCGTCGGTGGGTACTCGGTGGAGTTAGCCAACGGGTTGGAATCGATTCAGAGCCGTGCGGCAGTCCTGAGACTCGCCGAGTCCCCAAAGGCTCCCGTCTTCACATTGGAATTGACCAACCAAGCGGTCCTCGCGGGCGGGACGGTGGTCTTTCAGGCAGCGGCCTCCGGCGTTCCCCAGCCGACGTATGTGTGGCGCTTCGGCACCACGATTCTTCCGGGCGTCACAGGCAGTCAGTTGATCCTGACAAATGTCGCGGCGAATGCGGCAGGCACCTACTCGGTAACCGCGACCAACGCTCTGGGAGCGGTGATTTCGACAGCGGTGCTGACGGTTCGTGCAAAGCCTGACTTGCGGATTACCGAAGTTCGATCGACCGACACCCTCGATCCGGACTTTTCCCGTCGGAATGGATTCACCCCGCAGGATTGGTTTGAGGTCACCTCGTTCGAGTCCTCCCCCATCAACCTCCTCGGGTGGCGACTGGACGACAACAGTTCGAGCCTGACCGCCGCTTACGTCGTCACCAATGCGGTGACGATCCTTCCCGGGGAGTCGGTCATTTTCGTGGAGCGTCTGACCGCGGATCAGTTCCGGGTGTGGTGGGGAACCAATGAATTGCCGGCGGGGCTGAAGATCATCACCTACTCCGGGAGCGGCTTTGGGCTCAGCTCGGGTGGGGATGGGGTTCGGATCTGGGATCCCACGACGGCGAACAATACCGACACGGTCAGTACGGTGGATTTTCCCGCGGGCACGGCGGGTGTGACCTTCAACTATGATCTGACGACGTCGACCTTCGGCGCTCTCAGTGTGGAGGGCGTGAACGGCGTCTACCAGGCTCCCGGGAGCATTGATCGGGACCTCAACCTCACCGTGAAGGACATCGGATCCCCGGGCAGGGTGCGGGAGGGCGGGGTGGTTTTGCCTCCGCGGGCACCGGAATTGTCCGTCGTATTCGACGGAACGGGCCTCAAGGTTCGTTTCGAAGGACAGGCTGGGCGTGCGTATCGCCTTGAGCGCCGGACACTCCTTGCGAGTGGTTCGTGGGAGTCGATTGGAACAGCGACCGGCGTTGATGGAACGATTGAGATCCATGCGGGTGCGCCGGGTGATTTCCAAGGCTTCTTCCGAGTGGTGGTGCCATGAGAAACCAAGTTGCCCAGCGTCATTCCGGGGCCGGGTTCACCCTGATCGAACTGTTGGTGGTGATCGCCATCATCGCCATTCTGGCGGGGATGCTTCTGCCGGCACTTTCGAAAGCAAAGTCCAAGGCCCAGGCGATTTCCTGCCTGAACAATGAGAAGCAATGGGGGCTTTCGCTGACGCTCTACACGGACGACAACGGTGAGGTGTTGCCGCGGGAAAAGGACCATTTGGGCGGTGACCTCCTGGGGTGGCGGGCGGCAATCGATCCGGGAAATGCGGATCTCTGGGCGAATGTCTTGCCGGCGAAGATCAGCCTGCGGTCGCTGGCCCAGATCGCGACGAATGACCGGGCCGCGTTCTACTCGAGACAAAGTCTCTTCCTTTGTCCCAGCGCGAAACTGCCTGCGGAACGCCTCAATTATCCCCATTTCCCGTTGGCGATGAACTCCAAGCTCATCCAGGGAGGCGCGAAAGTGCGCGTCACGGACATCCAGTTGCCCACGCAGACCGTGGTATTCACGGAGTCCGGGTTGCCTGGGGAACCTAAAGCCCACCCCAATCAGGCAAACTACACAGGTCAGCCGCATGCCTATGCCAACCGCTACTCGGCCCGCCACTCGAACGCCGGAAACCTGGTTTTTGCGGACGGACACGCCGAGGCCTTGAAATCCTCGCTCGTCCTGGACCTTGTCGAGACTTCGCCTTCGAAGGGGCGCGCGCCGTTCCCACAGGTTCGCGTCGTCTGGACCACGGACCCTGCGAACAATCCGAACTGATCACGGAAGTCGGCTGAGGCGGAAGCCTTTGGTGTCAAAGAATCCCGTTCCCTTCTGTCCGCGCATCTCGGCCACGAGTTCCACCTCTGACGTGGATTCGAGCGAGAATTCAAACTGGACGGTTGTCCAACCGGTGGTGCCCTGAAGTTCGTTCTGGGAGCGGTTCTGACGCGTGGTGCCGCTGAGGCGCACACCCAATCCCGTTCCACGTTCGTTGGGGCTTGTGACGAGGTCCTGGACCTTGGCTCGAGCCTCCAGCCGATAGCGGCCTTCGGGGAGTTCCAGACGGGTCCGCCAGGAAAGGATACCGGCGCGCGTGAGTTCGATGCGCAGCATTTGTCTTCCATCCGCCGGCTCTTGGACGATGTCCGTCCGGCCGCCTTCGGCATCCTGGGTTCTGGGCTGCCATCGACCCACCTCGATCAGGCCATTTGCGGCGACCTTCGCGGGCTTGGGTCGGCTGGCGATCTGTCGCTGGATGTCGTCGACCCGGTCAATGATGCGACGGCGCAGATCGCGGGTGTTGCCGCGAATGTCATCAGCCTCTCCGCGGGAGAGCTTCGCCAAGGCGGGCTCACGCCTGGAAACTGCCGCGTCAAAAGTCGCGAGGATGGCGTTTGTCGTGAAGACGTTCGTCAGCAGGGACTCGATCCGATCGAAATATCCGCTCCGCCATTCCGGAACCTGGATGATCCGCGCGGCAACGATGCCTTCAAACCCGCGGTTCAAGGGCATCCCTCCCTGGCTGAACATCTGATCCATGCCATGCGGCATGAAGGTGAAACGACCCGCGGATGGGTCATGGTAGACACGATAGTTGTTCCTGTTGCACGGGTACCCATCCCAGTCCTCGGTCATGACCTGGAGCGCGAGGTAGGTGAGGAATCGGTCCACATCGACAAGCTTGGCGATCTGCGCTTTCCGGGCAGTCGCATCGGGAAGATTGCAGACGGCAGACAGGGTTTGCAGGTCCTTCCAGTCCGGCGGTGTTTTGCCGGCGTCGAGTTCCAGTTGCTGGTCGATGTCCCGGAGGAAGCCGCCATCGTAAAGGTTTCCTGAGGAATCCTTGAAGTTGCGGTTCAGGAAGGACCGATCGAAACCTTCCTTGAGGACATAAAGGCCGAGGTTTCGGCCGTTCAACCGGACCAATGCATGGGTGGCGCGGGTTGCCGGAACCCCAGCGCGCCGATAGAGGTCCGAGCAGACGATTTCGCTCATCCGACTGCCATCCTGCACGGAATTGTTCAGGTGCAGCTTGTCCAGACCGAAGATCTTCTGGCCGGGTTTGAACTTGTCGACATTCAGCGTGAGCGCCGGCAGGTCATCGATCGGACGGGTCGATCCCGCCGCCCCCTTCACCCGCACGCCGACCGAGGTCCATTCGTTGGTGCCGCTGCGGACAATCGCCGGCACGGACTTCCTCGGCTCACGGCGAAGGGATTCAAACTGATCGGCGGCAATGACCAGTTCGAAGGTCTGGATGGGGCCTGAAAAGAGGGCGTCGGAAGGCTGGGGTGTGTTCGGGAGGGCAGGGTGGATCTGGCTGGCGGGTTGTTCCGCGTGGCCGCACCCGAACCCAAGTGGCAGCCAGATCAGGATGGCCAACACTAACGGGGGGCAGCATGACAGCGAACCTGCGCGGGTTCCGGGATTCATAGGTAATGGGGTTCCCGGAGACGCCGGGGGCCAGTCCGGGAAGCATTCACCGGACCGGCCGCGACCGTGGTGACGAAATGTCACCCATTCTCAACGGGGGATCATGCCGGACGCCCGGGCGTAATCGAAGATCCCGCCGGCATCCACCACCGGGCGCACTTCGCCCAGCGACTTGAGGCTATAAAGCTTGCCCGTGCCGTGGTGCAGGATGGTGTTGGCGTCGATATCGACCGTGGCCTCGTCACCCGTCTTGAAGATCTCGCACAGACGGTCCTGGCATTCGATCGGATAGAGTTCTCCCGTGGCGACGCAGTTCCGGAAGAAGATCCGGGCATACGATTCCGCGACGACGCATTGGCAATTGGCGGATCCAAGGGCGATGGGGGCGTGTTCGCGGGAGCTTCCACACCCGAAGTTCCGCCCGCCAATCACGATGGGGAACTGGGTGTCGAGCTGGCCCTCGGCGACGTAGCGCGTCGGGTAAAGGGAATCAGGAAGGCCCCAGAGGGCGTAGGCGCCAAGCTTCTCGTACTCCTCCGGAATCGTGGGCACCAGGTTGAGGAACTGGGCCGGAATGATCTGGTCGGTGTCGATGTTGTCGCGGACCACGTACACCGGGCCGGTGAACTTCGATTGCATCAGGCCCACAGTTTCGGCAGACGTGGCCAGAACGCAAAGGCGAAATCGTTTCTCGACACGTTCGCAGGGGCTCCCTAGTTTTTGGGCTCGATAAACGGAGTTGTACCGGGCGGTGGTTTGCTGCCCAACACCGAGATCAATATGCAAGAAAAGACTACAGTCATTACGGAGTTCCGCACGCACGAGAAGGACACGGGTTCCCCCGACGTCCAGATTGCCCTGCTGACGGAACGGATCAACAACCTGACGGAGCACCTGCAGAACAATCGCAAGGACGTGGCTTCCCGCCGCGGTCTGATGGCGATGGTGAGCAAGCGCCGTCGTCTTCTCGACTACCTGAAGCGCAAGGATGAGCCCCGTTATCAGGCAGTGACGAAGAAACTGAAGCTCCGGCGCTAATCCGCCGGGAAAGGATGGAGGTTGGGTGGTTGCCTGATCTCCATCGTCGGTTGGCGAACCGTACCTGCGGGTACGGTTGGTTGCCGCAACGAGGCGCGCGCGGCAGCCTGCTGGCCGTATCCATGCCCGATTGTCGCGTCCGAAAAGCAGTCAACTGTGCCCGCCCATCTGGGAAACTTCACTCAACTCCCCCGACCCGTTGTCGGGGAGGCTGACTGAAGTTTCTCATGTGGGGCGGGCTGAATTACATATGCCCGAGAAAGTTATCATCCCGGTGGGTGATCAGGAGATCATCATCGAGACCGGAAAATACGCCAAGCAGGCGGACGGTTCAGTGACCGTTCAGTTGGGTGAAACGGTTATCCTTGTGGCCGCTGTGGCCGCGTCCAAAGCCAAGCCCGGCCAGGACTTCTTCCCCCTCACCGTCGATTACCGCGAGAAGGCGGCGGCGGCTGGCAAGTTCCCCGGGGGTTACTTCAAGCGTGAGGGTCGTCCGACTGAAAAGGAGATCCTGACCTGCCGGTTGACGGATCGTCCCATTCGTCCCCTCTTTCCGAAGGGGTGGTACAACGAAGTGCAGGTGCAGAGCGTCCTGCTCTCCGCCGATGGTCAGAATGACCCGGACATCCTCTCCATCCTGGGAGCTTCTGCTGCCCTGACGGTTTCTGACATTCCTTGGGATGGTCCTCTCGGAGCTGTCCGCATCGGCCGCGTGGCTGGCCAGTTCGTGGTCAATCCCACCCACGCCCAGCAGGCGGAGTCCGACCTGGATCTGATCTACGTCGGCAACAAGACCGACGTCGTGATGTACGAAGGTGCGGCCAATGAAATCTCCGAGGAGGACTTCATCGCTGCCCTCAAGTTCGCCCAGGAAGCCTGCCAGCCGCAGATCGCGGCCCAGGAGGAGTTGCGGGCGAAGGCCGGGAAAACGAAGCGGACCATCACGGTCAACATCGTTCCCGAGGAAATCCTGGCCGAAGCCAAGGCGTTGGCGGGTGATCGGATCATCCCGGCGCTGCTGGTGCCCCAGAAGCTCGCCCGCGAAGCAGCCGTGAATGCGGTCTTCGCTGATGTCGGTGAGAAGCTGAAGCAGAAATTCGGAGCCGAGAAGGTCACCGATTACGTCCTCAAGGACGCCCAATACTACATCCAGAAGGAAACGGTCCGTCTCCTGATCCTGGATTCTGGCAAGCGGCTCGATGGCCGTGCCACGGGTGAAATCCGGCCCATCTCCAGCGAGGTTGGCTTCCTCCCACGGGCTCATGGATCTTCGGTGTTTTGCCGTGGTGAGACCCAGGCGGTGTGTCTCGCCACCTTGGGAACCAGCGACGACATCCAGGAGTTCGATTCCTACACCGGTGGGGAGACCAAGAAGCAGTTCCTGCTGCATTACAACTTCCCGAACTTCTCGGTCGGTGAAACGGGCCGGATCTCGGGCCCTGGACGTAGAGAGATCGGTCACGGCGCATTGGCGGAACGTTCCGTTGCGCCCGTCATTCCGTTGAAGGAATACCCCTACGCCATCCGGATCACCTCCGAGATCATGGAGTCGAACGGCTCCACCTCGATGGCGTCGGTCTGCGGTGCGACCCTGGCATTGATGGATGCCGGTGTGCCGCTGATCCGTCCGGTGGCTGGCATCTCGATCGGCATCTGTACCGAGTATGGTGCGGATCATCAGATCAGCCGTTACAGCCTCCTGACCGACATCATCGGGTGGGAAGACGCGTTCTGCGACATGGATTGCAAGATCGCGGGTACGGAGAAGGGCATCACCGGGTTCCAGTTGGACCTCAAGCTGCGTGGATTGCCGCTGCCGATCATGGCGGAGGCGGTTGAGGCAGCGCGGATTGCCCGGCTTTCGATTCTGGGCGACATGGCCAAGACGTTGTCTGCCCCGCGTACGGACATCTCCAAGTACGCTCCGCGGATCACGGTCATCCGGATCAATCCCGAGAAGATCGGCCTGCTGATCGGGCCTGGCGGCAAGAATATCAAGCGCATCGTCGATGAGTCGGGATGCGAGATCAACATCGAGGACGACGGAACGGTTAAGGTGTTCTCGGTCACTCCCGAGGGCATGGAGATTGCCCGTCGTGAGATCGAGGCACTTGGCGCTGAAATCGAGATCGGCAAGACCTACAAGGGTCGCGTCGTCACGATCAAGGAGTTCGGTGCGTTCGTCGAAGTGTTCCCGGGTCAGGATGGTCTGGTTCATGTTTCCGAACTGTCCAACCGTCGCGTCAACCGCCCCGAAGACGTCGTCAAGATGGGCGACGAAGTCTGGGTCAAGTGCATCGGTGTCGACGACAAGGGGCGTGTGAAACTGAGCCGCAAGGCCGCCATGGAAGAGCGTGGCGAAGCGGCCGCGGTGCAGACTGAAACGGCAGGCACTCCGAGGCCTGAACGGTCGGAGCGGCCGGAGCGGGTTGAGCGACCTGAGCGCACAGAACGCCCGGAGCGTCCGGAGCGCAGCGAGCGGTTTGAGCGTCCGGCACGCGAAGAGCGGGTTGAACGTCCTGCACGTGAAGAGCGCCCCGTGCGTGAAGACCGTGGGCCTGAGCGCGCAGAGCGCCCTGTTCGCGATGATCGGGGTTCAGATCGTCCTGAGCGTCCGGTGCGTGATGATCGTGCTCCTGAGCGGGCGGAACGTCCTGTGCGTGACGAACGCGCTGAACGTCCTGTGCGTGATGATCGGGCCCCGGAGCGTTCTCCGGAGCGCGCGCCACGTGGTGAACGTTCCGAACGTTCCGATCGCGGTCCTCGTGAAGAGCGTGTCGAGCGTCCTGTCCGGGACGATCGCGGTGAACGTACCGAGAGGGTCACCCGTGATGTCCGTAGCGATCGCCCCGTGCGTGATGACCGTGGCGAACGGTCCGAGCGTCCTGTCCGGGATGATCGTGCGGAGCGCCCTGTCCGCGATGATCGTGGCGACCGCCCTGAACGGCCTGTCCGCGACGATCGCAGTGAGCGCAGCGAACGTGCCCCGCGTGATGATCGTGGCGAGCGGAGCGTGCGTGATGACCGTGGTGATCGCGTTGAACGTCCGGTGCGCGATGAGCGGGCTGAGCGTCCGGTGCGCGACGACCGTGGTGAGCGTCCGGTGCGGGATGACCGCAGTGAACGTCCCGTACGGGATGATCGTGGCGAGCGTCCGGTCCGCAGTGATCGTGGAGAGCGTGCACCGCGCGCCGAGCGTGTGGACCGCGTCGACGACCGCTTTGAGCGTCCGGCGCCTCCCGTTGAGGACCGCGGCGAGCGTCCCGTCCGCGCAGAGCGCAGCGATCGATATGATCGTGGCGAACGTGCTGAGCGCCCGCCTGAGCGTGGAGAACGTCCTGAACGCGGCGGCAGTCGCGAACGTTCGGTGGATCGCGGTGGAGACCGGAGCCGCCGGTCGTCTGCCGATGACGGAGCCGATGGTCTTGAGACCGGAAAGCTCTACCGTGCGAAAGTTGCATCCATCAAGGACTTCGGTGCCTTTGTGGAGTTCATCCCCGGCCGTGAAGGTTTGGTGCACGTCAGCGAACTCGCCAACTTCCGCGTGAAGCAGGTTGAAGACATCGTCCAGATCGGTGACGAGATCTGGGTCAAGTTGTTGGGTGTCGATGACAAGGGGCGTGTCCGACTGAGCCGTCGTGCGGCGATGGAAGAGCGCGAAAAGGCGGAGAATGGCGAGGCGGGAGGAGCTCCCGAGCCAGCTCCGGCTCCTGAGGACGATCGGTTCCTCGACTGAGAGCCATCTGTTTGACGGAATCAGGGCGGTCCGCGTGAGCGGACCGCCTTTTTTGTTGGCTTGGCGATTGGGTTTCCCTCGGTTCAGGGTTAGGCTCGCCGCCAATGAAGGAAGCCTACATCGCGGCCAAGGAGCGCTGGGCAAGGAAGATGGCTGGCCTGGAGAAGCCGTCCGTCCGGTCTGTCGACCGTCTTCCTCCCGGCCAGCGTCAGGTTCAGAATTTCCCTGTCCTTGACCTGGGTGTGAAGCCCGAGGTTCCCGTCGATCGGTGGGAGCTCAAGATCGGGGGCCACGTCGATAATCCCGTGGTGCTGCGGTGGTCCGATTTCATGGGGTTGCCGCAATTCCGGGATAGCAGTGACTTCCATTGCGTCACCACCTGGAGCCAATTTGACATGTCGTGGGAGGGAGTTGCCTTCCTGACATTGGCTGAACTTGTGCAGCCGAAGGCATCTGCGACGCACGTCTTTTTCAAGAGTCATGATGGCTATTCCACGAGCAATCCTCTCGACGTGTGCATGGATGACGACGTTCTGGTCGCGCACTCGTGGGATGGAAAACCGTTGGCGGTCGAGCATGGGGGGCCGGCGCGGGTCATCGTTCCCAAGAAGTACGCCTGGAAGGGGGCCAAGTGGATCCGGGAGATCACGTTTCTGGATAGGGACATCCTCGGTTTCTGGGAAGTACGCGGGTACTCGAACACCGCGGATCCATGGACGGAGGACCGGTTCTCGTGAACACCGGTAGGCACGGGGGGCGGAGAAGGGTGGACGTCCTCTTTACGCCGGCGGATTTTGCTGCGCTGTCCCGGAGGGATTTGTCCCGGACGACCTGCGTTGTCTTTGATGTGCTGAGGGCGACAACCAGCATGGTGACCGCCTTGTCGGCGGGGGCCGAAGCCATCGTGCCCGTGACTGACATCCCGGAGGCGATTGCCTGGAGGAATCGGCTTCCTGACGTGCTGCTTGCGGGGGAGCGCGATGGGCGGCGGATCCTCTCGGACCGGACGGGTGGTGTGGACTTTGACCTGGGTAACTCGCCTCGGGAGTTTGTTTCCGATCGCGTTGGAGGTCGATGGATCGTTGCGACAACGAGCAACGGAACCCGGGCCCTCAGGGCGAGCGTGGGCGCTCGGGTCGTGCTGCCTGCCTGCCTTCGAAACCGGAATGCCGTCGCCCAGTGGCTGCATTCCGATACTTCTGAGGAATGGATGCTGGTCTGCAGTGGGACCCTCGAGGATTCCGCCTACGAGGATGTGCTCGGGGCAGGAGCTCTGGTGGATCGCTTGTGGCCGATGTTGTCCGAGTTCGAGGTGCTGGATGGGGCACGCATGGCGCGATTGTTGTACCTCGCTGCGCGGGGCGATCTGGCCGGTGCCATGCGGCAGCATTCCCGGAATGGTCGCCGGCTTGCGCGCATGGATGAGTTGGCGGCGGATATCGAGCTCTGTGCAGTGGAAGACGACGTGGACCTGGTCGCCGCGATGGACGAAGGCGGGGTGATCCGTAGGCTCAAGGAGCGCGATCGGCCATCGGAGTGAGACTCAGTCGATGAGCTTCCGCGCCATCGGCCAGAGCACGCGAAAGGCGGAGGCAAAGTCCTCGGGATGACGTTCGATCCAGGAGTCGATGGTGGTGGGCTTGAACCAGGCTCCCCCCCGCACCTCGCTTGCCTGAAGGGTGAACGGTCCTTCGTGGACCAGTCGATAGACCCAGCAGAATTCCATGCCCGTCTCCGGGCTGGCGACGAGCCGGAACCATCGCTGCGGGGAGGTGGGGGTGACCAGTCCCAGTTCCTCGCCCAATTCGCGGACCGCGCAGGCATCGTATTCCTCACCGGAGTCCACATGGCCGGACGCGGAGGAATCCCACACACCTGGCCACATGTCCTTGAGCATGGAACGTTGCTGCAGGAACAGCTCCCCGGCTGTGTTGAACACGAGCATGTGGGTCGCTCGATGGCGAAGCCCCAGTTGGTGAACGGAGGGACGTGGCATCTGGCCAACCACGATGTCCTGTTCATCAACCACATCGAAGATCTCCACGGCGTTTGACATGCCAACAGGTTGGTGGGCTTGACGGCGTGCGGTCAATGCGCCGGGTGGGAAGTGGTGCTGGTCCGAAGCCGGACTGGACGGGAGGTTTGCCATGTTGCGCACGGGTGACTTTCTGTTAACCCTAGGGACATCAACGTTGCATTCATGGGGAGAAGGCATCGGTTGGGATGCCAATGATTGGGCTATTGTACTTTGATCCATACTTCTGGGTTACCATCCCGGGAATACTGCTTGCTGCGTGGGCGCAGATGAAACTGTCGGCGGCTTACGGGCGTTACTCGCGCGTCGGAACCGTACGAGGGGTTACGGGTGCCGATGTGGCGAGGTTGATGTTGGATCGAAACGGGATGGCGAACGTGGAGGTTTACAGGATCAGTGGGGAATTGACGGACCATTACGATCCGGGTCGGAGGGCGGTTTTCCTGTCGCATGGGGTTCACGACACCCCTTCAGTGGCAGCTGCGGGAATTGCTGCACATGAGGTGGGGCATGCCATCCAGCACAAGACCGGGTATGCGTGGCTTGGGTTCCGGATGGCCATGGTGGGCCTGACCGGTTTCGCGTCGAAAGCATCCTGGTTCCTGATCCTGGGTGGCATGATATTCTCAAATGCCAATCCGAGGAGCAATCTGGGTCGATCCCTCCTCTTCTTCGGCATCATGCTTTTCGGCGTTACGGTCGCGTTTCAATTGGTGACCTTGCCCGTCGAGTTTGATGCCAGCAGTCGGGCAAAGCGCGAGTTGCTTCGTCTTGGCATCATTGTCCCGGAGGAATCCACCGGCATCAGCAAGGTTCTGTCAGCCGCCGCCCTGACCTATGTTGCTGGACTCCTGACCTCTGTCCTTGAGTTGGTCCGCCTGCTCCTGATCTTTCGTCGCCCACGAGATGAAGACCACGGATGAAGTGGCACAACGGACCTGGGCTCGAAAGCTCCGCGCCTACCTCCGGGTGTTCGCTTTGTTCGTCGGTGGGTTGAGCCACGCGGAGTCCGTCGTCGTTGTCCTCACACCGCATCCCGAAGAGATCCGGCAGGAGTTCGAGGCTGGATTCAACAAGTGGCACCAAGCGCGCCATGGTGAGCCAGTACGCATCGAATGGCGCGATGTGGGTGGGTCGGGCGAGGCCCAGCGGTTCGTTGAATCGGAATTCGCCTCGAAGCCTACCGGGATCGGGATCGACGTGTTCTTTGGAGGGGGCCCGGAGCCGTTCTTGGCGCTCGGGGATCGGAAGTTGGTCGAGATCCATCGGCCTCCTGCCGAAGTCTTCGATGGATTGGGCCGGCAGGCCAATGGGGCGGAGGTCTTCGACCCGGGTTTGGGTTGGTTTGGTGCGTGCCTTTCGAGTTTTGGAATTCTTGAGAACACCCGGGTTCAGCGTCTGGTGGGGCTACCGTTGGTGGAGCGCTGGGATCAATTGGCCGATCCGAGGCTCGTGGGTTGGGTTGGGGCAGGGGACCCGCGGTTGAGCGGGACCATGAACAACATGTACGAGGCGTTCCTGCAGGCTTACGGATGGGAGAAGGGGTGGGAACTGCTGACCCAGATCGCCGGCAACGTGCGTCAGTTTGATCGGTTGAGTTCCTCCACGGCCAAGGAAGCCTTGCTGGGCCAGGTGGCCTACGCGTTCTGCATCGACTACTACGGATTCATCCAGATCGAAGCCTCGGGAAGCACGAACATGACGTTCGTGCTTCCGAAGGATTTTGTATCCATCAGTCCGGACGGCATCGCGATCCTGAAGGGGGCACCGCACCGGGAGGTTGCGGGGCGGTTGTTGGACTTCGTCCTTGGCGACGCCGGGCAGGCCTTGTGGATGCTGCCGGCGGGACACCCGGATGGGCCGCGGCGTCACTCGTTGGTGCGTCTGCCCGTGCGTCCAAGCCTTTACCAGAAATACGCAGGGCAATCTCCGATTCCGGTGAACCCATTCACGGTGGAATCGGAGTTTCGCTACAACGCCCGGATCGCCCGTGCGCGCCGGGACATTGTCCGGAACCTGTTTGGTTCGCTGATCGTGGACTGCCATTCGGATTTGGTGCCGGCATGGCGCCGGGTGATTGCTGCCGGCTCGCCGGGAGCTGCGGTTCGCCTGCTGGGTTCCGTTCCGATGACCGAGGCCGAAGCCCTGGCCTTGGCGAAGGGGGAGTGGTCACAGGCGGAGGCGCGCAATCGATTGAAGGCTGGATGGCAGGCGTGGGCACAGGACAAGTACCGCCGAATTGCCCGCGATCCGAAAGTTGTCTTGCAGGAACACTGACTCATGCAGATCACCATTCGAGAGCTGACCAAGACCTTTGGATCCACCCCAGTCCTGAAGGGAGTCTCCCTGGAGATCCGGTCGGGTGAACTGTTTTTCCTGCTCGGGCCCTCCGGATGTGGAAAGACGACGCTGCTTCGCTTGGTGGCGGGCTTCTATCCTCCTGATTCCGGGGATGTGCGTTTTGGAGATCGTTGTGTCAACGATGTGCCTCCGCATCTTCGAAATACCGGGATGGTGTTTCAGAGCTATGCGTTGTGGCCACACATGACGGTGGCCGAGAACGTGGCCTACGGTCTGGACGTTCGGAGCGTGCCAGCCAAGGAGCGGGCGCAAAGGGTCCGAGAAGCCTTGGGGATGGTGCGGATGGAGGATCTGGCGGACAGGACGCCGAACCAGTTGTCGGGCGGGCAGCAGCAACGCGTGGCATTGGCGCGGGCCCTGGTGATCCGTCCGGACGTCCTCCTGCTGGACGAGCCGCTCTCGAATCTGGATGCGCGGTTGCGGTTGGAGATGCGCGACGAGATCCGACGCCTGCATCAGGAATTGAAGCTGACGACGATCTACGTGACGCACGACCAGAAGGAGGCCTTGTCCCTGGCGGATCGGATGGCAGTCCTGCGCGGTGGTGTGATCGAGCAGTTGGCGGATCCACGCACGGTGTACCGGCGGCCGAGTTCGAGGTTTGTGGCGGACTTCATCGGCGAGAGCAATTGGTTGGAGGGAGAAATCGAGGAGGCGGGTGACCAACGATTGGTGGCCCGAACGGGAATCGGAGACTTTGAAGCAAGCCCGCGCGCTGGAGTCCAGCGGGGGATGAAGGTTTGGGTCGGCATCCGGCCGGAGGCCTTGGATTGGGCCGAGGGAGGAACCAACGTCATCGAGGCGGAACTGCGGCAGACCAACTACCTGGGTGAGATCGAGGAATATGTCCTCGCCGTCGGAGAGGCGTCGTTCAAATGTTTCGTCCAGAATCCGGAAAGGGTTCTCGCACCCGGTACGAAACTGAAGATGCGGGTCCGGCCAGACGACCTGCTGGTGCTGCCGCGGTGAGGCAGGAGGTTGGAAGCTGGCTGCGGCTAGCGTCCCTCCTGGATGAAGGCAATCAGGTCCCGTACGTCCTGCGGGGTTCGTCCTGCTTCGAGTCCTTCGGGCATCAAGGAGGATCCACTGCTGGAAACACGCACCGCGTCGCGTCGGTTGATGACGGAGCGTACCCCGCCTGCCTGAACCAGGGTGATCAGGTCACCAGTCCCTTCAACCAGGAGACCTGAGATCGTCTCGCCATCCTTGGTCTCGACGTTGTACGCCACGAAGCCGGGGTTGATGGCCATGTTGGGATCCAGAATGTTGCCCACGAGATCTTCGACGCTTCGGTGGGCGACCCCGGAAAGATCGGGTCCAACGCGTTGTCCCAGGTCGGCACAGCGATGGCAGGGAGCGCACGATTGGCGGAAGTACTCGCGTCCGCGTGAAGCATTGCCCATGGGCGGAAGTCGACGGATCCAGTCCTCCACGGTTTGCCTGCGATTGGAGTATTCCTCGTCGCCCATGAACTTCGCCGCGCGGCGGCCAATCTCTGCGGAGGAGCCACGGAGGAGACGACGGCGTTGTTCGAGATCCAGATGAAGTTCACCGACGGAAAGCGTGCCGCCTTCGAGGGCTGCGATGAGCGGGGCATGGAAGTTTCGCCGGTCCAGAAGGATCTTGAGGATGCTTGGTCTCGTTTCCGGCCCGTAGCTTCGCCAGGCCGCGACGAGTGCTTCGCCGATGGACGTTTCCCGTTGCTCGCGGAGGATGCCCAGGGCCGCCGTCTGGACATCGAGGGATTCCCGGGCAGACAGGAGAGACACCAATGGTGCCGGGGACTCGGCATGGGCGAGCAGCGAGATGGCCTGAACGCGATCATGTTCGGCCAGCGCGGTGTTGGTCGCGCGTGCCCAGGCACCTTTCAATCGCTCGGGGGCCGTCAGGGTCCCTTGCCCGAGTTTCGCCAGAGCCCAGATCTCGCTGACTTCCGTGTCACTGAGCTTTTCCGAGCTCCGGCCTGCGAAGCCGATGAATTCCGCCGACCAGATGGGCGGCTCCGCGCGTCGGGCAATGCCTTTGCGAAGCCCGTTGAACAGCGCCACCCGAACCTCGATCTGGGGAAGGCGGGCGGCATTCTCAAGGATTTGCCGAATCTCCGTCTCGCCTACGTCAGCCGTAGACGCCACCGATTCGGCCGCTTCGTGGAAGGCAGCTGCTGGTAGGGGCTGCGGCCCGGCCGCTGCCAGCATTCTTTCGAGCAATCGGGGACGGTCTGAATCCGCCACGGCGATCAGCACCGCCCTTCGGATCCATGGATCATTGGGATCCCGCTGGAGGAGGTCAGCCAACGCGGTGAATGAGGCTTTCTCGCGAGCGTGCCTGAGGGTGATCGCTGCCTGAAACCGTACGCGACCATCCGGATCCCGGGTCAGGCTCCGCACGAGGGCTTCCAGGGATGCGTAGCGGGTGGTCTCCAAGTGCACCAGGCGAAGTGTTGCTTCCCTGACTTCATTGGTGGTGTGCCGGAGTCCATGGGCGAGGTCGGAGGCGTCCAGGGTTCCGAGGCCATCGAGGGTCCAAAGGGCGTGCAGGACGCTACTTGGGCCATGTGCATTGGTCTCCGATCCAGCGACCATTTGGCGCAAGGCAGGTGTCAGATGGGTCGCCTGACGCTCAATGCTGAGGCGCTGGGCGGTGACCCGCCACCATTGATCGGGATGACGGAGTCCGGAGATCAGGGACTGGTCATCTGGAAAGCCGTTGGGAACGACGATCCCTGACTTCGGGCCTTTGGGGCGGATGCGCCAGATGCGGCCTCGGTCCGAGCCTTGGCGGATGTCTACTTTCTCCCGTGCTTTCGCCGGGATGTAGTCGGGGTGCTCGATGACTTCCCGCTGCATGTCGAGGAGGTAGAGAGCCCCGTCGGGCCCTGCCTCGAGCCCGACCGGCCGGAAGGCGGGATCCTTGCCCGCCAGGAATTCCCGACCCTGTTCATCCGGAGAACGACTGGCGACGAGAGCGGCTCCATGGGACCGGATGATGTCGCGGTGGACGAGGTTCCCGACGACGTCACAAACAAAGACGGACCCGGGAAGGTCTCCCGGCCAGCCAGGGACACCCAGATAGCCCATGCCGCCCGCCGCGGAAAAATGGCCTGACTGCTCGGGATGGTTGGGGCGGGTGACGGCGGTCGAGATCGGGTAGATCCGAGCCATTTCCCCGTGGTCCGAGATGCTTGCCGTGGTGTTTCCAGCGGGAAGTCCGCTCCTGCCGATCCCGTCCGCGACGTCCATGTAACGGTGCTGGATGTGGTCGATGTTGTATGTGGTGAAAGCACGGCCCCATTGGTCGAAAACGAGCCCGAAGCCACCGCCGGTGCGGCCTGTGATGCGCACGGAACCGTTGTCGGGGTTGAAGGAAAAGTCGTTTTCCCCCAACTCCACGGTGGGTCCTCCTTTGGGTGAGCGAAGTCGTCCGCCGTTGCCCCCATTGGCCCCGTGGATCCGGTTGTCCGGGCCGAATCGCAATCCGTTGACGAGGCTGTCGCTCACACCCGGGAGGAATCCGGTGAGAACAACTTCCCGAACATCGGCGATGCCGTCTCCGTTCGTGTCCTTCAGAAACAGCAGATCCGGTGCAGCCGCCACGAGCACCCCACCGCGCCAGGGGGTCACCGAGGTTGCGTAACTGATGTTGGTCGCGAAAAGCGTCGATCGGTCGGCCCGACCGTCGGCGTTGGTATCCTGAATCCATCGGATCGAGGAACCGACCTGTCCGTTTGGCCCGACGCCGTAGGGATAGTCGCGGCATTCGGCGACGTAGGCGCTGCCCCATTCATCGAAGGCGATGGCGACGGGATCAATGACATCGGGTTCCGAGGCCCACAGCTGAATCTCGAGGCGGGGGTCGACCTGGAAGTCTTCTGCTGTGGGAGGGGTGGCCGTGTTGCCGGACTCCAGGACAGTGGCCATCAGGAGAGCGGCCATGGGGAGTGCTTTCATCCGGCGGCAGATTGACAGGGGTTGGTCACGGCTGGGAAGGACAGGGTGGCGGAGGTCGCGAGAGAGTTGCTTCGCCACAACTTGAGGGTTGCGGTGGGGGGGGGCTTACCTATGCTGCCGCCATGAAACTTGGGCGAAGACTGACTTTGGTCGCCGGGGCCGCCGCTGCCGGATTACTGATGACCGGTTGTGGCGGAGTCAATGCGACTGGTAGTGTTTCGCCGGCAACGTTTCTCCTGCCTGGCATCCTGTACAAAACCCCCGAGGTGAAGCCTCTGGATCCGGTGCGTGCGCCCGAGGTGGTGGGTCGCTCCGATGGGCAGGAAAGCAGTGCCGCCGGCCAGCCTTGATCCGCAACGTTTCAGGATGATTTACCCGTCGACCCGAGGGTCTGTCCGCTTCCAGTTTCGAGTCTGATTTTCCCATGCGTTTCCCCCTTGCTCCGACCGCCAAAATTGCGCGGCACATCGTCAAAAACAAACTTCAGGGCAACAAGAAGTTCGCCATGGTCCTGCAGCTGGAGCCGCTGCATACCTGCAACTTGACCTGCACCGGTTGCGGACGGATCCGGGAGTATTCGACGTCCCTGAAAGACCTTGTTCCTCTGGATCAATGTCTGGCGGCGGCAGCCGAGTGCGACGCCCCGATGATTTCCATCTGCGGCGGGGAGCCCCTCATCTACCCGAAGATCGAGGAATTGGTTGCCGGACTCCTGGGGCAGGGACGCCTGGTCTACATCTGCACCAACGGCGTCTTCATGCGGAAGAAGATGCGGGAGTACATGGCTGCGGTGTATTCGCCGGAGATCGAAGCGATCCTGGTTCGATTGGTGGCGGAGAAGCTGGTGACGGAGAAGGAAGCCGAGACCATCCGGAATCCGGATGCGACGGCGCGGCAGAAAGTCGTGATCCGCCCTTCGCAGTGGCACTACTGGAACGTCCATGTCGACGGCCTTGAGTACACCCACGACCTGATCGTGGAACGGGAGGGTGTCTTCAAGGAATGCGTTGCGGCCATCCGGATGGCGAAACATCTGGGGTATCAGATCGCGACCAATACGACGGTGTACAAGGAGACGGACACCGCGGAACTCGAGGAGATGTTCAAGTTCCTGAGCTCGCTGGGTGTGGATGGGCACACCATTTCTCCTGGATACGACTACGACGCGGCCAAGAAGGACATGGTGAAGCGTCTGGGCAAGGATCCTGCCGCCTTCTTCCTCACACGTGACCTGACCCGAAACAAATTCCGGGACATCGAGCGTTGGGGCGACATGTTCACGATCTTTGGCACCCCGGGCTATCTGGAGTTCCTGGCAGGCAAGCGTGAACTCGCATGCAGTGCGTGGGCCGTGCCGACCTATAATGTCCGGGGATGGAAAGCCCCCTGTTATGTGATGACCGAGGGCCATTACAAGACCTATGCCGAGATGCTGGAAAAGGTGGCGTGGGATCGGTTCGGTGTGGACGACAAGGGCTGTGGTCGGGATGCCCGTTGCGAGAACTGCATGATGCACTCCGGCTTTGAGCCGACAGCGGCATTGTCCGGCGGGATCCGTGATTCCTGGATCAATTTCAAATACAACTTTGGATCCAAGCCGCCGGCGTTTCCGCATACGGCTGCACTTGAGAAGACTGCGTTCAACGGCGTGACCATCGGTAAGGGTCACCTTGCGGAAGCGAAGGCCGCTGTAAACCGGGAACTGTCCGGCGCCAAGAGTGCATTCGCCCGCGGGGGCAATGACATTCCCCATGCACACGGTGCGGAGGAGGGGACGGGTGGTGGCTGCAGTACCGGCGATACGAGCCAGCGGGACGCGCTTCTGGCGAAGATCAATCTGGCCGGCAAGATTGAGGTCAAATCCGAGTAGAACGGCCGGATGACTGGATCCGATGGCAGTGAAGGATTCGGATTCCGGTGCCCGTAGATGAGTGCCTTGTTCTTATCACCGCCGTCCTTTGACGGTTTTGATGGTGGTGCTGGATCGCGATACCAAGCGCGTCGGGAGGTCACCTCTTACTGGTACCCGACGTGGTTGGCGCAACCCGCGGCGTTGGTGCACGGTTCCCGGCTCCTGGATTGTCCGCCACTCGGGATGGGCATTGCCGAGTGCCTGACGATCGCGTCTGGGTATGATGACGTTATCATCCACACCTCGACTCCGTCGCTTCGGAATGATTCCCGGGTGGCGGAGGCGATCAAGGCACAGCGTCCTGAAACTCGGATTGGGTTCGTGGGTGCCCACGCCGCGGTACTTCCAACGGAGACCTTGAAAGTGTCACCGGCGGTGGATTGGGTGGGGCGGAAGGAATTTGATTTCACCTGCCTGGAGGTTTGTGAAGGCCGGCCGATGGAAGGGATCGCCGGACTCAGCTTCAAGAAGGACGGCCGGATCATCCACAACCGGGAGCGGGAGTTGATCCAGGACATGGACACGTTGCCTTGGGTTGCTGACGTGTATCGGCGGGATCTGGCCATCGAGAAGTACTTCATCGGCTATCTTCTGCATCCCTACGTCAGCATGTACACGGGGCGAGGGTGTCCCGCGCAGTGCACGTTCTGTCTCTGGCCGCAGACGATTGGTGGGCATCGATATCGGGTTCGCTCTGCAGCGAACGTTGCGGGGGAGATGGCCTATATGAAGGGGATCTTCCCGCAGGTGAAGGAGTTCTTCTTTGATGACGACACGTTCACGGCCAACCTGCCTCGTGCACGCGAGATTGCCCGCCAATTGGCACCGCTTGGCCTGACCTGGAGTTGCAACAGTCGGGCCAACCTGGAGTACGACACCATCTCTTACCTTCGTGACTGCGGATTGCGGCTCTTCCTGGTCGGTTACGAATCGGGTAACGACGACATCCTGCGTCGCATCAAGAAGGGCGTGACCACGGAGGAAATGCGACGATTTACGCGTTCCTGTCACGAAGCGGGGGTGGTGATCCACGGAACGTTCATTCTTGGGTTGCCGGTGGAAACGCCCGAGACGATCGAGCAGACGATCCGTTTCGCGATGGAGTTGGACGTCTTTTCCATCCAGGTCTCACTGGCTGCCCCGTATCCGGGAACGGAGTTGTATGAGATGGCGCGGCAGAACGGGTGGTTCTCAAAGAAGGACAAGACGGACATTGTGCATGGCGACGGGTTCCAGCAATCGACGCTGGAGTATCCTGGCCTGAGCAAGGAGCGGGTCTTCGAAGAGGTGGATCGATTTTACCGGAGTTACTACCTGCGTCCCAAGCCGGTGCTCCGAATCATCCGAACCATGCTGGAGGAAAAGGATGTTTTCGTTCGACGCTGTCGGGAGGGGTTCGAGTTTTTCCGGAGCCTGAGACAGCGGAAGGACAGCATGGGAAGTCAGCGTCCGGGTTGGTCCGACAGGCAGTGAGCTCCGCCGGACGAACCGGCGGGTGGCACTCCTCGAAGGCCGTTACGGCGAAGGCGCGCGGTTGATCTGGTAGAGGTTCTCGGATGCACCCTTCGCACTTCCGGTCCAGACGGGTTCCCCGAGCAGGTCGCGCAAGGGCTGCAATTCCTCGAACTTGATGAGTCTTGGGCGGGTTCCGAGATCGCTCGTACTCCACTTCTCCCTGGACCTGTCGACGACGCCATAGATGAAGACGCGATTGCCTGATGCGAGGTGCCCGCGAATCCTTGACCACAGTTCCACCGGGCCGTCGTGGTAATTCATGAGGTCCAACCGCTTCTGGTCTGGGTTGCTTGCGCAGAAGAATGCCGGGTCACCCCAGGCGTCGCAGATGAGGAGATCCGAGGGTTTCAGCGTTTCGGAAAGGGCCTTTGCGGTGCTGATTGGGGCGGAATTGGGGTTGTTGGAGCGTACGAGGATTCTGGGAACATTGCAGGCGACCTGAATCATGAGGCAGAACACAAGGAAGCCCGAGCCGCGTCTGTAGGAGGTGGCAACAATGATGCCCAGGAGTTGGATCACTGAAACGGGGAGCAGCCAGAGCTTCCAGTATTGGGGGTTGAGGTAGAGAGGGGGAAAAGTGCAGGCGGCAAAGCCCAGCGCCAGCGGCCACCGAAACCGTTGGAGGTGATCTCGAGGGGTGATCAGCAAGGATGCGCCTGCCAGTGCCCAAATGGTGAGGATCTGAAGGGAGCAGACAACTTTCCAAACCGGACTGAGCCTCTTGAAGCCGGCCAACAGACCTGGCCACTCTGACAAAGGCCATGGGTTTGCGAGGGCAACGGAGAAGCCCAGAGGCACCCGGATGGTTTGGCCGAGGGTGAAGAATCCCCAGTACTCCCCATCGTTCTTTGCGGTCGCGTATTTGATGAAGCCCGAGAGGCCAGGCTTGCCATTGAGATGTGCAGCCAGCCCGAACAACAAGAAGCCCATTGCACCCGCGGCCACGGTCCATGGCAGGACGTCCCGCCATCGGCGACAGTGGATCCAGAGCACGAAAGGGCCGACGAGAAAGTAACTCTGATAGGATGCGACCGCGATGGCCCAACAGGCACCACTCAGAATCCCGGATCCCTTCCCGAGGTTCGAAAAGGTTCCGAGGTAGAGGGAAAGCATGAACCAGAACTGAGCGGACATGGGCTCGGTCGTCTGGGTGCTGTGATAGGTCGAAGCACTCGTCAGACCCAGTGCGAGCCCACCAAGGAGGGCAAGGTTGCGCTTTACCCCGATTCGTCCGAGCCACGCACAGCCGATGGCGGATGCGGCTGCCCCAAGGATCGAATTCATCGCGGTCAATGCGTCCAGCCGGTGGACCATGTCAGTGCCTGCCCAGCCCTTCACCAAGGCCCACCAAGCGGCAAAATAAACGCTGGTGAAGGGGTGGTTGGCTCCCTCGACACTCGGTGGGCCGAACATGACGCCAACACGCTTCAAGGCATCGCCATCGTAGTGTCGTGCTGGAAACGCCAAGTAGAGCGCACACAGAACTGCGAAGATCGTCCAGGGCCCCCAGGCTGGAAGGGAACTCTGGACGCTCGGCTCTTCGGGGGACTGGTGTGCGGCTTTGGCCGTGGTGCCTTCCATGTTCCCAATCATTGGGAAATCGAGTTCTTCAAGTCACGACCATATCTGGATCGAATTTGTTCCGTCCTTGGAGGTGCGTTGACTCCCGCGGGCTGGAGACGGACGCTGGCTTCCGCGTGAATCGGTTGCTGCTAACGGCTTGTTGTCTCATTGGGTTTTGGATCGGAGTGACTGCGCTTGGTGGTCCCCTGCGTACGAACGAAGTTCCGGATGTGTTTCCAGCGCGACCGATCGAATGGTTGCCGGCGCCGGTCGCACTTCCTCTGCGACCCCTTCGTTTTCCTCCGGCGGTAGCCGTGCAGCGGGTGGAGCATCTGGCAATTGCGGGTGGCAAGGTCTGGATGGTGGTGGCCTTTCGTAGCGGCGCCACCAATGCGGCACGGAACGCGCTGTGGGTGTTTTCTCCCGTTGATGGTCGTTTGGACCCGGTGAGGGGACAGGTGGAGCATCATTCGATCAGGGATCTCAGGGTGGGACCCGAGGGGTTATGGATGGCGGTGGACGGTGGTGCGGCGGTTCTGGACCCAAAGAATCTGGTGGTGGATGCGTTTTCGTCGGCACATGGATTGACCACGGGAAACCTCACTGCGTTTGCGGCGGCTGGTCGGCGTTGGTTTGGGATGTCGGACGCCGGCGCATTGTTTGCCCTGCACCCGGATGGTCGTTCGTGGTCGCGGTTGCCGGGCTCACCTGGGCTTGCGGCCAAGGATGCCTCACGTTACGGGCATCTTGCAGGCTCAGGAGAGTGGCTACTGGGAATGTCCGAGGGCGAGATCTTGCTGCGAAACCATGCCGCTTCGAGTTGGGAAACGGTTGACCCGAAGCAGTGGCTCGGGCTTCCGGTGGATCAACCGGTTCGCTTTCAGAGTGTGGTGGAGGACGGCGATGGTGGGTTTTGGGTTGGGAGTGATCTTGGCCTTCATTTCGTTGCCGCGGAGACGGGCTCGGTTCGACATCATCTGGCGACCAAGCCGGTGCGGGTGCCGGGTGGGTTGGGGGTCGATGTGCCGGCGGGTTTCCAGCCATCGGCGGCGGCGTATGTGCAAGCGCGCAGACGTCAGGCGGACGGGATACGCGAGAGGATGCGCTTTCGAGCGCGGCTAGGACGGAAGTCGGTGGAGATCGGGCAGAAGCTGGATCCGGTCACACCTAAGAGTCGGATTCCCGGCGGAGTTCGCACCATGGTAAGGGATGGAGCTTTTGTGTGGGTGGCCTGCGAGGATCCGGCGAGTCCGCTTCGGACACGGCTTCTGCTGTGGCACGGATCCAGCCAGCGATGGGTTGGACAAGTTCCAGTTTCACTGCCAGTTGCCCGGATGGCGGTGGATTCGCAGCACGTCTGGTTGGGAGCGGATCTTGGGCTGTTGCCCAACGGGGCTCCGGTGCTGGTCCTGGAAAAGACCGGGTTGATGGCGGTGCCGGCGGGCAGGTGGGTTGCTGATGAGATCGGGACGGAGGAGCGGGAACGACGGTTGGGCGAGCGGCCTGTGCGCGAGCAGGCTGTCCAGGCATTCTTCTCCGGTAACGCGGCGAGGGTGGTGGACCTTCTGGGCGCTGAAGGGACCGATGCGGAGTCGCTGTTCCTGTTGGCGTTCGCCCACGACCCGCTGGGATTGGATGACCCCATGAAGCGGGAGGCGTATCTTTCCCGATTGAGAAAGGACTTCCCGGATTCGCCCTATGGCGAGGTGGCTCGCGGATTGAAGCCTCCCGCGAAGACCGACGCGTCCGTGGGAGGCGGAAGCAGTGTGCTCCAAACCCTGTTCAAGCGCCGGGACACGAATGGTGACGGTAGGATCTCCGACGCAGAGTGGACAGAGTGGAAAGGGGCTGGGGCCGACATGAAGGCCTTTGATGTCGACGGGGACGGGGTTCTGGGAATCGAGGAATTTGACGCGGTATTGCGCGGAACCAGCCGATGAGGCCCCGGGGTCAGCGGTTTGTCGTGGAGAGGGAGGCTGGTGGGGGATTGGTGGACAGCGGCTGGGTGGAGGGGGCTTGGACGACGCTTTCCTGACTGAACACCGAGCGTAGAAGAGGGATGCTGCGGACGTCGTTGTAGAAGACGAAGGCCATGAACGACAGCAGGAGGACGCCAAAGACAAGGGTCACGGACTCGTAGACCTGCGCTGGAATCCTGCGGAAGGTCAGGAGTTCGATGATCGAAAAGGTGATGTGGCCGCCGTCGAGGACGGGCAAGGGCAGGAGATTCAGGATGGCCAGATTCACGTTGATGATGACCATCAGTGCCAAGGCCCGGCGGATGTCGACTTTCATCTCCATGGCGATTCCCGTGAGCATGCCTGCGGGGCCTTGGAGATTTTCGACACCGATGCGGGACTCTTTCTTGTGGGCGATGGCGCGGACCAGTTGGGCCATCTGGCTGATGGTCCCCTCGATCTGTTTCCAGGGTGTAGGCCCGGGCCGTTCCACGGTGAAGGTCATGCGAGGTGAAGGTCCCAGCGTGACCCCCATGCGGCCAACCTTGTCCTTCGGGTCCAGGATGGGCGTTACGGTCAGGCGCAGGGGTTTGCCATCGCGCAGGAGTTCGAGCAGGACAGGTCGGTCGGCGCTTCCCTTGATGATGTCGATCAACTGCTGTTGGCCGGCGATCTCGATGCCATCGATGGAGATCAGTTCATCGCCCTTGCGCAGGCCGGATGTCTCCGCGGGGTAACCCTTCATGAGGTCCAGGACGGCGGGGTGATCCTTGGGGCCCAGCTTGAGGAATTTGAGGCGGGCGGCGGTGGAATACTCGGTCGGGATGGAGTAGGTGGCGATCCGGCCGTCGACGTGCTTGATGGTGACGGCAAGAGTGGACGTGATCGAGAGGGCGGCTGTTCGCTGGACTTCTTCCCAATTCAGGACCGGACGGCCGTTGACGGCCTGGATCCTGTCTCCCTCGCGGATGCCCAGATTGGCTTCCGCGCCCCCGGGCGGGACGTATCCGATGATGGTGTTGTTGTAGGCCCTCGGAAGGCCAACCCACCAGACGATGCCGCCGATGAAGAAGGCGAAAAGGATGTTCATGACCGGACCTGCGAGGGACACGGCGATCTTCTTGCCCGGGGAAATGGGGGGGATGGAGGGGTTGGAGCGTCCCTCGATGGCCTCGGAGGTGATCATCTGGGGCAACTTGACGAACCCGCCGAGAGGGAGCCAACGCAGGGCCCATTCGACCCCATCACGATCGGTCCACGAGAATACCTTCGGGCCGAAGCCGATGGAGAAACCATCGACCTTGAGTCCCAGTTTCCGCGCCACCCAGTAGTGTCCGAACTCGTGGACGAAGATCGTCAACGTGAACAGGAGGGCGACGCCGATGGCGATGATGACCCACGTCAGCAGGACAGGCATGTGCCATCAGACTAACTCGGTTCGGAGCCGTGTCCCAAAGATCTTTTTCGAGGATGCGTGCGGGGGAGTTGAAGCGTTGGGGCGGAGCGTGGTTGGCTGGGAGGCGTGGACGTCATGAAATGCTGGGTGACTGGAGCGGCAGGCCTGATCGGAGGGACCTTGATGCGGAGTCCAGGCATCCCTCAGGGATGGGAAGCTGTTGCCTTGCATCGCGGCATCCTTGAACTCACGGACTTTGCGGCCGTTGAACGACGGTTTGAAGCTGATGGGCCGTTGGCCCTCATCCACTGCGCGGCCATGAGCCGAAGTCCGCAATGTCAGCAAGAACCTGCGAAGGCACGTCAATGGAACGTCGACGTGACCCGCCACCTGGCCGGGTTGTTTGCTGGAAGACGGATGGTCTTCCTGTCCACTGATCTTGTGTTTGATGGCCAGCGCGGCGGTTATGGAGAGGATTGCGCGGTGGCTCCCCTGAGCATTTATGCAGAGACGAAGGTGGAGGCCGAGCAATGGGTTCTGCGGGACCCGCGACATCTCGTCGTGCGTACCTCCCTGAACCATGGTCGGTCCACGACGGCGGATCGTGGATTCAACGAGGAGATGGTTCGGGCGTGGCGTGCGGGAAGGACCCTCCAGCTGTTCCGGGACGAGTATCGGAGTCCGATTCCTGCCGAGCATACAGCGCGAGCGCTCTGGGAGTTGTTGGGCAAGGAATGCGGGGGGATCCTTCACCTGGCAGGGGCACAGCGGCTTTCACGATGGGAGATCGGATGTGCGTTGGCTGCGATACTGGAGGGTGAAGGCCTTTCCTGTCCGATCGAGCCCGGAACCTTGCGGGACTACAATGGGGCACCCCGGCCGCCGGACACCTCCCTGGATAGTTCCCGGGCTCAGGCCCTGTTGGGCTTCCGGATTCCGGGGTATGCGGAATGGCTGGCGGCTGGATCTCCGCCCGCTTTCCCGGAATCGGGTTCCAGATGCGGAGGGCAGCGATGAGCACGGAAGTTCAGGGCGGCTATCGGGGTAGGATTGCGCCATCGCCCACGGGATACCTGCACCTTGGGCACGGGCGGACCTTCTGGATCGCGTGGGAGAGGGCGCGGAAGGCCGGGGGTACGGTGGTTCTGCGGAACGACGATCTGGATCGGGATCGCGTGAGAACCGAGTTCATCACGGGATTCATCGAGGACCTGAAGTGGTTGGGTGTGGAATGGGACGAAGGCCCGGACCGCGGGGGGCCGCATCGGCCGTATAGCCAATCCGAGCGGATGTCCCACTACGCGGCGGCTTTGTCCCGCTTGCGGGATCTGGGGTGGGTTTATCCATGCACCTGTTCGCGGCGGGAGATCCTCGCGTCGCTTTCGGCGCCTCACGCGGGTGACGAGGAGCCCGTTTACGCCGGGCACTGTCGGGGTCGGCGAATGGAGGACCTGAAGTGGGGCACGCGGTTCAGTTGGAGGTTTCGCGTTCCCGATGGAGAGGCCATCGAGTTTGAGGACGGGTTCGCCGGCAGGGTGCGGTACGAAGCCGGGCGGGATTTTGGCGACTTCGTGGTGTGGCGGCACGATGGAGTTCCGGCGTACCAATTGGCGTGCGTGGTCGACGATGCGCTGATGCGGATCACCGAAGTGGTGCGTGGGGAGGACCTGCTATTGAGCACGGCGCGCCAGATCCTCCTGTACCGGGCGCTCGGTTGGTCAGTACCGCGGTTCTGTCACTGTCCTTTGGTTCGAGACGCTCAGGGGCAACGATTGGCGAAGCGGCACGCCTCGCTGAGCCTGCGAGAGTTGCGGGCGGCGGGCAAACAGCCGGAAGAGGTCAGGGCCCTCTGGGGCGCATCTTGACACTGCCCCCGCATGCGCCGGGGAGCGACGTCCTCGTCGTCGTTCCGAAGCCATTCCCAATGGCGATGAGGACATCGCCGCCCCGAATCCTTTCCAAAAGGGCGCAGTGGCAAGATGCGCCCGACCCTCTGGGTGCAAGCACACTGAGCAACTCCGTGGCGATGGAATCAGCGTCGGACGAACGGGCTGGCGAGAACCGTTTCTGTCGAGGTCGGAATGAATCCGAGACGCAAGGGTTGGTTGGGGAGCGGGAGCGGGATTGGGGAACCCTGATTGACCCTGAGGGCCCATCCGTTCTGGGCGCGTTCGAGGGTCAGTCGGTTCCAGCCTTCCTTCACGCCTGTGGCGATGGAGGGGAGGGGATGGATCGTGGAGTCCGGGGTCTGGAAGAGGATCGGCGGGCGGTTATCGGTGGGCTTTCCCGAGGGTCTCCAGTCGACAAAGAGTTCGGTCGTGGCGGCCGGTGCCGTGGACCAGAGGATGGCGTTGGTCGGTGCGCTGGCGCTGCATCGGAGGTTCCAGTCGGAAGGTTTCCAGACCTCCATCGCGGCCGGTGAACCCGTCCAGCCACGGAGGCTGCGTCCGTCGTAAAGACTTTCCCAGGGAACGGCGGCTGGGGCTGACATTTCAGCGGCGGGATTGCTGGAGGGGAGTTCCTGGATCCGGAGGTTCCGCCAATCGACGATGCCGCCTTCGGATTCGAGGGCGATGTAGCCCTTGCGCCAGGAGCAGTCCGTGCCGCCGGAGACTTCAGCACCATTCACGGAAAGGCGGATGACGCCGTTGGTCGCCACGATGCGGTAGTGATTCCATTCGTTGGTGCCCTTGCTGCGGAACTCCTTTGGAAAGGAGCGGTCGCCCTTGCTCGGGCTGAAGGGTTTCATCGTCGAGCCGTGGATCGGGAAGATGTCTCCGTGCGTGGTGAACCAGTCGGATTTCCCGTAGCCGTGGTCGAGGACCTGGACCTCGATGGCACGCAGGAAGGGTTGACCGGGAGCCGGGAGCGATCCTGACCAGATGAAGACCCCGGCGTTGCCGCCTGACTTCATGTGTCGCCACTCCAGTTCGAGGATGAAGTTTTCGAACTGGCGTTCGGTGCGGAGTGCGCCGGTCGGGATGCCATCGCAATGGATCATCCCATCGCGCACCGTGAACGTTTCGGGTGCGCAGTTCACGTTGACCCAGCCCGAGAGGTCACGCCCGTTGAAGAGGGGGGTGAAGGTGTTCGAAGGTTCTGCTGCGATTGAAGTCGCGGTGGTGAGGCAAAGGGTCAGCAGGAGGAGTGGGGGATTCATGGCGGGCGGGTTCTGGAGTCAGGGCTGGGAAGGAGTGGGTTCCGGCCGAATGGGACGCGGCCGATCGCCAAAGAGGGCAGTGCCGACCCGGACAAGGGTGGCCCCCTCCTCGATGGCGACTTCGAGGTCACCGCTCATTCCCATGCTGAGGATGGGCAGCGGGTGTTGGAGGCGTTGTTCGCATTGATCCCGGAGTTCGCGCAGTCGACGGAAGATAGGCCGGGCTGTCTCAGGATCGGGGGCGTAGGGAGCAATGGTCATGAGACCCTTCAGGGGGAGCCGATCCAGCGCTGACAGGGCTGGGAGGGCGCCGAGAAGCGCGTCCGGGGTCCAGCCGAACTTGCTGGATTCACCGGCGACGTTGACCTCGGCAAGGATCGCGGGTTGGCGGGACTGCTTCTGAGCCTGCTTCTGGAGTTCGCGGGCGAGCTCGAGCGAGTCGACGCCCTGAACCGTCTCAAAGAGTGCGACGGCATCGCGTGCCTTGTTGGATTGCAGGTGTCCGATGAAATGCCATCGGGCTGTGGGCGGGCTCAAAGGGATCTTGGCCCGGGCCTCCTGGATGCGGTTCTCCCCGAAGAGGGTCAGCCCGAGTTGGACGGCTTCGGAGACGGCCTCCGGGGGGTGATTCTTGGAGACGCCCATCAGTTCCACACTGGCGACGGATCGGCCCGAACGATCGCAGGCGGAGGCGATCCGCTGGCGGATGGAAATCAGGCGTTCTGCGAGGGCTGACATGATGGGCTCAGGGCTCCTCGCGGAGTCGGATGCGGCGGTACTCCATCTGCCCGGAATCGCCTTCCAGGCCGATGGGGCCGGTCGGGGGCACGGGAAGGGCGGCTTCGAGAACTTCTCCGTTGCACGTGCAGTGGGCGGTCCCATTGCGGACGACGACGACGACCTCGTTCCAATCCTGAGGCTTGTAGTTCTTGAGCGTCTTGTAGGGCCCGGCGAGGGGGTAATCCCGGCACTGCAACTGCGGTTGCCGGATGAAGATGCCGCTGTCGGCGTTGGGGGTGGCGCGGAACTCCAGCTTGAGGGTGAAGTTCTTGGGGAATTCCCGGGTCGTCCAGATCTGCTGGACGCGGCGGCCTTCGGTAGGGGTGGTCACGATCAGGCGCCCATGTTTGGCGTGATAACGGCCGTCCGTGCTCTGGGTGAGACCGTCGAAGCGGTTGGTCTTGAATCCCCATCCGGTCAGGTCGCGCCCATTGAACAGGCTCGTGAAGCCGGGTTCCGGGGTGAAGGCATCGTTCGTCAACTCCGTGAATCCGAGCGTGGCGAGCAGGGGGCGCAACGCTGCCGCCCACTTCGAGTATCCGATGGCGTTCGGGTGGAGGAGGTCCGGGAACTCGGCAGCCTTGGCGTCGCCATTGGCATCTGCGAACAGAGGCCAGGTTTCGGCGCGGGTGACCTGGGAGCGTCCCTTGGCGATTCCGGCGTAGAGTTGGTTGAGCTTCCGGATCTTGTCGGCGGGACGCCGCATGGAAGCGGAGCTCGGGAACACCTCGCAAAGGATGACGGGAAGGTGGGGGTCGTGTTGGCGAAGCAGGTTGAGGATCTGTTCGACATTCGAGGCGATGGTTTCCGGGGACGCGTTCTCCTCGAGGTCATTGGTGCCGATGAGCAGCACCACCCCGGTGGGCTTGAGGGCGAGGACATCCTCCGCGAGACGGATCAGGACGCCGCGGGAGGTGTCCCCCGAGATCCCACGATTGGATACCTTGATGCCGGGAAACGCATCACTCATCCGATCGCCCCAGCCCTGGGTGATGGAGTCGCCCAGGAACACCACGGAGTGGCGGTCCCGGTCGGCATTTGCGGCCCAGTCGGTGCGGCGCTGGAGCCAAAGTTTCTGGAACCAATCCTGCCGTCGGATGGGCCCGGCCCCGGGAAGGCCGTCATCCGAAGCGGGGATAGCGAGCCTGGGAGTGTTCTGCGCCATGACGACGGGCGGCGTGAGCGTGGCGGCGAGCATCAGGCTGGCGACGATTCCAGCGCGGACTATGGACGAGAGTTCTCTCCTCATGGGTGGGGGCTCAGGATGGGCGCACGGGCGTGGTGCTTCCAAGGTTCAAGTGGGTGAATGTGGGGCTGGGGGCGCATCGTGGCACTGCCCCCTTTTGGAAAGGATTCGGGGTGGCGATGTCCTCATCGCCTTGGGAAGGGCTTTGGAACGGCGACGAGGACGACGCCACCCTTGCGGGGGCAGTTTCAAGATGCGCCCTGTGGCTGGGGGAATGGGTCTGGCAGGGTACGAAAAAGGGGCGGCCGGTAATCCGGCCGCCCCGTGCGATGGAAGGTTCAGACTGAGTGCGCTCAGTTGTAACGGACCACCAATTTGTCGCCGGCAGCCTGGACGCTCAGGATGGTGTGGCGGGGCGAGATGGTGATATATCCCTGCTCGCCGCTGGTGGGCATATCGACCGTGATCGTCTTGTTGGCGTGATCAATCACGATATTGGTCATGGTGGCTCCGGTCATGCCTGCCGGAGGCACGCCGCTGACGGTAATGGGCGGCGGGGTGACAGCCCGGTAGGTCTTGAGCGCGGCCACATCATGGGCGCTGTTGAGGAGCACTTCGGAGCCGTCAGGCTTCACAACCGTCCACTCCATGGAGTAGTCGCCGCCGCCATTGCCGCTGACGAAGCGGAACGGGTAGATGGCGGGCTTGTCGACGAACACGGAGTAGGTCCAGCCGCCCGTCCAACCATCGTTGGGGATGAGGGCCTGTTGCTCCGGGTTGTCCTGGAGGCTGACGGTGATCGGGCCCTTGGCGAGTTCGGCGACAAGGTTCGTGCCATCACGGTAGTTGATGAACAAGCAGGGGATGTCCACGCCCTCGGCGGTGCCACCCATGAAGATGGGCGGACGATCCGCGCGATCACCACTGGCATCATTGAAGATGATGACTGCCTTGGCACCGGCGGCCTTGGCTTGAACCGCCTTCAGGCCGAAGGCGACGCCACCGCGTTGGATAAGGACGGCGGCATCCTTGGCCTGGGCGGCGTTTGTGAGTGCGGTGTTGGCAAGGATGGGGCTGGCAGCCACCAGGTTCAAAACCAGCGGTTCAGCGGTGGGCAGGTCAACGCCGAATCCGGAACCGATGGACGTACGGGTGGCCGACATGCCGATGCGCTTGCCGGCCAGCGAAGGCGGCGAGGTGATGACGACGCAGCCGAATTGGAACGACTGCTCCTCCTGCTGCATGATGCGCGGAGAGTCGTCGGAGTGGACCGAGAGTTGGTACAGACCCGCCGTCGGCATCTCGATGTAAGTGATGGCTTCGGCCGCGTAGTGGTCCATGCGGCCAGACTTGCCGGGGAGACCGGGGAGCTTGATGTCGTCCCGGATCGAACCCAGGGTCCCGGGTCCGAAGTTGATGGTATCCACCTGCCACCATTCGCCGTCGCGCGGGTAGGTGGTGTCCGTGAAGTCGACGTCATTGGCACCGGGCAGGATGCCGGCGAGCATGGCTTCGGACTTGGTCACGGAACCGTTTTCGCCCGAGACGAATCCGATCGGGAGCTGCCACGTGCGGACCTTGAAGCCGCGGGTGTTGGCGACCTGGGAACCGAGAGGATAGGACCGGGCAACGTCCGGGATGAAGGCTTCGACGATCTCGAAATCCCATTCGTTGGTGACGGTTGTTCCGGCGCTGTCGGTGTACACCAAGGTCGCTGTATGGGAAGTGGCAGGCAGGAAGTCCGCCGTGCGGGTGAAGGTGACGGTGGTGACCTTGCCGTTCTTGACCGCAGTGGAAGTGCCAGCACCGTCCACCTTCAGGCTGACGTTGCTCGGAGAAACCGTGGTGCCGTCATCGACGATGTTGGCGGTCACGTTCGCGTTGGGGAGGACTTCCGTGATGGTGAACTCCTGCATGCCGGCGATGTTCACGCCGGGCGTGACGTTGCGGACATAGGCCGGGAACGAGGCCGGGGGTTGGTAGGCCTGGATGCCACCCGGGGTATTGATCAGCTTGAGGTTGGATCCATCGGGATCGGCCGAGAAGAACTCGAGGTCGCCCTGGCGGATGCCGATATTGTGGATCAGGCGGACGGGGTAATAGCCGGGGGTCGGGACGAAGAACGAGAACAGGTAGTTCTCGGTGATGTTGCCGTCGAAGTCGCCGAGCACGGTGGCGAACAGATCCTTCGGTCCGCGTTTGCCATCACCGATGGCGACGGAGAAGGAGTCGATGCCGAAGATGCCGAGGGTATAGCTGCCGGCAGTGGGGAAGTGCAGGACGGTCATCACCTCGGTGGCGAGATTGTCCGCGGTCCAGTCCAGGCCGCCGTTGCCGGGAGTGCCCGGGAAGGGAAGGTCGGCAAATCCGTTGGTTGTGGTGAAATTGCCCTTCTCGACGACCTCGTAGAAGTTGTTGAGGTTGATGACGCTGTTCGCGGGTGTGTTGAACAGGAAGTAGCCGTTGGCATCGGCGTTTGAGAGATCTGCGAGGTTGTTGCCTTCGAGGCCTTCCAATTGATTGCGGATGTTGTCCAGCGACGCGGCGTTGTCGAAGTCGGCGCCGTCGGCTTGGTGGACGAACAGTCGGAAGCCCTTCTTGGTCTTGTCGACCTGGGACTCAGGGATGGCCGCGGCGGCCTCGATGGCGGCTGTGCTGACCCTGAAGGACCACGTGTTGGTTCGCGGCAAGGGCGGCGTGCCGGCGTCGGTGAACTTCAGCGTGACATTGTACAGTGCGCCGACTTCCAGGGCCGCGGACGGTGTGAATGTTGCCGTTGTCTGCGTGCCAACCTTGTTGAGGGTGAGGGCTCCGGCAACAGCCGCGCCGCCTTCATTGGCAGCCACAGTGAGCGACACGGACGAACCGTTGAGTGCGATTGAATCGTCCCTGAGATTGGCCACGATGGCGGCCGTCGGAGAGACACCGACGGCTCCGGATTCAGGAAAGATGTTGGCCACGTATGGGCGGAGAGGCCCGGAGTAGTACGACTTGACGGTGTTGGTCGGATTTCCGACGGCAATGCGATTGCCTGCGCCGTCGAAGAGGAACCATTCCCAGCCGCTGGCGCCGAGGCGATTGGCCCAGAGGCAGCGGAACGGGTAGATGCCGGGTTGGGTGACATTGACCAGGATGACGCGTGTCTCGGTCATCGCGCGTTCTCCGGAAAACTGGCGGAGCACGGTGGCGAAACGGTCTCGCGGGTTGACACCGAAGGTCAGCTTGAAGGCGTCATCGGAGGAGACGCCGAACTCGTAGGTTCCTGCGGTTGGGAATTCGAGGAAGGCGATGGCTTCGGCGGCGGCCTGCTCGGAAGAGCCCGTTGTGCCTGGAAGGCCGGGGATCAGCGTATCGGGGAAGTCAGGTCCGACGAGAACACCGTTGTCGGCATCGATGCCGGCGTCGTGGCGGAAGTTCAGGCCTTGGTTGACGACAAAGAACCCGAGGCTGGTGTCGAAGGTGTAGTTGGGGTCGGAGAGGTTGGCGATGTTCGCACCGAGATCCCCGTTGAGAAGACGTTCGGACGTGGCGACTGACCCTGCGTGGTCGATTCCCTCCACTTGCGCCGTCCGAACCAGGAATCCTGGTTTGTTGGTATCCACGCCTGTGGTGAGGCGTAGCGATGCGGGTAGCGTGGTCTGGGCGAAGCTCCCGGTGACCAAACCGGGGACCAGACCACTGAAGAGGGCGGCAATGCCACCCAGTTTGATCAGTGGTTTCATGCTCTGAGGATTTTGGAAGCGTGTGGTGCCTCCGTCGTCCCAAGGGCGTAGGGCAGATGAGGACGCGGGTAAAGGCATTTCCTCGTCGCGGATGCAAGGATGTGGCGACGATTGCGGCGAGTTGTGGGCATTCTGCCAAAGAATGGCCATTTGCGCCCCGCTTCAGGCGATCAGGCGGGTGTAGAAGAGCACCGTGGTGCCAATTCCCAGAAGGAGCGCGCTGACCAGGGCCGCTGCCACATCATCCAGAACGATGCCCAGTCCTCCGTGAAGGTTCTGCAGGCGCCGGATGGGCCACGGCTTCCAGATGTCGAAGATGCGGAAGAGGACGAAGGCCGCCACCAGTGCCGGCCACCATTGGCTGATTCCTTCGATGCGGGGCGTTGCCCCGACGGACCACCAATGGACGGCGTAGCCGGAAAATGCGATGGGGACAGCGATGATTTCGTCGAGGACGACTGAACCAGGGTCCGTTTCCCCCAGGGCCCGCTCGGCGACGGAACAGATGGGAATCGAGGTAGCCGTGAGAATGAGGACGGTGGCGATGTAGAACGCGGGATGGGGGACGAGGAGGAGGCCAGCGGTGAGGAGGACTCCGCCGAGGCTGCCCCAGGTTCCAGGCCCGGGATGCAGTCGGCCGAGTCCGAATCCTTGAGCCAGCAACAACAGACTCCGGGTGGTGGAGGCGCTCATACCTCGGTGAGGTAGAGTTGGCGGTTTCGCCAAAGGTAGATGCTGCCGCTGAGGACGGTCAGGGCCACCGCCACCCATTGGGAGAAGGGAGTGAACCAACCAATCCATGGCTTGCCGGCGATGGGCCATCCGAAGACAGCGGAGCCAAAGACGCCCCATTGCTGATAGCTCAGAAGGACGAGGACCGCGACGATGGCGACGATCTGGGAGATGGTTTTGTGCTTTCCGAATCCTTCGGCGGCGAGAACCACGTTCTTGGACGCAGCCAGCAGTCGCAGTCCCGTGATTGCCAGTTCGCGTCCGACGATGATCACCACCATCCACGCCTCGATCTGGCGGAGTTCGACAAAGGCGATGAAGGCGGAACAGGTCAGGATCTTGTCGGCCAATGGATCCATGAGGATGCCGAAATTGGTGATGAGGCCGCGGGAGCGGGCGATCCTGCCATCCAGCGCGTCGGTGATCCCCGCGGCGGTGAAGAGGGCGAGGGCGACGGTTTCGTTTCCGGGAAAGCGGGCGAAGATCACTGCCAGGAAAAGGCCGGTCAGTGCGAAGCGGGAAACGGTCAGTTTGTTGGGAAGATTCACCGGGAGGAGGAGCGCGGATCCCTCAGCGGGTGCTGGGTGCGGACTGGGTTTGGGGCGACGGAGTCGTGGGTTGGAGCCTGTAGGCGCGGCCTGCGAGGAGGATGCCGGCCAGCGCGACGAGGATGCCTCCGTGGAGGAACATGCGGCGATTGGTGAGCAGGGTCAGGGAGCAGAAGACCACCGCCACCTGCAACAGGATCTCGGCGGTTCCGAATGCATCATTCCGCTTTCCGGATAACTCGGCGGCGGCCGCCTCGCGTTGGGCTCCTTCGCGGATCGCATCGTTCTCGGTGCGATACTCCTGATTCTTGGACTTGAGATCGGTGACAAAGGATTCCAGAGCTGCCCGACGAGTCGGGGAAGGGTTGTCCGCCAGTTCGATGGCGAGGCGGCGCAGTTCCAGATCGTTGATGTATTCGCGCTGCCTCTTTGCCTGGTACCAGGCGAACCCGTTGGAGGATTTCACTTCGCCGACGATCATGTCGTCTGCCGCGTTGTTGCCCAGTGAACCCACCAAGGCCATCAGGACGGCGATCACCGCGATGATGATTCCGACCTGTGTCTCGTCCTTGCGTCCCTGAGGGGAGGGTATTTCGATGTCCGCCATGGTTACGGGCCGGTAAGTTAGGGAGAAGTCCCCACAAGCCAAGGTGTAACCTGACCAAGCCGGCTCAAAACCACCAGTATCCCGCCGTCATGGCGGCCAGAAGCACCACGGCGGTCACCCACCAGAGGGTCTTTCGATCGAACCGGAGCGGGGCGGGTTCCTGTGGGAACTCCCGGCGGACGAACGACTCGTAGTCGAAATCCTCGTCTGGCAGATCAAGGCCGTCGGATCCGTCCTGCTCGCGCCAGCCGTCGTCTGCCGTTGCCCCGCAATGCGGGCACGAAACGCGGCGTGCGGGGACGTGTTCGTGGCAGGCAGGGCAAGGGCCTGGCGGGCGGAAGGAACCCATGTCCGTTCCCTGTCAGGGTGTGGCCAGTTCTGCGGCGCGTGCGGTGTTGGCAAGCAGCATGGCGATGGTCATCGGGCCCACGCCACCCGGGTTCGGGGTGATCTTACCGGCGATGGGTTGAACCTCATCGAATGCGACGTCCCCAACAAGGCGGGTGCCACCGGGTGCCGTCGGATCCGGGATCCGGTTGACCCCGACATCGATCACGACCGCACCCGGCTTGACGAAGGCGGTCGTGACGAACCGTGGCACGCCCATGGCGGCGATGAGGATGTCCGCACGTCGACAATGGTCCACGATATCGCGACTGGCCGAATGGCAGACCGTGACGGTGGCGTTGGCCGTGCGGCCCTTCTGGACCAGGATTGCGGCCATGGGTTTCCCGACGATGTTTCCGCGTCCGAGAATCACCACGTTTGCGCCAGGGATGGGAACTCCGGACCGGATCAGCAACTCATGTACCCCTGCGGGGGTGCAGGGCACGAATCCGCCAGAATCACCGAGCAGGAGCCGGCCGACGTTCAATGGGTGGAATCCGTCGACATCCTTGCGGGGATCGACGGCTGCGAAAATGGTCGCTGAGTCGATCTGGGGTGGGAGCGGAGCCTGGACGAGGATGCCGTGCCATGTGGGGTCGGCATTGAGGCGGTGGATGAGGGTGAGAAGCTCCGTCTGGGTGGTCGCCGCGGGGAGGACGATGGTCTCCGAGTGGATTCCGAGTTCCCGAGACTTCCTTTCCTTCATTCCGACATAGACCTGGGAGGCCGGGTCTTCCCCCACGCGGACGAAAACCAGTCCTGGGCGGCAACCTCGTTGGAGCAATGCGGCCACCCGCTGCGAGGTTTCGGTGTGGATCTGGGACGCGATGGCCCGACCGTCGATGAGGTTCTGCATGTTGGGAGAAGCCGCGGGGCGAAGGTTTCAGCGGGTGATCTTGGATCGGAAGTAGGCGATGGTTGGCACGAGCCCGTCGGCAAGGGGGATGGCAGGCTCCCAGCCGAGCAGTTTCCGGGCGCGGGTGATATCCGGACGACGTTGCTTGGGATCGTCCTGCGGGAGGGGCTTGTGGATGATCCGGGACTTGGATCCGGTGGCCTTGATGATTTCCTGGGCGAACTGGAGCATCGTCAATTCGTGGGGATTCCCGATGTTGCACGGGTCGCTGGCGGTGGCTCCGGTACACATCATCAGGCGGTAGATCCCCTCGATGAGGTCGGAGGCGAAGCAGAAGCTCCGCGTTTGTGTTCCGTCGCCGAAGACGGTGATGGGCTTCCCTCGGAGGGCCTGGCTGACGAAGGCTGGGACGACGCGGCCGTCCTCTACCCGCATCCGTGGTCCGTAGGTGTTGAAGATGCGGACAATGCGCGTGTCCACGCCGTGTTCCCGGTGGTAGGCCATCGTCAAGGCCTCGGCGAAGCGCTTGGATTCGTCGTAGCAACCGCGCGGGCCCACCGGATTGACGTTGCCCCAGTAAGCTTCGGTCTGTGGGTGGACGAGCGGATCCCCGTAGACTTCGGAGGTGGAGGTGATGAGGAACCGGGCACCCTTGGTCATGGCGAGGCCGAGTGCCTTGTGGGTTCCAAGCGAGCCGACCTTGAGCGTCTGGATGGGGAGTTCGAGGTAATCGATCGGACTGGCCGGGGAAGCAAAGTGCCAGAGGAAGTCCACGGGACCGTCCAGATAGAGGTACTCGGTGACGTCCTGCTTGATGAACCGGAAGTCAGGATTCCCGGCGAGGTGCTGGATGTTGTCCGTGGAACCCGTAATGAGGTTGTCGATGACCGTCACGCGATGTCCGCGGGCAAGGAGGAGGTCCACCAGATGGGAGCCCAGGAAACCTGCGCCTCCGGTGACGACGGAGACGGGCTTGTCGCTCGACCGGCGTCGGGTCGGCTTGGCATGGGACCGGGGTTTGGATACGGCCTTCCGAGGGGATGGGGATGGAGGCATGGTGGGGGTTTGGGTTGTTTACTTCGCACCCGCGCCGGTGAAGACGGCGGGGATGGTCATCAGGAGGATCTTGAAGTCGAGCCAGAGGGACCAATTGTCGATGTACTCGAGGTCGAGCCGGACCCATTCCTTGAAGTCGGAGACATTGTTCCGGCCGCGGACCTGCCAGATGCAGGTGAGGCCGGGCCGCACGGAAAGGCGTCGGCGGTGGGCGAGGTCATCAAAGCGAGCGACTTCATCCAAGGGGAGAGGGCGAGGACCGACCAGCGACATCTCGCCACGGAGGACGTTGATGAGTTGGGGAAGCTCATCGATGGACCACTTGCGGAGGAACCGTCCGGTTGGAGTGACTCGGGGATCGTTGGTGACCTTGAACACGGGGCCGGACATCTCGTTCAGCGCCGCGAGTTCCTGCTTGAGTTGCTCGGCGTTGGTCACCATCGAGCGGAACTTCAGCATGGTGAATGGGCGTCCGTTGAGACCGGCCCGCTGCTGGCGGAAGAAAACGGGACCCGGCGAAGTCAACCGGACGGCCAGTGCGGCTGCCACCATGATCGGGGACAACAGGAGGATCAGGCTCAGCGAACCGACAAAATCGATCGCGCTCTTGCCCATGGCCTGCCACGAGACATCCGGTCCGGACCGGAAGACCAGCATCGGGTGGCCGTGGAGGTCATCGACGGTTGTCTGGGAGATCCGGGTTTGGAAGAAGTCGGCAAGCAGCCAGACCTCAACGCCCTCCAGTTCGCACAACTGGATGGTTCGCTCGATGTTCCCGAACAGGGTCTGGCGCGGGGCGATGAGGACGGAGTTGGCCGAATGGGTGTGCAGAAGGTCGGCCAGTTCGTCGATGGGGCGTTCGTTGAGGTCGATCCGACCGACGATCTCGATGTCCGGGAACTGGTCCAGCCGCAGGGCTTTTTCGAGACGCGCGGGGTCCGTGCCGCCTCCGACGATGATGACGCGACGGCGGGCAATCTCACGTCCGTGGCGGTGGAGGGACCAAGCCCGGAGAAGCTCATCCTTGGCCCACATGAAGAGGACGGCGACGGGGATGTAGAGGGCGAAGATGAGGCGGGCTCCCTCGGTTTTCCGGAAGAAAAGGACGGCAATGGCGGCGAGGCTGACCCACGCGGCAGTGCGGGCAAGGATCCAGAGGGATTGGCGGCGGGAGCCCAGAACTGAACGGAGGTAATATCCCTGGAGTTCGAGGATCGGGGTGGACAGGGGAACCACCACCAGCAGCAACCAGGCGTAGCTGCTGAAGTCCTGAATGAGTTCCCCGCGGTCAAAAATGTCCAGCGAGCGCAGGGCGTGCGTGACCCAGAACGCCAGGCCAAACAGCGCGGCATCGACAATCTTGCTGACCTTGGTGAAAAGCTGGCGGCGACGGCGCAGCATGGAATCCGAACCCTTGGACCCGCAATGGGGTCATTGTCTGAACCATTTCAGGGAGTGGCCCCCGTGGTCAACTGGAACTCCGGGACGGTGGCTGCCGCAATCTGCCCGATGCGGCGGAAGGTGCCGTCTTCCTGTCCGGGTGCACAATCGGCGAAGTAGGAGATGTAGGCCCAGCGTTGAAGGGTTTGTTTGGTGAGGAGGTTGCGGATCAGCGACCACTGACGTTCGAAGTGGCTGGCCGTGGTCTGGCCCTCGGTCACGAACCAGAAGACGAAAACACCGGACCGGACAGCAGGACGGCCGTTGACCTCACCTTGAAACGTCAGGTCGTACCGTTGCACCGGAAGCGTAAAGGGCCTGGTGCCCCCGATCTGGATGTTGGTGGCGGTCTGGCGGACGATGTTCCAGCCTTGGCCTGTCAGGCAGTATTCAGGCCGGTGGATGCTGGTTCGGTCTGTTCCCATCAGCACGGCGCTGGCCTGCACGGCGAACTGCTCTGACGGGATTGTATAGAATCGGCGGGCGTAGGTGGTGTCCGGGGGCAGGTAATCCAGTTCGAGGCGGGTGATCGAGGCGAGCCGTCCATCGAAACCGGGAACATTGACCGGCAGCGCGATGGAGTTGGTCCGGGCTACCTTGTTGTGTTCATCGAGAACAGGGATCGAGCTGAGCTTGACGCCCGGATTTCCGAGGCGCACCGCGGCCCGGAGGGTGCGCAAGCCGGTGGCACTGACCCCGATGATCAGCAGGGTCAGGAGGGCCAGAAGACGAGGTTTGGCGATCATGGACGGGCAGCAGAGTCGGTTCGTGGAAGGGAATCGGGTTCCGGTTCCGGTTCAGGGCTCGAGCCCGGGGGAGCGGGCGGCGCGTCGCTGAGGACGCGACCCAGTGCGAAGACCCCGGCGAGCGCGACGGCGAAGGTGATGAATCCGGCCTTGGTTTCCACCTTGGAAGCCGCTGCCTGGCCCCAGATGTCGGCGACACAGAAGGTGGTGATCAGGCGCACGGTGTTGCCGAGGAGCGCCAACGGGACGGCGGCGAGGATCATCACACAGCGGCGCCATGGGCTTCGCAGGTGGAGCCAGGCGAAGGCGAGCGTCAGGAGCAGGACGATCGTCAGGCTTCGGATGCCGCTGCATGCGGCGGCGACATCGAACTGGAAACCCGGATCCTTGGCGGTGGCTTCCTTGTAGACCATCGTGCCGATCCGCTTGATCGGTATGCTCAGGATCGACTTGCAGAACCAGGTCGAAAACCAGGTCGAGAAGAGCCGGAGCTTGAACGTGGGTGCGTCGAGGTAGGCTGTCACCGGCAGGGTGAACGCGAGGAGGAAATAGGGGAAGAACACGGCCCTTAGCCAGCCGGGTCCCCACAGGAGTCCCATGATGCCGTAGAGGCCGACGAAGAACGCGACGATCGACACGCGCGTCTGCTGCACCAGGAATCCTGCGGCGTGGAGAAGGAGGGCGAGAACAACGATCGCGACGCCCGGAACCCAGGAACGTTTGGCGGCTTCGGTCAGTTCCTGTCTCCGGACGATCAGGAGCACGAGGACCAACAGGGGGACATAACGTCCGAACGCGTCGTCGGTGTCCGCCTTTTCGGCGCTTTCATGCAGCGCATTCAGCCAGGTGAACATCGACGCGGTGTCGACGTAGCCCAGCGTGGAATTTCCGAGGAAATGGAAGAGGAGAACCCACGCCGCGAGGAGCACGGCGAACTCCGCCTTGTTCGGCAGACCTTCCCACAGTTGGCGTAGTTCTTTTCCCATCGCGATGAGTCCGGTGAAGAAGCCAGTCAACGCGAAGACATGCAAGTCGCAGATAGGGGAAGTTCCGAGGGGGTGCATCTCGACACTGCCCCCGCATGGAACGGGGTGGCGACGTCCTCGTCGCCTTTCCAAAGCCATGCCCAAGGCGATGAGGACATCGCCGCCCCGAATCCTTTCCAAAAGGGGGCAGTGTCAAGATGCGCCCTTCCGAGGGCGGGTTGCCGGGCGGGGGAGACGAAAAAGCCCACGCTGGGGTGGCGTGGGCCTGGATGACAGGGGGTGCCTGTGAAGGAACCTCTCAGGAGGTCAGCTTCTGGTAGCGTTCCTCGATGTACTCCCAGTTGATGACCTCGGCCAGGGCCGCGACGTACTCGTTGCGGCGGTTCTGGTACTTCAGATAGTAAGCGTGTTCCCAGAGGTCGACACCGAAGAGGATTTCGCGGCCCTGCATGAGGGGGGAATCCTGGTTCGGGGAGGACTCGAGCTTCAGGGACTTATCCTTGTCGACCGAGATCCACAGCCATCCGCTGCCGAACACGGCGAGGGCGGCCTTGACGAAGGCCTCCTGGGCTTCTTCGCGGGTGGAGGCCTTGAGCGCTTCGAGGATGGATTCGCCGAGGCGGTCGCCCGGGCTGGCGCCGTCGTTCTTCTTGAGGGCCTTCCAGAAATGCGTGTGGTTGACGTGGCCACCGGCGTTGTTGCGGACCGTGGTGCGGATGCGCTCGGGGACCTTGTCGAGGTTCTTGACGAGTTCCTCGGCGGAGAGTTTCTGGAGGTCGGGATAGTCCGCGATGGCCTTGTTCAGGTTGTTGACGTAGGCCGCGTGGTGCTTGCCGTGGTGGATCTGCATCGTCTGCGCGTCGATGTAGGGTTCGAGCGCGTTGTAGGCATAGCCGAGTTCGGGGAGCTTGTGGGGGCCGGTGGGAGCGGCCTGCCCGAAAGCGCGACCTGCGGCGAGGCCTGCGGTGGCAAGGACGGTGGTGCGAAGTGCCTGACGGCGTGTGAGGAGGAGATTCATGGCGCGATCCAATGGAACGTGATGCGGTATCTTGGACGGAGAGTTCCCCAAAGCGTTCGAAGGCGCAAGGCCGGGAACCGGATGAACGCGGGATGACTTCTCGCTTTCCACCCGGGGGGGCGGAACGCAAACTCGACGCACATGAGCTCGCAAGTTCCGCCCGACCTGAAGTTCGCAAAGTCGCACGAGTGGGTCCGCATCGAAGGAGAGATCGCCACGGTGGGCATCACCGATCACGCCCAGCACGAGTTGACGGACGTCGTGTTCGTCGAATTGCCCGCGGTGGGGCGCGTGGTGAAGGCCGGCGAGGCCTGCGCGGTGGTGGAGTCGGTCAAGACGGCCAGCGACATCTATTCGCCGGTGGCCGGGACGGTGACCGAGGTGAATCCGGTGTTGGGCGGATCACCGGGTCTCGTGAATACCGAGCCCTACCAAGGGGGATGGTTCTACAAGTTGAAACTCAGTGGCGGAACCGATGGTCTGCTGAGCCCCGAAGCGTATCGGGCGCAGATCGGGGCCTGAACGGCCTCGAACGGCGTGGCGGACGGATGCTGGGAGAAGCCTCACGGACATTTCACTTCCATGGATTCCGAGGCTCTTGATGGCCCCGTTGCTGCGGCCGTCTGCGTACCCGCGGTTCCTTCGCCGACGGATCCGTCCCCGTTGTTCGAACTCTTCCGTGGGAGTTACGCCACGGAATTGCTGGTCGCAGCGACGGCGCATCTCGGTGTTTTCCGGATTCTGGAGAAGGGTCCGCTACCCGAAGAATCGCTGAGGTCTGCCCTCGGGTTGGCACCGCGCGCCTTCCGCGTCCTGACCACCGCATTGAGGGCGATGGGAACGCTCTGTTGTCCCGTTGAGGGAGTGCTCGGTCTGACGCCGTTGGCTTCGACGCACTTGGTTTCCACGAGCTCCTACCACGTCGGCGACTACTTCAGTCTGGCCGCCGGAAGTCCGGGTGTTCTTGCGATGGTGGAGAGGTTGCGCTCCAACCGGCCGGCCGTGGGAGAGTCGGGGGGCGTCGCCTTCATCTATCGGGAGGGTTTGGTTTCCGCGATGGATGCCGAAGCGGGCGCGCGATTCTTCACTTTGGCGTTGTCTGGTCGTGCGCGGAATGTGGCTCCCGTACTGGCGGAACAGATGCCGCTTGCGGGTGCCCGGCGGTTGGTGGATGTGGGTGGGGGAACCGGGGTGTATTCGATCGCCCTCCTTCGGGCGAACCCTGACTTGAACGCGGTGGTCTGGGATCGCCCGGAAGTGCTGCGGGTTGCCGCTGAGTTTGCGGAGGCGAGTGGGGTGGCTGATCGCCTGGAGTTGCGGGGGGGTGACATGTTCACGGATCCGTTCCCCCCGGGAGCCGACGTGGTCCTGCTTTCAAACATCCTGCATGATTGGGACGAACCCGAATGCCTGCGTTTGCTCCAGCGTTGTGCGGAAGGACTGCCTCCGGGGGGACGCCTGCTGATTCACGACGTTTTTCTCGACGATGATCTGGGAGGTCCGTTGCCCATCGCGCTCTATTCGGCGGCGCTGTTCAGCGTGACCGAAGGGCGTGCCTACAGCATTGCCGAGTATCGGCGGATGCTCGAGGCCTCGGGATTTGGCGTGACGCAGTGGGTCTCCACACGAGTGCACTGCGGCGTCCTGGTGGCGGTGCGGCGGGAGGCGTAGACGGGCGTTCGAGGGATCAGCGCGGTTCCAGCAATCGGTGGAAGGTTTCGAGGATCTTGGGAATGGCGTTGGTCTGGAGTGGGCTGGTTCTCAGCCGCCATGTCTCGTACGAGCCCAGGGCGTGCTGGCCCGGCGGTGGAATGTAACCGAACCATCCATTCGCCAGCGAGATGTTGAAGAGGGGGGACGGTGCCGCGAATTTCTTCAGCGCAAGACCGCTCTCCGCGAAGATTTCCCCCGGCCACTGGGCCACGCGGAGTGGGCCGATATGGAACATCTGGATCGGGAGGGTGAGCGTGTCCGGGTATTGATCGAGCAGGAGTTGGTCCCTCGCGTGGATCTCCGACCAGGACCGGAGTTGATCCACGGTGCGGCCATTCAGGAGACGGCGTGCGACGTCGACTTCGGCGGGCGTGGGTTTCCGGACGGCGATCTGAACTTCCGCGGTCAGGCTTCGCAGTGGGATCCGTTGCGAGTATGTGAGTCCTCCGAGGATGCGTGAGACTTCAAGGCTGAGGTCCTCGGCAACCCGTCGGATCTGGGCATAGGGCGGGACCGAGGGACGAGGCTTTCGGAAGTCGATGTTATTGATGTCTCCCGAAGTCCCGTTCGAGAGGATCGCGACGAAGGGAGGATCCTGTCGGGAGGCACCGATACGGTCAGTGATCCGGGTGCAGAACTCGCCGAAGTAATCGGCGCTCAGATGGCCAGAACCGGTCCCGCCCACGTAATGGAGGGAGTAATTGGCCAGGAGTGCCAGCGGCCGGCCGTCCAGGTGACGGACGGCGAGCACAAAGACCTGTGGATCGGTGGGGCCGGCGAAGTCCCGGTCCTCGGGACTGGGGGATGACCAGTTCATCTTCACCGCATCGCCGGTCTGCCCGAGGAGGTTGGTGTAAATGAGGCCCGGCTTGAGTTGGATGCGCCGGTTGAAGACGTGTTGGGGCAGGCTGCCTTGACCCCAGGCAACCTCGGCGGGAGAAAGGTTGTTGAGGGCGCGGCGCACGGAGTCGGCCACGGGGCCGGGGATCCAGGCTCGGTAGGCGTCGTCCGCTTCGGCCAGGTGGACGCCCGTGAGGGATCCCGCCGAATGGGTGTGGGTGGCGGCGATGCAGACCTGATTGGAACCGAACCCAGTGGCGGCATGGATCTGTGCCTTCATCACGTCCATGAGCGGACGGTCGATCAGGCAGTTGTCGATCTGGACGAATGCCAGGCGCTCTGTACCGGAGGTCAGGACCAGGGCGCGCGCGTGGAGTTCGTCGTGGACGTGTGTCGATGCGGCCGGGGCGGTGCCTCCATTCATCACCGTACCGATCCGCGGTGTGATGACCGCGGTGGCGGCACCCGCCCGCAACGGTGCGGGGAGCGGGGATTCTGCCGCGGCGGACCGCACGACCAGCGCGGCGAGGCCAATGGCGCGAAGGAGGCGGAGGCTCATGTGGCGTTCAATGCATCTCCACGGAACACGAACCGATGCCGCCGCGGAAGTAGTTGAACTGGACATTCGGATGATCGGCGAGCAGCGACATGGGGACCGCGGTGTCCACGAGTCCCTTGGAGATCATGTAGGCCGTCAGTCGCTGTCCGAAGGGGTTGTCGTGGTTTCCGGCGTGCCAGATGGAAACCTTGTCGGCGAGCCAGGTTTCGACGGGGCCCACGGTGATGGCCTTGGTTGGAACCATCGAGATGTTGCCGCCGCCCGAGGTTCGGGCGTTCTGTGCGATGGTCAGCGGATGGAGATCCACCACGCGGGTGGCGAGGCACCGGTACTCTTCCTTGGTGGGTGGGGTGGTGGCGTGTTTGCCCTTTCGCGGCAAGGGATCGTTGAAAGCCCAGTGTTTGACGTCGCCCTGTCCGCCCTGCATCACGGCGCAGCGGATGCCGGAGCCCCATGTGGCGCGGTAGGGGGCGGTGTCGGCCTTCGGGAAATGCAGGTGGGAATCGGGAATCCGGAGCTTCCGGTCGAAGCGATGGAAGCACAGCTCGCGATCGGCCCGCTCAAAGCTGAGCGGATGGGTGACGGGGGTCTCGCGACCGGTCTCGGGATCGAACCATTCGTCCATTCCCCAGAAGTGGCCGGCGCGGACGTCGAGCTGGAGGGCGTTGACGATGCGTGCGACCAGCGGGAGTTGTTCGGTTGGACCGATGGGGCCGCAGATGCCAACGGGGTTGTCCGCGGTGGATTGCCGCCACGCGTCGATGTATTCGAGGGCTTCGGCGAGATAGAAGTCCTCCAGGGTGTCGTAGAGGACGACCTGGAAGCCGGGCCGCGAAAGCCTCTGGAGGTCACGGACTGTCAGGCGGGCGACAGCATCGATGATCTCGGGATCCAGCGTGGTGTAGTCCCACCAAGCCGGGGCAACAGCGGAAGAGCGACGGGACATGCGGATGAGCCTACGTCGGGAGTGGGGTAAAAGGAAGGGGAGGATCGGGCTGATCGGGCTGATCGGACGGATCCGTCTTGGGATGGAGAGGGAATGGAGGTGGGCGGGGTGGACATTGGCGGGGTGGCCGGTAGGCTCGGCGAATGTCGCGCATTCAACGGTGGGTTGGGTTGTTGGGGATGCTGATCTGTGGGCTGGCTTTCGCAGCGGAGACCACGACGAAGGCGGCCCCGGATGACATGAAGGCGGTGGATCCCGGGCATTCGATGCACGGGCAGGCTTTCAACGAGGGACCGCGGCAACGGGCCCGGCGGATGTCGGGAATGCCGGAGATCCGCTTCGAAATCACCACGACGGATGAAGCAGCGCGGGCTTTCTTCCTGCAGGGCGTGGGACAGCTGCATGGCTTCTGGTACCTGGAGGCGGAGCGGTCCTTTCGAGAGGCGGCGTTCCACGACACCAACTGCGCCATGGCGTACTGGGGCATGGCGATGGCCAACATCAACAACGCGAAGCGCGCCGGGGAGTTCATCCGCGAGGCGGACCTGCGGAAGACAAACGTGACCCATCGAGAGAAGCTTTGGATCGGGGCGTTGAGTGCTTTCTACAAGGATCCGAAGCAGGACGAGAAGGAGCGGCGGCGGGAGTACACCCGGGCGCTGGAGAACATCATCTTCGAGTTCCCCGAGGACGTGGAGGCCAAGGCGTTCCTCGCCTTCCACCTGTGGGACAGCAACTACAAGGGGTGGCCCATCGGGAGCGCGCAGGCCGTCGAATCCTTGCTGAAGGAAATCTTTGCCGCGCAGGCCATGCATCCCGCGCATCACTACCGGATCCACCTCTGGGACGGAGAGAAGGACGAAAGCGCGATCCGAGCGGTCCCTTCCGCTTCAAAGTCAGGGCAGAGTTCACCGGGGGTGGCGCACCAGTGGCACATGGCCGGCCACACGTTCAACAAGCTGAAACGGTACCCGGACATGGCGTGGCAGCAGGAGGCATCGGTGCGTGTGGACAACACGCAGCTGATGGTGGATCGGGTGATGCCGGACCAGATCCACAACTACGCCCACAACAGCGAGTGGCTGGTGCAGACCTACAACTACAATGGACAGGTGACGCGCGCCCTGGAGCTCTCGAAGAACATGATCGAGATGCCCCGGCATCCGAATTTCAACACCTTCGACAAGCGGACCAATGGACTTCCCTATGATAAACGGGGAACGGCAGTGCAGGGCCGGCGGCGTCTCATGGAAACGTTGCTTCGATGGGAATTGTGGGAAGAAACCCTGAGGCTTGGGGAGACGTTGTATCTGGAACCGACGGCCTTCGCGGAGGAGCAGGGACGGCGTGCGCGGTTGCTCGGTCTGGCACATCTCGGATTGGGAGAGATCGAAGCCGCGACGACCCAGATGAAGGCGATCGAGGATTCAATGGGACGGCTTCGCGAGGAGCGTCAGGTCCACGTGGACACGGCGGAGGCGGCGGCGAAGGCGGAGAAGAAGGGGCGGGGCGATGTTGAAAAGGCGATGGCGGAAGCCGTGAAGCGGACGAGCGAGCCGCTGGAGAACCTGGAGAACTACCTCGCCGAGTTGAAGGTGGTCGCGGACCTGAAGGCCGGGGAAACCAACGGAATGGTGAAGCGGATCGAGGAATTGAAAACGGTTTCCAAGGAGCGCCTCGCGGGTTGGTGGCTGCAGTTGGGTGAAACGAACAAAGCCCTGACTGCGGCGCGGGAGGCGGTCGAGGGTGGGACGAACCAGTTGCATCCGCTGGCTGTGCAGACCGATGTCTTCTGGAAGCTTGGGCAGACCAATGAAGCGTTGAAGACCTTTGGATTTCTCCGGGAGCGCAGTGCCTGGACGGACCTTCCGCTTCCGGTGTTCCGTCGGTTGGAACCGGTGGTGGCGGCGGCTGGCTTGAGCAATGACTGGCGCGTGGCCCCGGCCTATCCGGCCGATTCCGGAAACCGCCCGCCCCTGGAGAGCCTCGGGTCGTTCCGTTGGGATCCGCAACCGGCCCCGGGGTTGGAACTGCCGGGCATGGACGGCAAACCGGTGCGCTTGTCCGACTACCGTGGTCGGCCCGTCCTGGTGGTGTTCTACCTGGGGCATCGCTGCGTCCATTGCATGGAGCAGTTGCAGGCACTGGCACCGCGGGCTGGGGACTTCAAGTCGGCGGGGATTGAGATCCTTGCCGTCAGCACGGATTCGGTGGACGGGCTTGGAAAGGCTCTCCAAAGCGCGGGTCCCACCGGACAGTTCCCGTTTCCCCTCGTTGCGGACCCAGAACGGTCGGCATTCAAGGCGTGGCATGCGCATGATGACTTCGAAGGCACGGCGCTTCATGGGTTGTTCCTCGTGGACGGGGACGGGTTGGTCCGTTGGCAGGATATCGGCTATGAGCCGTTCACCGACTTCCATTTCCTGCTGCCTGAATCCAAGCGGTTGTTGGGTATCGGACGTCGGGGGTGAGCGGGGGCGCAGGTGGGTGGACCCTGACGTTGCCACCGACAGGTGGGGCGTGCATTGTCGCGGGCGATGTCGGCGGACAAGCCTGAATTCAAGAACTTCAAGGAAGCATTCTGCGCGTACCACCGGTGCCCGGAGGCGGCGTACACGCGCAAGGCGTTGTTTCAGGGAATACCCTTTTACCTCCGCCCGTTCGCCTACCCCATCTACCTGTTCAACCGGTCCTTTTTCGCAATCGACGTTGGAATTCTGGACAGCCTTGCCGAAGCCCGAAGCGAGGAGGAGTTCACAGGTGTTCTGGATGAATTGTCCGCGACCAGTCGGGTGGAACGATCGATACGCCGGGGTGTGATCGGGATCCGCCTTTCCGGGACCTGCCTGATGTCGGAATGGGATCAGGTGGCCAAATACGTGCGCCCTCCGGAGTCCAAGGCCGGCGAGGTGGGCCGGGTGACGCCGAGGACAACCATCGAGCGGCCGGTGGCTTCGGAATCGATCTCGCGTGAGGCACCTTTGCCGGCGGTGGTTGCCCGGCGGCTTCATCGTGCGGCGACGGATGTGACGACCGGGAAGTCGATGGACCAGGCCGCGATGGACGCGGGGTTGGCCGGTGAAGCCGAGTTCCGGAAGTTGTTGTCGCAGCACTGCGGCAATGACCCCGCGTTGCGATGGCTCAATAACCAACTGGAGCAGTCGGTGCGCATCCGTGAGTTGGAGAACGAGGTAGCCGCGTTGCGGGTGCAGTTGGGGGAACGGGAGCTTCTGATCCGCGAACTTCAGGGGGGTGGATCTCCACCACACGGTTCAGGTTGAACGCTGCGGGCCTTTTTCGGTCCACGGATTTCAGATTTCACAGAATCCTGCCCTGATGGCTCGCTTACGGGGGGGCTGTGGGTTGTGGGATTCCGGACAAACTGATTCATCGAGAGCACCATGAAACGAATGAGTCTCGGAGTAGCTTGGATGGCCCTGTCCTTTTTTGCTTTCGTGGAGCTCCTGTTGGCGATGCCGGTTGCCTGGTGGTTGTACGCTTCACTCGTGCCGCTGTTTGCGTTCGGCCTTCACGAGAAAGCTCCGTTGCGGGAGCAGCGGGGCGGGATGAAGCATTTCGGTGTGGTGGTCGCGTTGATGGCTACCCTTCATTTTGTGCCGTGGACGAGTCGGAAACCGTTCCTGCGCGACCTGGACAGGATTCAACCCGGAATGACCGAGACGGATGTCCGGCGGATCATGGGACGATATATCGAGGGAACAGGTTGGCCGGCCATGCCCGAGGAGGGGACTGGGACCCTGACGGACCTTGGCTCCGGTGAGACCCATCGGGCGGGGACTTCGACAAATGGTCAACTGGTACTTCGGGAATCGCTGGTCTTCCGACACACGAAGGAGAGTCCTTTTGAGTCGGACTGGGGGATCGTCAAGATGACTGGGGGTCGGGTCACGGGTGTTTCCTTCAGTCCTGATTGATTGGGCCTGCCGCCACTGGAAGTCGGGGTGGCGACGTCCTCGTCGCCGTTCCAAAGCCATCCCCAAGGCGATGAGGACATCGCCGCCCCGAATCCTTTCCAAAAGGGGGCAGTGTCAGGATGCATCCTTTGAATGGAACGGATGGAACGGTTTCTTGCTCTGGGGGTGCGGACTTCGATAGGATCCACACAACCGGGAAGAGTTTTTCAAAAAGACCACATGGCCATTTACCTGAGTGCAGACGAGATCGGCGCGGACCTGAAGGAAATCGGATATCCGCATTTGCGGTCGTGCATGGGGGTCACGCTCGTCATGGGGGATGGGAGCCTGATTGGGGCCAACTTCGGGGTGGCGTCGAGCGCACCGGAGACGGCCGCGCGGTTGATGGCGCTGATTCAGGCGAAGCCGGGAATGACGATCCGTTGCATGTACGTCACGGGTGACTTTACGGCGCACGAGCGCCATGGAGGCTGCGATGCGATGGGGAAGGCCCAGTTGATCGGTTACCACGGAAAGATCGCCTGTTTTGACACTTCCTCTGCGGGGTACGCCGAGGGTGCGTTCGTGAAGTTGACCAGTCAGGGGCCGGTGTACGCTGCGGTGGTGGAGTACAAGGCCGATGAGCGCATGGCGTACGAGACTTCGGGCGGTGAGGGTGGGACGGTGACGGGTGCCGCGACGCGCAGTGGCAACGACCTGCATCGTGCAAAGCTCAAGTATCTGACTGCTTGAACCGCATCAACCGGGCATCGGCTCGCTGAGGGCGAGCCACGTGCACCCGGTTCAGGGCGTTGCCGGGGTCGCAATCCGGAAGAGCGAGAGGTCTGCTGGATCGAGGAAATCGATCGGAATCTCCAACGTGCGCCGGGTGGTTGCGGGCTGGAAGCTCACGCGTTGGACCCAGGGTTGGTCGAGGGAGGCCCGGGATTGCAGGCTGTAGGAACGTCCGGGTTCTGCCGTGAAGCGCAGCCGAAGAGTCGTGCCGTCCCAGTCGGGGTAGGCCGCGAGCACCGAGGCCGCGTTTCGTGGGTCGGTTCCAGCCCGGAACTCATCGAGGTTGGATCGACCATCGCCATCGCTGTCCCGGATGGCATCGGAGGCGAGGACTGGATTCAACCCGTTGGCAGATTCCCAAACATCGGGCATTCCGTCGTTGTCGGCATCGACCAGGAGGAGATTCGCGGTGCCTGGCGTGGGAAACGAAAGTCCTGAAAGCGACGTGGAACCATCAGGGAACCGTCCGGAGGATGTGCCAGGTCCGGAAGGCACGAGGGTGACACCGTCGACGAGGTTGGAGTTGGGGCGGTAGAGGCGCAGGGTCTCGCCGGTGGCGGCGAGTTGGAACGGGGTATGGTTGGGTCCGGATCCAGGACTTCCATCAGCGACGAAGACGCGCCATGCGGAACGGCCGATGAATGTCAGGGGCGGGATCCGGAAGCGCTGGAGGCCGGCCAGTGAGGGGTCGTCGGTCAGGCACCAGTCCGAGAGGTCCACGGGTTGATCGGCGGCGTTGTGGAGTTCGATGAAATCGGCGGCATTCGTGCCTTGCGCGAGCCACTCGTTGATGCGGACGAACTCCCCGGTGCTCAGAACCGCCGGGGCGGCGTTGGAGGCACCGGGCGTGGGGATCGAGAGAAGGGTCCAGTTGGTGGTCGAGTCGAGCCCGATGGATTGGGCGGCGATCTGGGCACCGAAGGTCCTTCGATCGCGCACGAGGCCGTCGGCGGCGACGAGTTCAAGGGTGCCGCCATCGTCCGGGAGGGCGAAACCGGTGTTCAGGAGTTGGGTGCTGGACGTCGACGCCGGAGTTGTTGGATCGGCATGGATGCGGAGGCGGGCACCGGCGGAGAGCGCAAGTCCTGGGGGCAGGGTCCATGAGGTGGATTCGGGTTCCGTGAGGCGGATCCGCCACCCCGCGAGGGGAATGGAGTTGGTGGCGAGGTTGACCAGTTCGAGCCAGTCCTTCGCCAGATTGGCCTGGGGTGCCCCGGCAATGGAAGCGGCCAGGATCTCCGAAAACCGAGGGCCAGCCCGGGGTGTCAGCAAGTTGGGCGAACCGGGGGTCCCACCCAATGGAAGGAGGCTCACCGAGTTTGAACCGTCCGGGAACCGGCCTTGGGCAACACCTTCGGCGGCGTTGGCGTAGGAGATCTGGTCCAGAATCCGTCCGGACGGTGAGAGCAGTCGCACGTTGGCCCCAGCGGCCGGCAGGCGGAAGGGGAGCGAATCCGGCTCGCCGGCCTCGTTGGCCTTGAGGGCGGCGAAACCGCTCGGCGCGACGGCCGATGGGAATCGGAAGGTATGGGTGGAGTTGGAGACGGACAGCAGGACACCCGTGAGGAACAAGGGTCGGGCCGCGTCGCGGTTGTGGAGTTCGATGAAGTCCTCGTCGCCATCGATGGGGTTGGCGAGCCATTCGTTGAGGACGAGTTGCTCGATGGCTGAGGTTTCCGCCGGGATGTTGGATTCGCCGGGACTGGGCACGAGGAGGCGTGGGCTGCCCGTGTCGGCGAGGAAGCCGACCGACCAACCATCGGCCTGGGGACCGTAGGCGAAGACGGATCTGGGGTTGCCCGAATAATCGGCGAGAACGACCACGCCCGCCTGCGCATCGAGTCGGAATCCGGTGGTCAGATCTCCGGGACTGGCATCGCCGCACCAGAGGACGAGGCGGTCGCCCTGCTCGAGTCGCGTGCCGGTGGGAAGGAGGAAACGGTTGGTGCGATCCGTCCGGAACAGGGTCCACCCGGAAAGGTCGGTGGAACCGGCTTGGACTCCCAACAGTTCGATGAAGTCCGGTGCGTTGCCGCTTCGGAGGAGTTGGCCCGTGTTGGCGGCGAAGACTTCGTCGATGCGGACCGTTGCGGGGGAGGCGGACGGAATTGTGGCGAGGCCGGGCGAGCCACTGGGCGCGCCGGAGTCACGCCAGGCCGAAGGATCCGAGGAATCGAGATCGAATCGGGTCCGTTCGAGGGAGCGGCCGGAACTGGCGGGTCCGATCGGCCAGCCTTGGTCGGGGCGGTATCGGACGGAATCCACGATTCCACCGGTGGCATCGCGGAGGGTCAGGGTTTCACCTCCGTTGTTCAGGGCACCGCCGAAGTAACCGGCGACCGCGACGCCGGGGTAGCGGATGGCGAAGGCGGCGGGGTTGTCATCGGACGCGAGGATCCAGACCGCGCTGGCGGGCAGGGTGGTGTTTGCGGGGAAGCGGAAGTCGATTCCGTCAAAGGTGAACCCCGAGACCGGAACGGGGCGTCCGGAGGTATTGCGCAGTTCGACGAATTCGAAGGCCGACCCACCGGCGGGTTGAAAGTGGATCTCGCCGATGCGGACGGGGATTCCGGGTTCGCCAACGGTGAAGGCGGCCTCGGTGACGGCGGACCACGTGGAGCCCTGGAGTGAACGGGCGCGGATCCATGTGGAGGCGTTGAGGACCGGAGGATTGGTGGCGGCGTAGGCCTGGGCGGTTTCGCTGACGCCGCCGGTGAAGGCAACGCGCGGGTCCGAGCCGTTGGTGGTGTACCACACGGTGCCGCCCTGGTTGGTCATGCTCAGGAGGAAGCCGGCGGGAACGGTGCCCCCGAACTGGCGGAGGACGGGAGCGTTTGAAGAGGCAAAAAGGCCGGCACCCACGAGATGAGCGCGCAGGTTGTTCGGTCGGGCCTTGACCCAGGTGTTGGTCAGACTGCGATCGAGTCCGGTGACCAGCCCGGAAAGACCGGCCGTTGTCTCGGCAAAATGGCGGACGACGTTGGCCTCGGTGAGTGCGCCGCCGTTGAAGAGGTGCCGGTGGACGCGGTCCGCGAAGAGAAGCCGGAACTCCGGGTTCTGCCGGAGGCGCGAATACAGGGTGCCGATTTCGGTGGTTCCGAGTTCGCTGAAGGTGTTGCCGCTGACGGAGCGATCGTAGAGTCCGAATGACCATTCGGCGTCCCAGATGTAATACCGCCAGAGGGCACCGTCGCGGCGTTCGCGGGCGGCCCGCCAGTTGTTGTGCGGCCAGTCGCCAGTGAACCCGTAGGCGTTGACGAGGAGGTAATCGACGAAGTTGGTGACATCGAGGCGGCTGGTCATGCCCTGGTACCAGGCGCTGGTGGTGGGCGTGCCGGTTTGGGCCGCGGCGAGCATGGCATCGAAGCTGGCGCGATTGCCATCGAGTGGGCCGGATTGGGAGAGGACGTCCCAGGCGTCGCTGGCTCCGTGGTGGATCGCGAGGAAGTCTGATTCAATCCGTTCCACCGGATTGTAGAACCCGGAATAACGCCCGTTCATGAACAGGGTGACGAACGTTCCGCGGCTGGAGACCTGGCCGCAGTCCGCGAACAGGCGACGCGCGATCTCATCGCGGACGAAGGGATTCAGGTCATTGGATCCGGCGCGACAGACGATGGCGTCGAACTCCTCGACGGAAGACACCGGGACGAATGGAAAGCGGAGCCGTCCCTCGCCGTAGTCGCCGCGGAAGTAAAGCCGCCAGGAGAATTTGGAGGAGGCGGCCAGCCGGGGGCGGAACCAGTCACTGGCGTGGAGGCGCAGGCCGGCGTTGATCTGGAACTCGCCGTTGGCGGTCGGCGAGAGGTATTCCACGGATACCGGGCGTTCCCATCCGGAGCCACGATTGAGCGGGTTGAAGTAATCCGATGCATTGACGCGGACCCAGGCACCGCTGCCATCGCGCGTGCCGCCCTGCATGCCGACGATCCCGGTGGGTCCGGTGAGGTTGTTGGTGGCGGTGGCGAGCGAGAGGGCGGGGAGGGCGCGCTGGGCGACGGAAAGGTTGACCAAGTAGGAGTGGGTCTCGGTCTCGGAGGAAAGCAGGCCTGGCCGCGTGGCGATGGCGCGGACGACAAGGGTGCGATTGACGAGGATGGGAGCGGTGTAGACGACGCTGTTGGTCGCGTTGGGTTCGGCACCGTTCAGTGTGTACCGGATGGAGGCTCCCGGCGTGGGTGTCGAAAGGATCAGTTCGAACGATCCGCTGAAGTATCCACGCGGAACGCTGAATTTCACGGGTTCGCAGGCGCTGCTGAGGGTGATGCCGCTGTTGGTGGCGGCCGGTGTGGGCGTCTGATGGTAGGCCCATCTTCCATCGGGTTGACGCGCCCAGCTGACATCGTTTCGTTGGCCGGGGTACTCGGGTGCGAGTTCGGAGATCGGGCGGCGCGGGGATTCCGCATTGAACAGCCCGAGATACTCGCCGCGACGGGCGAGTTGGAAGCTCGTGTGCAGGCGGGCGCCGGGAACGATGGAGCGCCGATCCTTGGCGGAAGCAAAGACGACGAGGAATTGGCCGGCACCGAGGGTCATGTCCGGGAATACCCATTCGCCGGGTTGATCGCGGTCGTCGCTCAGGGAGAACTGTCCGAGGCGCACGGGTTCGTTGCCGAAGTTCTGGATCTCGATCCACGGCTGGGGCTCGCCGTCCTCATCGGCAAGTCCGGTCGCATTGGCGGCAACGATCTCATTGAGCCGAAGCGTGGGATCCGGCCGGACCGGGTCGACCGTGACGTTCCAGTTAGCCCCAGCGAAGGCCATGGGCTGGTTCCCCACATCGCGGATGCCATGATCCGCTGTGAACCGGATCTCGGCCGGGCCCGCAGGGAAACTTTGGAAGGTGAATACGAATGGACCGGCTCCGGTGCCTGTGACGCCCTGGGCGGGTTGTCCATTGATGAGGAGGTCGGAGGCATCGACGCCGGTGACGATTTCCGAGAACAGCACTTCGACGGATGAGAGTTGGCGGACGCTTCCGGGTGCCGGGAGCCGGTGGATGAGGAGGGGAGCGTTGGGATCGACGAGTGTGTAATCCCACGTGGCACCCGGGGCGGTGTTCGAAAATGGGTTGGGTGTGGCGGCGGCGTCGGCGATGCCGTGGTCCGCCACCCACGTGGCGCGGACATTCCCCATCGGAATCCCGGCGAATCGGAACGTGTAGGCGGTAGGGCTCTGGACGGTCATGCCGGATGCTGGAAACCCGTTCAGCATGAGGTCGCCCACGGTCACGCCGGTGACCGGTTCGGAGAAGCTGACCTGGACCTGGGTGAGGTTGGTGGCTTCGCCCGGAGGTGGAAGGACCGCCACGATCGTCGGTGGGTCGGATTCGTCAGCGACGGCGGTGAGTTCGGCATCGAAGAAGATGTCGCTGCTGAAGAGGGTGGCGTTTAGGACCTGGACGCACAGGACGTTCTCGCCGTTCCGCAGGAGATTGGGGGTGTCGATCGGGTAATGGTACCAGAGGAGCGGTTCAGCCACCGATGCGGTGCTGTGGTCGGGGGCGTTGTGGTCGTCGAAGGGGCGTTCGCCCGCGGCCACGTTCGCGCGGGCGATCTCGCGGCCGTTCAACCAGGCGATGAAGCCGTCATCGCAGGCGGCCCGCAGGAGGAGGTTCCGGAGTTGGTTGGTGTCGGCGACCTGAAAGCGGGCGCGGAGGAAGAGGGTGGAATAGCTTCCCTGCATGTCGGCGAGGACGGTGCCGATCGTGACGCCGTCGCCGTAGGAGAACGGGGCCCGGGATGCGGGCCAGCCGGCATCGTTGAACGATGGTTCCCGCCAGAGCCCGGCGGTTGCCGAGGGGGCGCTCCGTCCGCGGAAGAGGTTCCATGTGGCGTTGGTTGCGACGAGCAGGGCTCCATGCGCCGTGTGGATGCCCACGAACAGCCAGAGGAGGGAAAAGACTCGGAGGCAGGGATTCATCCTCAGGACGGCTTTGGGGTTCGCCACAGGATCGGGGTGCGTTGCCGGCGGACAGGTCAGGGAAACTTGATCCATGCGAGGTCGCCGTTGTGACAACCGGCGACGACCCATGAGTCATTGGGCGAGGTGGACAGGGCGGTGATGGCGGATGAGAGCCGGATCTGCCGCAGGGCGGACGACGACTTGCCGGCGTTCCAGAAAAGGACGCTGGAGTCGAGGGCTCCGGAGGCCAATGTGTGGCCCTTGTGCTGGTAGGCGAGGGCGGTGATGCGACCGGTATGGCCTTCGAGGATCCGTGGCGTGGATCCGGCGGGGCCGCTGCCGCCGCAGTCCCAGACCATCGCTTCGGTCCCGCCACCGGTGGCGAGGTAACGTCCGGAGAAATGCCAGGCCAGTTCCCGGACCTTGGCGGCGTAGCCCGACATGGCGAGTTCCTCCCCCTCCGAGAACGGATACGGCCAGACCTGGATGGCGTTTTCCTGGGTTCCGGCAACCACCCACTTCCGATCCGGGGACCACGCCAGCGAAACCATGGAGGTCTTCCATGGGAGCTCCCCCGCCGTTGCGCCCGAGCCGACATCATACAGCCGGACGCCGCCGTAGCAGGCGACGCCGACGACCTGGCTGTCCGCACGCCACGTGATGGCGGACAGGGTGCTGGTGTGGTTGGCGAAGCGATGGACCCACCCGCGGGTCCGATGCCAGAGGTGCAGCACGCGTCCGGCACCGATCGCCAGCCATTCGCCGTTGGGTGACCATTCCAGCTGTTCCACCCAATCGGTTCCGGCTGCGAAAGGTTCCGGGGCCGCGCCACCGTCCGCATTCCAGAACCGCACATGCCCATCCTGTCCCACGGAAGCGATCAGGTTGCCTCCCGGTTGCCACCGTCCCTTGAACGCGCCGTCGGTGTGACCTGCGAGGGTCGCGAGGAGCCGGCCATCGACGCCGGCGATCCAAAGCAGACCTCCGGCTCCCGTGACCGCGATGCGGGTGGAATCCGGCGACCACGAAAGGTCAATGATGGCGTCGGGGACGTTCAACAACGCCTCGGCGGAGCGAAGGGGAATCGGCATGGCGGGACCCGGTGCGGGAAGTCGGGTTCAGGCGAGGCAGCGACGGAACCCGGCGTTGAGGGCCTCGCGGTCGAGGTTGCGACCGATGAAGACCAGCTGGCTGCGGCGTTCCTCGGCAGAAGTCCAGGGGCGGTCGGCCTTGCCTTCGAAGAGCATGTGGACGCCCTGGAAGACAAAGCGGCTCTGGCTGCCCTTGAGGTTCAGGATGCCCTTCATGCGGAAGATGTCCTGGCCCTTGGTCTGGAGGAGTTCGGAGAGCCAGGCGTTCAGCTTCTTTGAGTCCAGCTCACGCTTCTCCTCGATGCCGACGCTGGTGACGGTGGCATCGTGTTCGTGGTCATGGGCGTGTCCACCATGCTCGTGGGTATGGTTGGGCTCGATGACATGGCCGGCCTTCAGCAACTTGCCTTCGAACTCGTCGAGACCGTGTTGGGTGAACAGCGCGTAATTGCCGTGGGCGGGAATCTGGACGCGGTACTCGGAGGTATCGCCGCCCAGCACGAGCTTGTAGAGGGTGCGACCGGGCTTGATCTGGCCGCCGGGGCGCACGGAGAAAGGCTGCTGTTCGAAGAGGGCCGCGGCGACGTCCTCAGCCGCATGGAGGGCGTCGTGGATGCCGCCATGGCAGTGTTCGCCATCGCCATGGGTGTGCTCGTGGTCGTGACCATGGTCATGATCGTGGTCGTGTTTGTGATCATGATCGTGGCCATGCCCGTGGCCTTCCTTGTGGTCGTGCCCATGCTCATGCCCATGGCCGTGGTCGCAGGCGGCGTGGTCGTGGGTGTCCAGTTGGAGCAGCGCGACACCCATGACGGGGTCCGGACCGGCTTCGAGGCGCAGCACGTGTTCGCCGGTGTCGAGGTGGTAGGCACCGGACCATTCGAAGGGCAGGGCCTTGTCGAGGAAGCCGGGTTCGAGCGACAGCTTATGGTCGAGGTCGAACGCGTGGATGTTGATGACCTTGTCGACGCTCAGGTCGCTCTGGGTGGTGCGGTGGATCTGGGCGACACGGTTGATGGCACGGATCCGGTGCTCCAGGTGGCTGAGTTCGTCCGGGGTGACGAGGTCGATCTTGTTGAGCAGGATGCGGTCGGCGAAGGCGACCTGTTCCTTGGCTTCGGCGGCGTCATCGATGTGCAGGGCGATGTGCTTGGAATCGACGACGGTCACGATGCCGTCGAGCCGGAAGCTGGCCTTGAGGTCCTCGTCGGTGAAGAAGGTCTGGGCGACGGGGCCGGGATCGGCGAGGCCGGTGGTCTCGACGAGGATGTAATCGAAGCGGTCGCGACGCTTGAGGAGTTGGCCGAGGATGCGGATGAGGTCGCCCCGGACGGTGCAGCAAAGGCACCCGTTGTTCATCTCGAAGATTTCCTCGTCGGCATTGATGACCAAGGCGTTGTCGATGCCGATCTCGCCGAATTCATTTTCGATCACGGCGATGCGTTTGCCGTGGTTCGCGGTGAGGATGCGGTTGAGGAGGGTGGTCTTTCCGGCGCCGAGAAAGCCGGTGAGGACCGTGACGGGAATGCGAGTGTCTGCCGGAGTAGCCATGCGTTGTGGGGGGATGCATAGCTTCGTTGGATGAAAAAGCCAATGGCGCAGCAGGGATCTCGCCGACGTTGACACTGTCGCGGGTCGATCGGGAGAGTGAACGGGCCTGTCATGAACAACTCTTCAAACGCGTCCGGAATCGGGGGCCCGCTGGATGATCTGGCCAATCTGGCGACGCAGGTGGCGCAGGTGGGGGCGACAGCGGTGGTCCTGGGGGATGGCGACGACCTGCGGGTGGAAGGGCAGAGTGGGTTGCGGGAAGAGGATACGATGGTGGTGATGGGGATTGCGCGGCGGGCGCTGCGGGAGGGAGGCAGCATCGAGCTGCGGGAGGGGGCGGAATTGGAGGGTTCGTTGTTCCGATGGGCACTGGCGATGCCGGTGGATCGGAACGCGGGGGAGCACGAAGGGGTGCTGGTCGTGATGGATCGGGTTCCACGTCGTCCGACCGTCCGCCAGCGGGCGGCCTTGCAGACGGTCACCCACGAGGTGGTGCTGCACCTGAAGTTCCTGCATCAGGCCAAGTCGCTTCAGGATACCAAATCCCAGCACCAGAAGGCGGAGGACGCCTTGCGGGAGAGCGAGGCGTTCTATGAGGCGCTGGTCGAAAGTCTTCCCCAGAACATCTTCCGGAAGGACCTGAACGGGCGGTTCACCTTCGTGAACGAACGCTTCTGTCGCACGGTGGGAAAGCCGCGCAGCGAGATCATGGGAATGACGGACTTCGATCTCTTCCCGTGGGAACTGGCACAGAAGTACCAGAAGGACGACCGGCGATTGGTCGAGGTGGGTGGGGCGTTCGAGACCACCGAGGAGAACCTGACGAAGGATGGCGAACGGCATTACGTCCACGTCATCAAGACTCCGATCCTGGACCGGAACGGGGAGCGCATCGGGATCCAGGGGATTTTCTGGGACGTGACCGTGGAGCGGCGGACGCAGGATGCGTTGGCGCATGAACGGGACCTGTTGCAAGCGCTGCTCGAGTACGCCCCGGACGTCATCTATTTCAAGGATGCGGAGAGTCGCATCCTGCGGGCCAGCCGCGCCTTCGCGGTGAAGGTCGGGCGGAATGACCCGCTGGAACTGGTCGGGAAGACGGATCACGAACTGTTCGATCCGGAGCATGCGGACCAGGCACGGGCGGATGAGCAAGCAATCCTGGCCACGGGGGTTCCGCTCCATGGGAAGACGGAGAAGGAGGTGTGGGCGGATGGCCGGGTGAGTTGGGTGCTGACGAGCAAGCTCCCGCTGCGGGATGCCCGTGGGCAGATCGTGGGGACCTTCGGGGTTTCACGTGACATCACCGACCTGAAGCTGGCCCAGGAAAAGGTCGAACGCGCGGAGGAGAAGTACCGTTCGATCGTCGTCAATGCGCTCGATGGCATCTTCCAGACAACTCCGGATGGACATTATCTCTCGGCCAATCCCGCGCTCGCACGGATCTACGGATTCGACACCGTCGATGAACTGATCGAGGAGCGGACGAACATCGCCAAACAGCTTTATGTCCATCCCGAGCGTCGACTTGAGTTCCAGCGGTTGATGCAGGAGCACGACCGGATCGAGGGCTTCGAGAGCGAGGTGTACCGGCGGGATGGGAGTGTGATCTGGATCGCAGAGAACGCCCGTGCGGTGCGGGATGCCGCAGGGCGGTTGAAGTATTACGAGGGGACGGTGGAGGACATCACCGCGCGGAAGCGCGCCGAGCACGAATTGCAGATGGCGCGCGATGTCGCCATCGAGAGCGCGCGGGCGAAGTCGGAGTTCCTCGCAAACACGTCACACGAGATCCGGACGCCGATGAACGGGATCATCGGGATGACCCGGTTGTTGCTGGATACGCCGTTGACGCCGGACCAGCGGGATCACCTGGAGACCTTGCGATCCAGCGCGGACAGCCTGCTGACCATCCTGAACGACATCCTGGACTTCTCGAAGATCGAGAGCGGGAAGCTGGAGTTCGAGGCGCTGGCCTTCGACCTGCGGGACATGGTGGAGGACACGGCCGAGTTGCTGGCGGAACGCGCCTTCGGGAAGCACCTCGAGCTGACGGTGTGGATTGATCATCGCATTCCAGCCCAGGTGCGGGGCGATGGCGGGCGCATCCGGCAGGTGCTCACGAACCTGCTGAACAACGCGATCAAGTTCACCGCGCATGGCGAGGTGGCCGTCCGTGTGACGTTGACCAGCGAGGAGGAGACCGGGCTGCTTGTCCGGTGTGATGTCTCGGACACCGGCGTTGGGATCTCCGCAGGGGCCCTGGGCAAGATCTTCGAGCCGTTCGTGCAGGCGGATGGTTCGACGCGGCGTCGGTTTGGCGGAACCGGGCTCGGGCTTTCGATCAGCCGCGGGCTGGTTCGGGCGATGGGCGGGGAGCTCGGGGTGGAAAGCACGTTGGGCAAAGGGGCCACGTTCTGGTTCACGATCCCGCTGGGTCGCGTTCCCCTGGTCGTTCCGGACGAGCCGTCGCTCCCGCTGTGTCGGGTACTGGTCGTCGAGGACCACGAGTTGACCCGGCAGGTGTACCTGCATGAACTGGGCGGCACGGAGTTCCGGGTGAGTCTGGCTGCGACGGCGGCTGAGGGACTGGATGCGCTCAAGCGGGCGGCGGCGATCGGGGAGCCGTTCGACCTGGCGATCCTCGACCTGCAATTGCCGGACATGGACGGGCTGTCGCTGGCGCATGAAATCCATCTGTCGCAGGGATTGGAGCGGGCGCGGTTGGTGCTTGCGGCACCGCTTGGGCAACGGATGGAGGTCGGGCTTTTGCGGACGGTGGGCGTCGCAGCGTACGTGGTGAAACCGGTGAAACGGGCGCGACTGCTGGAAACCCTGAGGGCCGTCGTCCGCGGTGAGGACGCGTTTGACCGTCGGACACTTTCCGGAGGGCGCGGAGATGCCGCAACCGGCGTCACTCTGGGGGCGCTCCGGATCCTGATTGCCGAGGACAACCTGGTGAACCAGCGGGTGGTGCTTTCGATGCTGAAGAAGCTCGACCAGACCGCGGCCATCGCCGCGGATGGCCGGCAGGTCCTGGAGATGGTCAACACCGGGGCGTACGATGTCATCCTGATGGATTGCCAGATGCCCGAACTCGACGGGTATGAGACGACCCACCAGATCCGGCTGGAAGAAGCGGATGGAAGCTACGGTCGACGCGTGCCGCATTTCATCATCGCCCTGACGGCGAATGCCATGGTTGGGGATCGCGAACGCTGCCTTGCTGCGGGCATGGATGATTTCGTGACAAAGCCTCTGGAGCTTTCGGCTCTGGAAGCGGCGCTGCGGCGTGCGCTCGCATTCCGTCAGACCGCGCTGGGGCCGGTCCAGGTTCCAGCTCTGGTGGGAGCCGCGCCCCAGCCGCCAGCCGCAGTGGAGGGCGGCGCAGCAGCTCCGGCCACGGCTTCCGCGGTTGAAGCGGACGTTGCTGATCTCGTCGTGCTCGATCCCGACACGGTCAATCTGCTCATCGTTCCCGAGGACGATTCCTCCCTACGGGAGTTGGTGGAGCTGTTCCGCGAGGATGGTGGCATCCGGTTGGCGGCGATTCGCAAGGCGCGGATGGCGAAGGATGCCGCGGCATTGGCGGCCGCTGCGCATACGCTCAAGGGCAGCTCCGGAAACCTCGGAGGACGGCGGTTGGCAGCGTTGGTTTCCCGTCTGGAGATTGCCGCGAAGGCGGGTGACTGGAGCCTCGCCGAAGAATTGATCCCGGCCATCGAGCGGGCCTTCGATGTGTTCGTTGAGGCCCTGTCCCAGCATCGCTGAACGGAGTCCGTTCCAGGGTTACGGGCTCAGCGCGGCACGCAACGCGGCGAGCGCGGCGGAACGGTGGCTGATCCGGTTCTTCACGTCGCCACCCAGTTCGGCAAACGACTGGTTGTAGCCGTTGGGAACGAAGAGGGGATCGTAGCCGAAACCCGCCGCTCCCGAGGGTGCTTCCAGGATCCGGCCCTCGCAGGTGCCCGAGTAATGGGTCACCGCAGATGGGTGCGGATGCGCCACGGGGACCCGCGCGATGACACATCGGAACCGGGCCGTGCGCCGCTCGGCGGGAACCGAGGCTAGAAGGCGCAGGAGCTTTTCGTTGTTGGCGTGGTCGGGGGAATTGCCGGAAGCCCCGGTATCAAGGGCGGCAAATCGGGCGGAATGGATCCCCGGAGCCCCGCTCAATGCGTCGACCTCGAGGCCGGAATCATCGGCGACCACCCATTCCACGTTCATGTTGCAGGTGTCGGAATGCAGATAACGCGCCCAGGCGATGGCCTTCAGTGCGGCGTTCCCCTCGAAGGTGTCCGCCGTCTCCGGCACGTCGAACCGGGCGTTGGTGTCGCGCTGGGAGAGCACGAGGACATCGGGACCCAGGATCGATTTGAACTCGTCGATCTTGTGCGCATTGCCGGTGGCCAGGAACAGGGTGTGCATGGAGGGATTGGGACACGATGCGGGGGGACGCTCCAAGACGAACCTGAGGCGTCCCGGAACTTCTCAGTGCTCGACGCGCTTGAAGGCGGCCAGGGCCGCGGCGAGTTGCGCGGTGGAGGTCTCGGAGCGGAGTCGACCCATCGCCGCGGTGGCGAGCACGTCGCAGCGCTCGTTCCATTTGTGGCCTGCGTGGCCCTTGAGCCATTGCCAGTCGACCTGGTGCCGGCCCGCGAGGACATCAAGTTCGCTCCAGAGGTCCTGGTTCTTGACCGGGTCGCCTTCCTTGGTGCGCCAACCGCGCTTCCGCCAGTTCTTGATCCACGAGGTGATGCCCTGTCGGAGGTAGTCGGAATCGGTGAAGATCTGGACGTCGCACGGGCGGTTGATGGCCTTGAATCCCTGGATGGCGGCCTGGAGTTCCATGCGGTTGTTGGTGGTCGCCGGGACCGCACCCGAGAGTTCCCAGGCCTTGTCCTTGTAGATCACCACGCACGCCCACGCGCCGGGTCCGGGATTTCCCTGGCAACCGCCATCCGTATAGATGGTCACCCTCGGTCGGGCGGGGAGGTTGGAATCGGGCGGGTTCAAGAGGGAAGGCGGGCTGGACTCTGCCTCGTGACCTCGTCCGCTACCTGGGAGATCATTGGACGACCTCAGTCCCCACGCCCTCGTCCGTGAAGAATTCCAACAGCACGCTGTGCGGGATGCGCCCGTCGATGAACTGGACCTTCTCCACGCCGGCGCGGAGGGCCGCCACGGCGCTGTCTACCTTCGGGATCATTCCCTTGTCGACCACCCCGGTCTTCTTGAGGCCGTCGACCTCGCTGACCGCAAGGTGGGAAATCAGCGTGGAAGGATCCTTGGGATCGCGCAGCAGTCCGGGGACGTCGGACAGGAAGGCCAGTCGGCGGGCCTTGAGGGCGATGGCGGCCTGGGCCGCAGCGACGTCGGCATTGCAGTTGTAGACGTGGCCATCCTCGCCCCGCGCGGTGGGGCTGACCACCGGCACGCATCCCCGCGCGATGCACTCCAGGAGCGGGGCCGTGTTCACCGCGGTGACCTCACCGACGTACCCGATGTCCACGGGGTTTCCCGCAGCATCCTTCAGAAATAGCTTCCGGCAGGTGAAGATATCCGTGCCCGCGAACCCGACGGCGCGTCCGCCGAGTTGGTGGATCATGCGGACGATCTCGGGATTGATCTCGCGGGACAACACCTGGTCCACGACGGCCACGGTCGCGGCATCGGTGACGCGCTGGCCCTGGATGAACTCGGTCTTCACTCCGGACTTTTCCAGGGCTCGGGTGATGGCCTTGCCACCGCCATGGACGACGACCGGGTTGATGGAAACCGCTTCCAGGAAGACGACGTCGCGGGCGACGCCGGAGCGGACGGATTCATCGGGTGAATCCATGAAGCTGCCGCCGTATTTCACGACGAACGTGGCACCGTCGAAGCGTTGGATATAAGGAAGTGCCTCGAGCAGCGTCGCGGCCTTGGAGATGAAGTCCTTCATGGGGGAGAGTCCTGCGCGTTGTTCCGGGAACTGGCGACTGGTGACTGGGAACGCTTTTTCAGCCCCCCAGCGTCGTGGGGTCCGCGACGTTGCCCTTGTTGTAGTCCACGTAGGCTTCGGTGAGGTCGGCGGCGTAGAGGACGGCTTCGCCCTTGCCGAGGTTGAGCCGGATGTGGAGGTCGAACTCGTCGGGAGCCGCTGCCTTGCAGAGATCCGCGAAGGTCGCCTTGGTGGGTTGGCCGCGGCGGAGGCTCCACAGGATCTTCTTTGAACCCGGGGCGGAGTATCCGATGTCGACCTTGTCCTCGACGATGGTGGCGGCGGAATAGCCGAGGGCATCGATGATGCGGCCCCAGTTGGGATCGCCGCCGTGCCAGCTGGTCTTCACCAACGCGGAGTTTCCGACGGCGCGCGCGGCGGCATCGGCTTCCACGATGGATTTCGCGCCGGAGACGCGGACGGTCACGACGCGGTGCACGCCTTCGCCGTCGCGGACGATCATCTTCGCGAGCGCCAGGCAGACGTGGTTGAGGGCGGTCTGGAAGGCTGCGAAATCCTTGTGCTTCGTCGACTTGATCCGGTCGTTCCCGGCAAGGCCATTGGCGAGGACGAGGACGGTGTCGTTGGTGGACATGTCGCCGTCCACGGTGATCCGGTTGAAGGAATTTGCGACGGCTTCGGTGAGGGCCTTCTGGAGGGTCCGGGCCTCGACGGCGGCGTCGGTCGTGATGAACCCGAGCATGGTGGCGTGAAGGCCTGCCGGAATTCCGGAGGGCAGGGCGGCCGGGCGGGCTCCGGTGGGGCTCATCCCGGGCTGGATCATGCCCGCGCCCTTGCAGGTGCCGCCGATGCGGACGGTCTTGCCGCCGAGCTTCAGCTGGACGGCGACCTGCTTGGGCTTGGTGTCGCTCGTCATGATCGCCTCGGTCGCGCGGTTGGCGTGCTCCACCGAGGTGCCCAGTTGGGTGGCGCAGTCGGCGATGCCGGCGCGGACCTGCGGCATGGGCAGGTTGACGCCGATGCGGCCGGTGGAGGCGACGAGCGCATACCCACGGGGAATGCCCAGCGTGGCCTCGGTGAGGTCGGCCATCGCGAGGGCGTCCTTCATGCCGATGCGGCCGGTGCAGGCGTTGGCATTTCCGGAATTGATGACGACAGCCTGGGCGATGCCCTTGGCGGTGCGGGGGACGCAAACCTTGACCGGGGCCGCACACACCTGATTGGTGGTGAAGAGTCCGGCAACGGCGCACGGCACCTCCGAGACGATGAGCGCGAGGTCGAGCTTCGGTCCCTTGTCGGAGCCCTTGCCGGTGCCGAGGCGTTTGATGTCGCAGAATACGCCGCCGGTCCGGAATCCCTGTGGGGCTGCCACGGCGCCCTCAATGGGCGCGAGCTTCAGTTTCATGTTTGCGGGCCCAGTAGAAGCGGAGGAAGGCGAAGTTCCAAGTTTTCAGATGGGGGGCGCGCGCATTCTGAGGTAGCCCGTCTTTGGGAATGGCTGGAATGGCTTCGGGGCGGCAGAGGCTTTGGGATGCGCCTCCCTGATTTGCATCCGGACGTCGCATATGCGACGTCCGGATGCAAAAACCGCCGAAACGACGATGGAACGGGCCGTCATTTGCAAATTCGTGTCGCATATGCGACGCGAGTTTGCAAAAGCCTCACGGGTTGCGACGGATCGATGGGGTGGGGGGGTGGTCCTGGTTCACATGCAACGGGGTGGCGAACTGCTTTCTGGAAACTGGGAACTCCTTCCACCGCCTCATGACCTCACTCACCCCAACGGGGCGAACGGTGACCACACGCACCCCGTTCCGTGTGCCCTTTCAGGGCACAGGGCACGTTGTTTGGCGTGGTCCCCGGGGTTTCACCCCGCTTTCACCGGTTGCCCCTTCGGGGCACGTAACATGGTAACTGGTGACTCCCACCCCAGCCTCCTGACGGCTACGTGCGGGAGGGGGGCTGGAAGCTGTGTTATCTCACACCACAGCACCGCAGCCCCCAGGCCCGGTGGAAACCAGGGGCGCAAACCGTGCAATTTCAAACCCGCGGTTTGAAATTGCACGAATCCCACTGGAGGCCGGGCCGGCCTGATGCTTGGGCTCAAGCTCCACCAAGGACAATTGTGCACAGGTTATCCACATCATCTTGTGGCGTTGTGAATAACTCACCCCCATTAGTTGGGGGTTTGACCTTGCGATGGGGTGGGTGGGTTTCTCCAATGGTCGGGTCATGTACCTCAAGAACCTCACGGTGCTCGGGTTCAAATCGTTTGCCGACAAGACCTCGGTGAACTTTCAACCCGGGATGACCGCGATTGTCGGCCCCAATGGCTGCGGCAAGTCGAACGTTTCGGACGCGCTGCGGTGGGTGTTGGGCGAGCAATCGGCCAAGGCCCTGCGCGGTGGCGAGATGGCGGACGTCATCTTCAACGGCACGGACGGGCGGAAGCCGCTGGGCATGGCGGAGGTGAGCCTGACGATCGGGGACGTGGACACGGAGCAGCTGAAGTCCTTCGGAATCCCCCTCGATTACAACGAGGTGACCATCACCCGGCGCGTGTTCCGGGACGGCGGGTCCGAATACTTCCTGAACAAGGCGTCCTGCCGGTTGCGGGACATCCAGGCGCTGTTCGCGGGAACGGGCATGGGCAAGGCCAGTTACTCGATCATGGCCCAGGGCAACATCACGCAGATCCTGTCCAGCAAGCCGGACGATCGGCGACTGGTGTTCGAGGAGGCGGCGGGGATCACGAAGTTCAAGCAGCAGAAACGCGAGGCCTTGCGGAAGCTGGAGTCGACCGACCAGAACCTCCTGCGCGTGCAGGACCTCATCAAGGAGGTGAAGCGCCAGATCGGGTCATTGCAGCGCCAGGCCGGAAAGGCGCGACGGTACAAGTCGCTCCAGAGCGAACTGCAACTGCTGGAGACGCAGCTGGCGCGGTCGCAGTTCGACCGGTTGCAACTGGAGATCCGGGAGCGCGAGGAACAGTCCGAGAAGCTGAAGCTGGAGATGGAGCTTTGCCAGGAGGGCGTCCTGCGGTCCGAGGATGAGATCCTGCAATTGCGCGGCGAGTGGGGCGGGTTGGAGGAGCAGATCTCCGCCTTGCAGCAGCAGGGGTTGGAGTTGAAGGGACAGGCCGATCGTCACGAAGGCCGCATCGGGTTCAACGAGGAGCGGTTGAACGAACTCGGCAACCAGCAGGCGCGGGCGCAGGCCGACATCACGCAGGCGTTGGAGCGTCGTCAGGTGGCCGAAGCCGAACTCGCGCTGGTCACGGAACGCCTGGCCGAATCCGAGGAATCGGTGCGCATGTTGCGCGCTGCCCTCGAGGAGAAGCGCAACGCCGTGATGGCGGTGGAGCGACAGGTCTCGGAACGTCAGGAACAGTTGCGCGTGGCGCAGTCCCAGGCGTTCTCGGCGAGCCAGCAGCTCGCCCGGGCGCGCAACGAGATCAACGCCCTTGATCTTCAGAAGCAGGGCAACATGGTCCGGCTTGAGAAGCTGCAATCCGAGCGCGTCCAGCTGGAGGAAGAACAAAGCCGCCTCGAGGCGCGCCTGGCCGAGTTCACCGCGGAATTCCAGACCGAGCAGCTCAACGTCCAGACCTGCCGCGGCACCCTCGAGGAACGCCAGGCGCGCCTGCGGGCCTTGCAGGGCGAGATCACCGGCGCCGGACAGGAACTCGACGGCGCCCTGCGCCAGCAGGCGGAGAAGCGTTCGCGGCTGAACGTCCTCGAACAGCTCGACACGCAGCACGAGGGATTCAGTCAAGGTGCCTTGGCCGCGTTGCGCCAGAGCGCCGATGTGCTGGGTTCCATCGCCGATCGCCTGCGCGTTCCGCCCGAACACGTCGTGCCGGTCGAGGCCGTCCTTGGGCACCACCTTCAGGTGGTCCTGACGCGTCAGCCGGATGCCGCGACGCGGATCCTCGGCGACCTGCAATCCAACAAGAAGGGGCGTGCGAGCATCGCCGCGTTGGAGCTGGCCGCGGCCGCTGCGGCGGCGGATGACATGCCGGCATTGGATCCCGCGGCACCGCCGGTCGAAGGCGCGGTGCCCGCGTTGTCCGTGATTGAATCGGAAGGTGAGATCCAGGCGTTGCTCCGGGCGTGGTTGGGGCGGACGTGGATTGTTCCCGATCTCGCCGCCGCCACCGTGGCTCACGCGGCCGCAGGCGGACGCGCGGACTTCGTGACGGCGCAAGGCGACCTGCTCACGCGGTACGGCGTCTACACCGGTGGGTCGGTGGGTGGATCCGGCAAGAATGCGTCGAGCATCCTGGGTCGGAAAAACCAGATTGCCGAACTCCAGCAGGAGTTGGCGGCGCTGGCGGCGCGGGTGGAGGAAGCCGGACGCAAGAAGGGGGCGTTGCAGAGCGAGCAGACCGCCTTGCAGGCCAGCCTGGAGCAGGCGCGCACGGAGTTGCGGCAGCACGAGGTGGCGGTCGCGACGCGGCAGGGCGAGTTCAATGCCCTCCAGAATTCCCGCCGATCCTTGCGGGTGAAGTTCGAGTCGACGGTTCACGATCTCGACAACCTCACCTCGCACGAGGCCGAAGGCATCGAGAAGCGGGCGCGGTTGGCGGACACGGTGGCGCAGTCGGAGATGACCGAGCGCGAGTCGGTCGAACGGGTCGCCGAGTGTTCGGCGGCGGTGGAGGAGTTCCGGCAATCGCGCGACACGGCGAATGCGGCGTTGAGCGATGCGAAGGTTTCGCTGGCGACGGAGGAACAGTTGCAGGCGTCCCATGCCCGCCAGCGGATGCCGCTGGAACAACGCCTCCGCGAACTCGGCCAGTTGGCGCAGCGGCTGGAGGCGGAGTTGGGCAGCTTCGACGGGCGCCGGGCGCAGTTCGAGGCTGAGATTGAGGAGTCCCGTCGGCAGGTCGAACGGTTGCGTCACGAGCGGACCACCGTGTCGGATCAGGTGACCGCGAAGCTTGAGGAGAAGTCCGCGCTCGAAGCGGACATCCACACTCGGGAGGAACGGTTGCGCGAGCATCGCGGTCGGTTGACCCAGTTGCAGACCCGACGCGGCCAACTCGACGTGGAACTGGCCCAGAAGACGATGTCGGTCCAGGCCATGCGCGAACGCATCGCCACGAAGTATCAGGTGCAGTTGGAGGACATCCAGCCGGAGGGCCTGCGCATCACCGCCGCAGAGGACGGGGGCGCGGCCAAGGTGGAATCGATCCCGCTGGCCAACATGGCCGCATCGGGGGCGACCACCGATTGGAATCTGGTGACGCAGCAGGTGCAGTACCTGCAGAAGCGGTTGGATGAGATCGGACCGGTGAACCTGGTGGCGATCGAGGAATACGAGGAGACCGAGGGCCGCCACAACTTCCTGAACACGCAGTTCGAGGATCTGGTGAAGGCGAAGGCGGAGTTGTCCGACGTGATCAACAAGATCAACGACGAGACGAAGACGATGTTCGTGGAGACCTTCGACAAGATCCGCGCGAACTTCATCGCCATGTTCACGGAGATCTTCGGCGGCGGAAAGGCCGACCTCCGGTTGGTGGACGGCGAGGACGTGCTGGAGGCGGGCATCGAGATCGTGGCGCGTCCGCCGGGCAAGCAGCTCCAGAGCATCTCGCTGCTGTCGGGTGGCGAACAGACGATGACCGCCGTGGCGTTGCTGTTCTCGATCTATCAGGTGAAGCCGTCACCGTTCTGCGTGCTGGACGAGTTGGACGCGCCGCTGGACGAGTCGAACATCCTGCGTTTCGTGAAGGTGCTGCAACGCTTCCTCACGCAGAGCCAGTTCATCGTGATCACGCACAACAAGCGCACGATCGCGATGGCCGACGTGCTCTACGGCGTGACGATGCAGGAACAGGGCGTGAGCCGCGTCGTGTCCGTGCGCTTCAACAAGGAAGAGAAGCCCGAACCCGGCCAACGCGTCGCCAGCATCGCCGAATCCGTCAGCCAGAAGGCCGGACCGGTCCTGGATGAGGCGCGGGGCGAGGGTGAGGTCTCGCTGGCGAAGTGAGGTGGGAGGGTTTCAAGATTCATGGTTCAAGCGGGGCCTCTGGAACTGAAGGCCGGGTGCCCTCACCCGGCGGGTCAACGAGCCTCTGAAAAAGGCGGTTGGAGCCCTGGATCAGCTGGTTGCCTCGAAAGTTCCGGGGGGCACCGAGACCGGGAAGCAACCGCGTCTGTTGCCAATTGCACCTCGTGAGGGGCATTTTTCAACCATCCCGGTCGGAGGCGTCTTCGACCGGGCGCATGTTGACACTGCCTCCTGTTGGAAAGGATGCGGAGCGGCGATGTCCTCATCGCCATGGGAATGGCTCTGGAACGGCAACGAGGACGTCGCCACCCCGTTCCATTTGGGGGCAGTGTCCATAAGCGCCCTCTTCAACCCGGAGGGTTTGGGAGCCGGTAGCCCGGGGTCGCGAAGCGCACCCCGGGAATGGATGAGGAAATGAGATCTACCTCGGAGGGGTTTGAGAGGAGTCTCAAACGCCTCCGCGGTCGTCCTCAATCCGCCTTGAGCGTGACGATGCGGCCTTTGGCCATGCGCTTGATGGAGAGGCGGAGTTCGCCGCCCTTGCCGACCTGGGCCTCGAATTCCTTCACGTTGGCGACGGGTTGGTCGTTCACGTGGGTGATGATCTCGAAGGGCTTCAC